>JBGPIX010000176.1:0-10764 GCA_041485085.1 Candidatus Acidiferrum sp.
ATCACCAGCCGAGTTATTTGCTCCTCCCGTGCAGTCCATGGAGCCGTCGAGGCCGGTGAACTGCGTGTGGTTGAAGAGGTTATAGTTCTCCCAGCGGAAATCGAACTCCTTGTGTTCCCCGAACGCGAACTTCTTGAACAAGCCGAAATCGAAGTTCAAGCGGCCCGGCTGGTACACCGTGTCACGCCCGACATTGCCGAAGGTGAGGCCCGTCGGAAGTGTGTAGGCGGCTGGATTAAAGAAAAGAGGCCCGAAAACGCCCGCAACATTTGTCTTTGTGAAGGCATTCGGGTTACTTACCTGATCGGGGCGGGAACCGGTGCCAACGCCGTTGCCCACGCCGGCATTGTCGCCAAAGTTGGTGCCATTGGTGATGCTAATGGGCGTGCCGGTCTGAGCAATGGTGATACCGGAGAGTTGCCATCCTCCAAGGAGTTTATTCTGTAGCCCGGTGCCTTTAAAGAACGGCAAGGCATAAACGTAGCTGATGGACAGACTGTGGCGCTGGTCAAAAGTGGAGCTGCCGCGGTTGGCGGCGAGGTTATACGCGTTTACGAATGCGTTGTCGTAGCGGTCCGAGGAATCGTCGATGGAGTGGCTGTAGGTGTAAGCGACGCTGAGCTGCAGATCGCCGACGGTACGGTGCGCCGTAACCTGCAACGCGTTGTAGATGGAATTGGCCACATTGTACAGATGAGTGATATTGCCGTAACCCTGAAGCGGACGCGAAGGGTTGGGATCGTTGCCGCAGGCAATGCCGAGGTTGACGAGAGCCGCACCTGTGATTGCGACGCCGCTCGACGTGGTGTTGGTGGTGCAGTCATTGGAGGTAATCGGTTCGCCTGCCTTATATGGATTGGCGGAAGCCAGAATCGGTTGGAGCTGGTTCAAGTTGTTCTGAATGGTGAGGTGCGTTCCCTTGCTACCCACGTAGGCGACGGACAGCACGACGTGGGAAGGCAGTTCATGCTGTACGTCAAGGTTCCACTGCTGAACGTAAGGCCACACGGCCTTGCTCGGGATGGCGTTGGGGTTGAGGGGGAAGAAAGGTATGGCACCGCCGCTGCCACCAATGTTGCCGTAGCCGGTGACGTTGAATTGTGAGGCATTGAGAGCAAATGGAGGAGAGCCCTCGAGCGACTCGGTGTTGCCTTCATTGCCGTTGGTGTGTTCATAGAAAATGCCGTATCCACCGCGAATGGCTGTCTTGCCATCGCCTTTGGGATCGAACGCGAAGCCGATCCGCGGCGCTGGGTTGAATAGATGACCCTTGAGGCAGCCGGCGTTTGAACTGGAGCCAGCGCTGGCGTTCGGGAATCCTGGAACAGGAAAGGTTCCTCCCGAGCCGCCGCACTGGACGATGCCGTTAAAGGGATTGCCGGCTCCCGGGACCAGTGCGCCGGCGAATCCTGTGAGCGTGCCGTTAGCATCATCGACAGCGGGTGAGTTGGAGGAACTGAAGACGTTCGGGTCGAAATTGAAAGCATGCTTGTAGCGCTCGCGGTATGTGCCATAGAGACTGACGCGCAGACCCAGGTTGAGAGTCAAGCGCTTGGTAACGCGCCAATCATCTTGAAAGTAGGGTTCGACGATCTTGTAGCGGTTGTAATACTTGGCCTGGCTGTCTACTTGCGAGTATTGCGCGATGTTTCCCATCAGGAGGTCGGCAAACCCGTTTCCCGTGCTGACATTCGTGTTGCTCGAATCGAAATTGAGGATTCCCTGGATGTAGGGGGAGTTCTCCTCGTTCTTTTGAGCAAAAACCACATAGATGCCGGAAATTAGCGTGTGGGTCCCGAGAATCTTGGTCAGATTGTCGCGGTAGGTATAGCTCGGGTTGGCGTTGTTCCAGGGAAAATAACCGGTGTCCCCATTGAAACCGCCACCATAGGCCACGTTATTGGCAAGAGTGAACGATGGGATCTTTCCGCCGAAACCGTTATTGAAGATAGAGCCCATCGCAAAGCTCGATGGCAATGTAGTTTGATTTGCTGGGCCGACCGCGGTCAGGATGATGTGGTCGGCAGTGTAGCTGGCCACGAACTCGTTCAGGAGGGTGGGAGTAATGTTGGAGTTCAGGCGCGCCACGAAACTCGTGCCCGGCCCGACGAAATTCGTGTGAATATCAGTGAAGCTGGCGCCATTGCCCCAGAGCGGATTGGACGTAACGGTCTGCCAGGAATCATGGATGTAGCGAAAGGTCAAACGCTCATTGCTGGTCAGGTTGTGATCGATGCGGACCAGCTCTTCGCGCCACGTGGTGGGCAGCGAGACGACCTGCGCGACGGCAGGGAAACCATTGTTGGTGGTGTTCGCGTGCGGGATGAGATTAAGGAGCGCCTGAGCCGTCGGGTCCACGGTCACCGTATCGTTGGCGAAGCGCGCACCGGTCGACAGGTTCACCGGACAATCCGGGAAATTGACGGTGTCGATGACCCCGGCCGTCGGAGAGCAAAGATCGCTGAATTTTCCTCCACGCTCTGCATCGGAGGGAACGTTTTGAAGAATTGAGGACGGATTCTTCTCGCGCCGCCACTCTTCGGAGAAGAAGAAGAAGGTCTTCTTCTTGTCGGCATTGTAATGATTCGGAATATAAACGGGTCCACCGATGGTGTAGCCAAAGTCATGTTTCTTGTAGGGCGGGTTGGGATTGCCGGGCTCATTGCCGGATTCCCAGGGCCGGGCGTTGAAGAAATCGTTGCGAAGATACTCGAAGGCGCTGCCATGGAAGGAGTTGCCGCCCGACTTGGTTTCGACTTCGATGGTACCGGAGCCGTTGCGGCCATACTGTGCACCGTAGTTGGAGGCGAGAACTTTAAATTCGGCGATAGCTTCCGGATTGGGATAGACATTCAGTGTCGCGTTGCTGCCGTTATCCATGTTGTCGCCGCCATCGAGTTCCCAGTTGTTGTATTCGGTGCGGCCGCCATTCATGCTGTAGGACACGTTGCCATTCACGCCCACGGTGCCCTCGTCCTGACCGGTCATGTTAACGACGCCCGGACTAATATTGACGAGCTGGGTAAAATTCCGGCCGTTGAGCACGAGGTTGTCGATTTGCTTGCCGGTGATGGTGCTGCTGAGAGCGGAGGATTGCGTTTCCACCTGAGCGACACTTTCGCCGGTAACCTCGACAACCTCAGTAATCGCACCGACGGTCAACTGAATGTCAACGCGGATTTTCTGGGCCACGTCCAGCACCACTCCAGTAGCCGAGTATTTTTGGAAGCCCTTTGCCGTCACCACAATGTTGTAAGAGCCGCCCGGCAATCCGGGGACGACGTAAGCGCCATCAGCGTTCGACGTGGTCGTTCGCGTCAAGCTGCCCCCAACGCTCTTAATAACGACCTCAGCCGCGACGACGGCCGCGCCGGACTTGTCGGTGACGGTGCCGCTGATATAGCCAGTGTCCTGCGCGCGGGAAGCGAGAGGAAGGGTCAGCGCCACAATCAGCACGCCAACCCACAACCACGAGGCTCCCAAAATATTCTTTCGATGACCGGAAAAGTTAGAGTTTTCCTTCACGTTAAAACCTCCAAGAAAGATTCGAATTTGGGGAGACGATGGAAGGCAAAGGCCCGGCGCAGAGGGCTATAGCAGCTACCCCTGAAGTCACCTCGCGCAGAAAGCTCCTACCCCGGATACAGCCTCCACCACTCGACGACTGCAGGCACCGCACTGAAACTGTCTATTAAAACGAGTTAATAGTGCATTTAAAGGCGGATGTCAAGCAGGAAATTGGACGGAGGTGAGATATAGCACCGGCGGGCGTGCAATCGGGGTGCTGGATGACGCCTTTTCACCGCAGACCGCAGAGGCTTCTTGAAATCTCTCCACGTCTGCCGGACACTAAGTGCCGATGCGCGCACGTTTCTTAAGTCCCTCTAAGCTTGCATTCCTGCTAACGACGAGTGTCCTTTCGGTCGCAGCCAGACCAGCCTATTCGAATCCCACGGTGCCAGGAGCAGCGGGGCGTCAATCCGCTTCTTCGCCAGCCGTTGCAAGCCCGCGGATCGATCCACAGGAATGGTTTGCAAAAGGACAGGCGGCGCTGCAGGCAGGAGATCTCAGCGCGGCAGAGGCGGCTTTTCGACAGGTGCTCGTGGCCGACCCACGGGCGGGATCCGCCTATGCGAATCTCGGAGTGATCGCCATGCGCCGCAAGGAGTTGGACCGCGCGATCACACTCTTGCGCAAGGCCGAGAAACTCGAGCCGAAGATGGCGGGAATCCGGCTGAATATTGGAATCGTAGAATACCGGCGCGGCAATTACGCCGCCGCGATCGCGCCGCTCTCTTCCGTCTTGCGCGACCAGTCGGATTCGCAACAGGCGCGCTACCTTCTAGGACTCTGCCAGGTTTTCACCAAAAAATTTGCGGAAGCAGTGACGGTGCTCGAACCTCTGTGGTCCGAGAAGTCCAACGACGTGCTGTATCTCTACCTTTACGATATCGCCGCGGTGGAATCCGGCCAAAAAGAGCTCGATCAGAGAATTCTCAGCCGCATGGTCGCTGTCGGCGGCGGTACTCCGGAATTTCACCTCATCATGGGGAAGGCATTTCTGAACCGCTACGAAGTCGGTGAAGGCAAAGCGGAACTGGAACTCGCGGCACAAGGGAATCCGGACCTCCCTTACCTGCACCTCAATTTGGGTATCACGTATATGCGATTGGGTGAAAACGAGCGGGCTGAAGCGGAATTTCGCCGCGATATCGCGCTGGAGCCGGATCTCGCCGATAACTACGAGCAGCTCGGCGTGCTTTATTCGCGCATGCAACGCGATGAGGACGCGGAGAAATCTTTTCGGGAAGCGCTGAAACGCGATGCCAAGAACGCCGGCTCATACCTTGGGATCGCAAAGCTCTACCAGAAGCAAAATAAGCCGGAACCGGGTTTGAAAATGATTGATGCGGCTCTGCGTCTCTCGCCGGATATCCATGGCGGACATTTCCTGCGAGGGCGAATCCTGATGCAGCTGGGCCGGCGAGAGGAAGCGCGCGTGGAATTTGCGGCTGCACAAAAGGGAATGCAAGGCAAATTAGATAAGGAACGCGAGGCGCAAGGTGACGATCGGCTGCCCAATCCCGAACTGACCCGCGAGCCGCAACCGTAAGGTGCCATAGCGTCGAGGATTTCAGGGCGGTGGCGCTTGCCAGGGGCCGCGTGCTTGCTCGATGGCTTCTGCGACCGCCAAGACCAATTCGTCTTCATACGGCCGGCCGATGACTTGCACACCAATGGGGAGGCCGTCATTCGAATGACTGACCGGGACGGACGCCCCGGGAAAGCCGGTCAAGTTCAGCCACTGAGAAAAACGCATGGTGTCAACGTATCCCGTGCCGGGGAGATAATTTCCCTCGCCGTGACGAAACGCGGGCCCGGTGGAAACCGGCGAAAGCAGAATCGGCATGTCCTTCATTTGAAGCAGAATTTCGGCGCGGAGCAGATCCCGTTCGGCACACGCCTTCGTAAATTGTTCGTGGGTAATTGGATTTCCAGAATTGGCGCACGTGAGATATTCGCGCAGCATCGGGCTGATCAGATTTTCCTGTCCCGCGATGCTGTCCTGAAACAAATTGCCAATCACCGGGCCAAAGAAAAACCACCACAGCTCCAGCGCGCGATTGAGCCCCTCGAGTCGAAATGGTTCGACTATGAAGCCTCGCGCGGCGAGCGATTTTGCGGCTCGCTCGACGGCAGCGCGCGTCTCCGGAGTGGCCACGCCAAGGGCGTCACTCTCCAGAAGTCCGACGCGCACACCACGCAGTTCAGTTTCTCGATAAGCACGAAACGGGACGGGAGCGGAGAGCGCATCGCCCGCGTCCGGTCCAGCCATCACTTCGAAGAGCAAGCGCACATCGGCAATGGTGCGCGCCATCGGGCCGACAACGCCGATCCAGGAAAAAGCGCCGGCACCGGGCGGAAAATGTCCCGTCGCAGGGATGCGGCCAGGCGTCGGCTTCAATCCGCAGATTCCGCAAAAATGCGCGGGCACGCGAATCGAGCCGCCGCCGTCGCTGCCGACACCACCGACCGAACAGCCAGCCGCGATCGCTACCGCTTCACCACCGCTCGAGCCGCCCGCGGAATGCGCCAAGTTCCATGGGTTGCTCGTTTTTCCCGTGAGCCGGTTATCGGTTTCGTAGGCCATTAGAAATTCGGGAGTATTTGTACTGCCGAGGAGGATGGCTCCTGCTGCTCTCAATCGCGAAACAAGCGGAGCGTCTTCTTTGGGAACGTAATCTTTACGGAGAAGCGATCCTGCGGGGCAAGGCCACCCGGCGACATCGATGCAGCTTTTGATGCTGAGCGGCACGCCGTGAAGAGGTCCGAGTTGCGCGCCGCGCCTTACAGAAAGTTCCGCCGCGCGCGCTTGCTCGCGGGCGTCTTCGGCATCCAGATGGACAAATGCATTCAGTTTCGGCTGCAACGTCTCGATTCGTTTTAGGTGGAGTTCGACGATTTCGACGGGGGAGAACTTTTTCGAACGGATGCCTTCGGCAATTTGTTGGATCGTGGAGTGGGGAGATGCCTGCATGACTTGAAGCGAGAGTAAGCGCACCAGAGGCCCAGGTCAAGCAACGGCGAAATGCGTCATCCGGCGCGCATAATAACGGTTGACGATGCGCAAGGCAGCCAGGAGAATTCTAATTGCGCTCGGATAAGTTGTACGCGGTTTTCGGGCATTCCGCGCGGACAGGAATGATTATTTTCATGCATTCAACTCATCGGCGTGCAGTAGGTCTGCTCTTCACTTGTTCACTTTTGATTTGCGGCGCTGCGATATTGCTGCGCTCCAGTGCTCCGTCCGCACAGGAGAAAGTTGCGGTAGAAAAAAAGTCCGGATCGCCGGGTGGCGGAATGGCGGAAGCGTATCGCTTCAATACGCTGGGCGTGGCCTACATGAATCAGCAGCGCCCCGCTGACGCGCAAAAATATTTCGACCAAGCACTCGAAGCCGATGCGAAATTTGCGGTGGCGCGGCTGAATCTGGGAGTTTCTCTCCTTGCCCAGCAAAAGTTGGAGCTGGCGCGCGCCGCGCTCGAGGCGGCAGCGCGACAACTACCCAAGGATGCGTTCGCCTGGTACAACCTCGGACTCGCTTACAAAGACCTCGGGGAGCCGGAAAAGGGCATCGCCGCGTTTCAACACGTCACGGAAATCGTTCCCAACGAAGCGGATGCCTACTATTTTGCAGGCTTCTTGAGTTCCCAATTGCAGAAGTATGACGATGCCATCGCGGCATTTCAGAAAGGGCTGGCGCTGAATGCTTTCCATGCTTCGGCGGAATTCGGACTGGCGCGGGCGTTTCAGCGCAAGGGCGATGCTGCTGGAGCGCGCGAGCACCTGGCACGCTTCCAGAAAATCACCACGGAACACCTCGGTGCGCCATTCGGCGCGGGCTACGGCGATCAAGGCCGTTACTCGCTCGCGGAGTTGCCGCTGAGCGCGGTTGCTGATGTGCCCGCAGCGATCCCGGTGCGATTTGTCGCTCAGCCAAATGCATTCGTTTCGAAAGGCACTGGTGCAAATCGCGTCGAAATCGGCCCGAGCATGGGTGCGTGTTTCTTTGATTACGACGGCGACGGCAAGCCCGATCTTTTTCTGGTGAGCGGCGCGGCGAACGGCGCAAGTCGTTTGCTGCACAATCTCGGCGATGGCCGATTCGAAGATGTGACGCAGTCCGCGGGAATCCAGTTAACCGGTAGCGGCTTGGGATGCGCGGCCGGCGATTTCGACAATGATGGCAAGACCGATCTGGCAGTTTGTCTGAACGATGGCCTGAAGCTTTTCCACAACAAAGGCGACGGCAAGTTTGAGGACGTCACCCAAGCGGTGGGCATTCGCAGAGAAACAGGCTGCGTCGGCGTGACGTTCGTAGATTACGACCACGACGGTGATCTGGATTTGTACGTCACCACGGCGCCAGATGCCAGTGCTTCAGGCGCGTCGCCGCACAATGTTTTGTGGCGCAACAACGGGAACAGCACGTTCACGGACGTGTCGGCGGAAACGGCGCTCGGGTTTGCGGCCACGGGCGCCGGCATCGTAACCACCGATTTTAATAACGACCGCGCGGTGGATTTCGTCATCGCTGGCGGAGCGACGGGAGCTTCCGTCTATCTCAATCCCCGCGAAGGAAAATTCACGGCGCTCGCTGGCATCGATTTCAGCAGAGAGAAGTTACCTCCGGCTGTCGGCGTGGTGGCTTTCGATTTCGACAAAGATGGCTGGATGGATCTGGCGTTCACGCATGCCGGTGCGCCGGGCATCAGCTTATGGCGGAATGTGGAAGGGAAGCGGCTGGAACGTGTTCCGCTCCCTGATTTAGGCTGGCAGCGCGGCTGGGGAATTGCCGCGCTTGATTACGACAACGATGGCTGGATCGATCTGGTTGCTGCCGGCGAATCGGGCGGCGGCGGGCAATTGCGGCTGCTGAGAAATCTGGGAAGCAAAGGCTGGGCCGACGTTACAAAAGATGTGCACCTCGATGCATTCAAACTGAATCAACCGCGTGCGATTGCGGTTGCGGACATAGACGGAAAAGGCGCCGCGGATCTGGTCGTGACGCAACTCGGCGGCGCGCCTCTTGTTTTGCGCAATGAGGGCGGCAATAAAAACAACTGGATAAGTATCGACCTCAAGGGGCTCAGTGACAATAAGAGTGGAATCGGGACCAAGGTCGAGCTCTACGCGGGCACGCTTTATCAGAAGTGGGAAGTAGCCGGCGCATCGGGTTATCTCGGGCAGAACGCTGCACCGATTCTTGCGGGTCTCGGCTCGGAGCGCAACGCCGAAGTCGTTCGCCTGCTGTGGCCGATGGGCGTGCCGCAGGACGAAATCAACCTGGCTGCGAAGAAAGTGCAAAGTGTCACGGAGCTTGATCGGCGCGGAAGTTCCTGCCCTGTTTTATTTTCATGGAATGGCCATGAGTATGAATTCATTGCGGACATGATCGGGCCCGGCGTTGTAGGCCACTGGGTCGCGCCCGGAGAGAGGGATGTTCCCGATCCAGATGAGTATTTGAAGGTGCCCGCGCGCAACGTGAAGGCTCGCAACGGCCTGCTCAGTTTCCGCTTCATGGAGCCGATGGAAGAAACGGTTTATCTCGACCAAGTACGGCTGTTGGCGATCGATCATCCGGCGGCGTACGAAGTTTTTCCGAATGAGCGATTCGCTAGCGCGCAGCCTTTTCCGGAATTCCGCGTAATTGCGAGCCGCGACGCGCATGCGCCCGTTGGCGCGTGGGACGATCACGGAAATGATGTGTTGTCTCTGATCGCCCAGCGCGATCGAAAGTACGTCACGAGTTTTGGAGAGCTGCCGTTCGCGGGATTCGCCAAGCTGCACTGGATCGAACTGGACCTGGGCGCGTGGGACGCGCAAAAACCGCTGCGCTTGCTTATCGATGGCTACACGGATTATTTCACCGCGACTTCAATGTACGCCGCGGATCAAGCGGGAATCAAAGTGATTCCGCCGTATGTGGAAGCGCTCGATGCGCAAGGCAAGTGGGTGCGCGTCGTGGAAGACATGGGTTTTCCCGCGGGACTCGAACGGACCATGGTCGCGGACCTGAGCGGCAAGCTTCCTGCAGGAACGCGGCGGATCCGCATCGTCAACAATTTGAAAATTTATTGGGACGCGATTCGGATCGATCAGACGCCGGACGTAAAAGAGATGCGCGTGGCGCAAGTGCCGCTCGCAAAGGCGGCGCTCGATTTTGTCGGCTATCCGCGCGAGACGCGGCTGACGCCGGCGAGCGATACGATTTATTCTTACTCGCACAGGAGCATGACAGGTCCCTACGCGCACGCAGCGGGGAATTACACTCGTTACGGCGATGTGTTTGACTTGCTGAGCGGTTCCGACGATCGATTTGTTGTTTTTGGATCCGGCGAAGGACTGAAGCTTGATTTTGATCCCAAATCGCTTCCCGTGCTTCCGGCAGGATGGGTTCGCGATTATTTCTTCTACGCTGATGGATTTGAAAAGGATCTCGATTTCTACGCGGCGCACGCGTTTACCGTCGAGCCGCTGCCGCGGCATTCGCTGCTGCCGTATCCGTACCCTGAGGGGAGAGACTATCCGGCGGATGCGGAACACTTGGGATACCGGCTGGAGTACAACACGAGGGCGCGTTCGAAGCGCCTGCCGCCGAGCCTGCGCTATCAGTACCCTTCGCCGCACTGACACCCCGGGCCAGGTTCCATAGGGCTGCCCGGAGATCCTTCGCCGCCCGCCGCGGCGGGCTGCTCCCCGACAAGGTCGGGCCAGGCAGGCCAAGAATCTATATGCGATTCCTGGTTAACAATAACCGCACGCCCATCCCCCTGTTTTTTGTAAGTGTTGCATCTAAAGGATTTAGCTAAAACGTAAGTCTTGTGTTTGCAATACTTACGGGGAGTCTCCTAAGTGTTGCATCTAAAGGACTTAAAGCGCTAAAGTCCTTTTGCTTTCGGTAGATTCTTGTAAGTGTTGATTCTAAAGATAGTTAGAGGCGTGTTTTTAGCCCATTTTCTAAGTGTTCATTTTAAATGGCTTAGCCTGCACTCCATGGTAGGCGTTCGCCGATCAGAAAATGCGCGGTGCGAAGGACGTTGTGCGGTCCCCTGGCGCAGTTCACCGACGACCTTGTTGCGAAATTAACGAATTGGTTGGGACGGTGGACGCAGGAAAAGCGGCGGCAAGCCGTCGCACTCCATGAACTTCGACACTCTTACTTGGTAAGTACAGTAGCACATACAGCATGGGTGGTCAAGG
>JBGPIX010000177.1:0-10692 GCA_041485085.1 Candidatus Acidiferrum sp.
ATTGAAGTGGATGAGAGTTACTTTGGTGGCGTGCGCAAGGGCCCGCGCGGTCGTGGGGCGGCTGGAAAAGTTCCCGTGTTTGGTCTGCTCAAGCGCGGCGGTAAAGTGTATGCCCTGCCGACCACCGACACCGCAGAAAAAACTCTCCTGCCGATTATCCGGCGAAAAATAAGGCCTGACAGCGTGGTTTACACTGATGGCCATCCTTCCTACAACGTGTTGGATGTCTCGGAGTTTCATCACGTGCGCATCAACCATGCGGAGCACTTCGCCAACGGGAGAAAGCACATCAACGGCATCGAGAACTTCTGGAATCAAGCCAAGCGTTGGCTCAGTCGCTACAACGGCATCCCGCGCAGCTCGTTCCCTTTGTTCCTAAAGGAAGCGCAGTTTCGGTTTAACTACGGATCGCCATTTCAGCAGCTGAAAACTTTGCGTGCTTGGTGCAAAATCTAGCCTTATCTACGACAGCCCCTATTGTTAACCAGAATCCGGCCAACGCCGCCTACCCTGCGGACAAGTCGGTTGTAGGGGCGCAGCATTGCTGCGCCCTTGCTTGGCAACACTTCATAATAAAAGGGATGTTTTGCCTCTCGCCCCGAGGCCTTACCGTCCGAGGAGCGTCGGCTGCAGAATAAACTGAATCACAGGATTGGGGTACAGCCCGAACAAGATGGTCCCCGCAACGGTAATCAGCAGCACCACGTTCACGCCAATGGGGAACGACACCGGTCCCAGCGCCGCTGCCTCCGCGCTGGAATCGCGCATGTACATCACCACGATCACCCGCAGGTAGTAGTAAGCCCCGATCACGCTGTTGATTCCCATCAGCACCGCGAGCCACATCAGGTGTGAATTCACCGCCGCCTTGAAAATATAAAACTTCCCGAAGAACCCCGCCGTAACCGGAAGCCCGAGCAGCGACAGCAGATACACGCTCAGCGCCGCCGCCACCCACGGCTGCCGCTGCGAAAGCCCCGCATAATCGTCCAGCGAGAGATTTTTCTCGCCCGTCCCGCCCAGCTGCGAAACGATCGTGAACGCCCCCAGCTTCACCAGCGCATAGCTCAACAGATAAAAGAGCACCGCCGCATAAGCCGGCCCCGCGTCTGAGGATTTATCGCGCGCCATCAGCGTAACCGCCGCAAACGCCACCAGGATGTATCCCGCGTGCGCGATGGAGCTGTACGCCAGCAATCGCTTGATATTGGTCTGCACCAGCGCGCCCAGGTTTCCCGCGAACATCGTAAGCACCGCAAGCACCCAGAATGCCCAGAACCAAAAATGCGTAGCCGCTGGAACCGTAGCAAAGATCCGCAGCAATAAAGCAAACGCCGCCGCCTTCGGTCCCGCCGAAAAAAGCGCCGTGACCGGCGTCGGCGCCCCTTCATAAACGTCCGGCGTCCAAACCTGGAACGGTGCCGCGGCCACTTTGAAGCCCAGCCCAATCAAAATCATCGCCAGCCCAAGCTCGAATAGCGTGCTGTGCAGCAGCTCCGCGGAGTCCATCTTCACCAGCATGGTCGTGCCGCTCGAACCATACACCAGTGCAATCCCGTAAAGAAAAAACGCCGTCGCAAACGACCCCAGCAGAAAATATTTCATCGCCGATTCGCTGGACTTCAGCGCATCGCGCCGGTATCCCGCCAGGACGTAGCTTGAAATCGAACTCATCTCCAGCCCGATAAACGCGGTGAGCAGTTCCTGCGCCGAAGCCAGCACGCCCATACCTGCCGCCGCAAAAAGTAGCAGCGAATAAAACTCCGCAAACGGGAGCCGCTCCCGCTCCAGGTAAGGTCCCGCCGCCAGCACTACCAGAAACCCCACCGTCCCAATCAGCAGCCGGAAAAAGAAACTGAACGAATCGGACTGCACCAGCCCGCCGAATCCCGGGCCCGCATGCATCGCCGCCGTGACCGATGCCGCCGTCCCTGCCAGCGTGCCGATCAACGCGAGAAACGTAAAAAATTGCCGGCTGCGCACAAACGGCTGCAGCAGCATCACCAGTACGCCGGAGCCGCACCACACCAGTTCCGGAAGCACTCGATAAGCGTCGATGGCGCTGGGCAGCATTTAGCGGAGGCCTGGCCTTTCCGTCGGAATAACTTTCGCCGCAGTGCTCGCGGCATCGCGCTTAGCCTGCGGTGTGGTGCCGGTCGGCGCCTCATACGGCCGCTGCGGTTCCACCTGATCGATCACGTCTTGCGCGGCAGCAGCCGTCCGCGCGGTGATAAACGTCGAGCCAATGCCCATCCACAACGTGACGATCGTCATCGTCACCAGAATCCACTTTTCGCGCGCCGAAGCATCCGGCAGCGTGCGATTCTTCTCTCGCGTAATCTCGCCGAAGAACACTCGCTGATACGACCACAGCAAGTAGCACGCGGAGAGAATCACGCCAAGCGCGGCCCACGTGGCCCAACCCCAGTGCCTCTGGTATGTTCCGAGCAGCACCAGATATTCGCCGACGAAACCGTTGAGCATCGGCAAACCCAGCGACGAGAGCGCCACAAACAAGAAGAACGCGGCCAGCTTTGGCATCGGCGTAGCCAGCCCGCCATACTCGCTGATTTCAAACGTGTGACGCCGGTCGTAGAGCATTCCCACAAGCAAGAAGAGCGCGCCCGTCGAAATCCCGTGCGCCAGCATCTGGTAAACCGCTCCCTGCATGGAAATGTTGTGGAACGCGAAAATGCCCAGCACCACGAATCCAAGATGGCTGACCGAGGAATATGCAACGAGCTTCTTCAAGTTCGGCTGTACCATCGCCACCAGCGCGCCGTAAATAATGCCGATGATTGCCAGCACCGCGACCCAACCCGCCGCACGCCGCGAAGCCCCGGGGAAGAGTGGCAAGCAGAATCGAATCATGCCGTACGTGCCCATTTTCAGGAGCACGCCCGCCAGCATCACGGAACCGGCCGTAGGTGCTTCCACGTGCGCATCCGGCAGCCAGGTGTGCAACGGGAAAAGCGGCACCTTGATTGCAAATGCCACAAAAAATGCCAGGAAGAGCAGCATCTCCGTGGATTGCGAAAGCTCAAGCCCGCCCTGCGACGCGGAAGTATGCAGTAAAGTTTGAATCGTCGGCAGATCAAACGTGCCCGTAGCGTTGTAGAGCCAGATGATCCCGATCAGCATGAAGATCGAGCCCGCCATGGTGTACAGGATGAATTTGACTGCGGCGTAGACACGGCGCTCATGGCCCCAAATGCCGATCAGCAAGGCCATCGGAATCAGCATCACTTCCCAGAAGAGAAAAAAGAGGAAGAGGTCCAGCGAAAGGAACACGCCAACGACGCCGACTTCTAGCATCAGCAGCATCACGAAAAATTCCTTGACGCGGTGCTCGATGCTCTTCCAAGACGCCAAAATCGAAATCGGCGTCAGAAATGTAGTCAGGATAGCGAGGAATAAACTGATTCCATCCACGCCGAGGTGATAATTGATCGGCGGCTGGTTGATCCACTTGAAATATTCTTCGAGATGATAGCCAGCCGAGCCAATAGGAACTGCCCAAATCATGAAAAGTGAAAACAGAAATTCGACTAGCGAAACGACCAGCGCGATGATGCGGATGAATTTGTGATCGTCGCCGCGCAGCATTAAGAGTGCCAGCGCCCCAACGGCAGGGAAGAAGATCAGCACCGAAAGCAAATGTCCGCCGGGCAGCATCAATGCACCATCTCCATGACGGGCTTTCCGCCGCTCGGCCAGAAGAAGATGACCGTAATGATCACAATGGCTCCCACAACAACCCACACTGCATAGCTGCGCGTATTTCCGGACTGCGTGTGCCGCACGCCATCGCCGATGGCGGTTGTTTCGTTCGCAATCCCGTTCACCGCGCCATCGATTACGGCCACGTCGGCCACTTTCCAGAGCACATTTGTCGAAATCCACATCAGTGGCTTGACCACCACCGCAGCGTAAATCTCATCCACGTAATATTTGTTCAACAGAGTGCGGTAAGCCGGTGCCATGGACTTTGCGAACCCGTCCGCCTTTTCCGGTCTCCTCAAATACAACCAGTACGAAACCACCCATCCGAGTAGCGCCGCGCCCACAGCGACGAATGCCAGGGTCAACTCGAGATTGTGCGCCGCGGCTTCTCCCAACGCCTCGACGGATTCGTGCCCGCCAAAGACCGGCGCCAGGAAGTTACTGAAATAATCCGGACCGCCCCAAAACGTTGCTGCAGAGAGCCATCCGCCGACCACGGACAATACCGCGAGAACCACCAGCGGACCGAGCATGCTCCAGGGCGACTCGTGAACGTGCACCTTGTGATCGTCGTAGCGCTGTTTGCCGTGAAAGGTGAGAAAGATCAAACGGAACATGTAGAACGAAGTCAGCAAAGCCGTGAGCAAACCGAGAGCGTAGAGCGGATGGCCGCCAGGGATCTGAAACGCGCCGAGAAGGATGGCATCCTTGCTGAAGAAGCCCGCTAGCGGTGGAATACCCGCAATCGCCAGCGTGGCGATCAGCATGGTTGCGTAGGTGTACTTGATCTTCGCGCTGAGCCCGCCCATGCGATTCATATCCTGTTCGCCGCCCATGGCGTGAATCACCGAACCCGCGGCCAGAAAGAGCAGCGCCTTGAAAAAGGCATGGGTCATCAAGTGAAAGATGCCGGCCGAAAATGCGCCAACACCGCAGGCGAGAAACATGTACCCCAGTTGACTGACCGTCGAGTACGCCAAAACCTTTTTGATGTCTGTTTGTACCAATCCGATCGTTGCCGCAAAGAACGCCGTGGCGCAGCCGACGATGGCCACAACGACCAGCGCGGTTTCGGAATGCGCGAACAGTACGTGCGAGCGGGCCACGACGTATACGCCTGCGGTCACCATCGTGGCTGCGTGGATCAGTGCACTGACCGGCGTCGGCCCTTCCATGGCGTCTGGCAGCCACACGTAAAGTGGAAGCTGTGCGGATTTTCCGCACGCGCCCATAAAGAGCAGGAGGCATGCAACCGTGAAGGTGCCGAACTGGCCCCAACCTTCATGGCCCCAGGCGGGGTTGGACGCAGCCTGAAAGACTGCCGTGAAGTCCAGCGTGTGGAATGCCTTGAACAGCAAAAACATTCCCAACATGAAGCCAAAGTCGCCGATGCGATTGACGATGAACGCTTTCTTCCCCGCATCCGCAGCCGACTTTTTCAAAAAATAGAAACCGATCAGCAGGTAGCTCGAGAGCCCCACGCCTTCCCAACCCACAAAGAGCAGCACGTAATTCGCTGCCAGCACCAGGATGAGCATGAAAAACATGAACAGGTTGAGGTAGGAAAAGAACCGGTAGTAGCCGCCCTCATGCGCCATATACCCGGTCGCATAAATGTGAATGAGCCAGCCTACGCCGGTAACCACCAGCACCATTACGACGGTGAGCTGGTCCATCTGCAAATCAAAGCCGGCGCGGAAATTTCCTGCTGCAATCCACGTGAAGAATTCCTTGCGAAAAAGAACTTGCCCGCCGTCAAGAAATTCGCGCACCGCTTCGAGGGCACACAAAAAAGAAAGACCCGTCGAACCGATCGCCACGCCGTTGACAAATTTATTCGGCCACTTCGCGCCAAAAAGTCCGTTCACCGCCGAGCCCAGCAGCGGCAGTAGCGGGACAATCCACAAGTATTCGAGCATCGGGTGTGTGGGCATTAGAGTTTGAGCAGGTCCACGCGTTCGACATTGAGCGTCTGCCGGTTGCGCGCAATCAAGATGATAATTCCCAGTCCCACGGCCGCTTCCGCCGCCGCCACCACAATCACGAACAAAACAAAAACTTGTCCGTCCAGCTTGCCCAGCGCCTGGCTGAAGGCCACAAACGCCAGATTCACCGCATTCAGCATCAGCTCGATGGACATGAAAATCGTGATGATGTTGCGCTTGAAAATAAACGCAAACACGCCCAGCCCGAAGAGAATCGCGCTCAGAATCACGTAATAATTCGTCGGCACCATCTCAACTCTTCTCCCGCTGCGCCAGCACCGTGGCTCCCAGGATCGCCACAAGAATCAAAAACGAAGTCAGCTCGAACGGATACACGAAATCCTTGAAGATCATGTTCGAAATCCCGAGCGTCGAAGACATTTCTCCGGTTTGCATCGTGCTTTGTATGCTGTCCGTGGAGCGCACAATCGTCGCTGCCACCAAACCAGCCAGCGCCACCACCAGCAGCAATCCCGGCGGCCCCGCCAGCTTCGAAATACTGGTGTGCTCTTCGATGCCGGCGTTCAAGAGCATGATCACGAACACGAACAGCACCATGATCGCGCCGCCGTAAACAATGATCTGCACTGCGGCGACAAACTCAGCGCCGAGCAGTAGGTAGAGCCCTGCCAGGGCAATCATCACCACGATCAGCGAAAGCGCGCTGTGAATCGGATGCTTCTGCAAAATCAAGCTGACCGCGCCAATCACCGCTAGCGCTGCCAGCACGAAGAAAACAACCAGTGGCGCGGTCATTTCGCACCCCACCACGTCATCTTCGCCAGGATCACAAAGCTGGTAACGACTACGTTCACAATCGAAAGCGGCAGCAGCAATTTCCACCCGAAGGCCATCAGTTGGTCGTAGCGGAAACGCGGCAGTGTCCCGCGCATCCAAACGTACACAAAAAGAAAAACAAGAATCTTCGACAGCAGCCAGAAGGGTCCCTGAATGAACAGGTTCACGCCCGGCAACAAAATAAGCGCTGCGCCAATTCCGGCAATTGCCGTTCCCACTCCCGGCAATAGAATTCGGCCAAAAATCGTCTCGTAGCGAATCCCGTCCCAAATTACCCACAAGCCAAATGGGAGCAGAATCGCCGACGGCAAATAATGAGTGAACGTCCACGAAGCAGGGAAGGGAGACAGCCATCCGCCGAAAAACATGATGGAGCATAAGCACGAGACGGTGATCATGCTGGTGTACTCCGCGATGAAAAACATCGCGAACTTGAAGCTGGCGTACTCGGTATGAAATCCCGCGACCAATTCCGATTCCGCTTCCGGCAAATCAAACGGCACGCGATTCGTTTCCGCGACCGCCGCAACGAAAAAGCAGAAAAATCCCAGAAGCTGAGGCCACACGTTCCATCCAAGGATTCCCCATTCCGGATGGTGCGCTTGCGCTTCGATAATTTTTTTCAAGTTGAAGCTGCCGGCCATCAGCAGCACGCCGACCACGGACATGGTCAGCGCCAGCTCGTAACTGATCATCTGTGCCGAGCTGCGCAGCCCGCCGAGCAGCGGATACTTGCTGTTCGAAGACCATCCCGCGAGCGCCACGCCATAGACGCCCATCGCGGTGATCGCAAAAAGCGCCAGTATCCCGATATTCACGTCGGGCGGCGCAATCCCCAGATAAATATCGTGGCCGAAAAATTTCCAAGGCAAAGGTTCCGGCCCGAACGGGATGAGCGCGAGCGACGTCAGCGCCAGCGCCAACGACAGCAGCGGCGCAAGATAGTAGACAAATTTATCGACGCCCGCCGGCGTCGGGTCTTCCTTGAAAAGAAACTTCACGCCGTCCGCCAGCGGCTGCAGCAATCCGTGCGGGCCCACACGGTGCGGCCCCCATCGCGACTGCATGTGCGCGACGACCTTGCGCTCGAACCACGTCAGATACGCATTCACCGTCAGCACGATGAACAGCAGCATCACGATCTTGACAACCGTGAGTATCAATTCCGCGTTCGTGTTTAGGAAAGAATTCACGGCTCGGTCTTCGCCTCCGGCAGGGATTCCATCATGGTGCAGAAGCGCCCAAGCGTACCGCTGGTAAACAGAGTATCTTTCGCGGAGCGAATCAATCCCACCGGCACGTCGTAAGGCGCGTGCCCGTTTCTCGCAAACTCTACGCGCGTCGGCTCCGCGCCGCCGGTCAGCAGCCCCGCAGGCTGCACGTTATATCCACTCACTGCCTTGCGAATTTCTTCAAACACTGCGGCTGGCGTCCTGTAATGAAACGCTTTTCCCAGCCCCAGCTTTTCCAATTGATGCGACAAAATCCTCAGCAGGTCGAAATCGCTCCGCGGACCCATCACTTCCGCGCCCTTGTGCAGCATCTGAATTTCGCCTGAAGTGTTGGTGACCGTGCCGTCCTTCTCATAAGCCGAAGCCGCGGGGAAAACGATGTCGGCCACCTTCGCCGTCTCGGTCAGGAACATTTCGTGCACGATCAGTAATTCCAGTTTGCCGCGCCCGAAGCCGAGCGTTCCGAAATGCATAAAAGGATTCGCGCCGACCACGTAAAGCGCTTTCAGTTTGCCGGCTTGCGCTGCATCGATCATTTGCGGCGTCGTCTGGCCGGCTTTCGAAGGAATCACGCCGCCCCAAAGTTTTTCCAGTGCTTCGCGCGCGCCGGCGTTATCCACGTACGCGTACCCCGGCAAACGATCTGGCAGCAAGCCCATATCCGCCGCGCCACGCGAATTGGCGTAATCGCCCAGCGCCATGTAACGCGTTTTGCCCGGCAGCTTCGAACCGAAAGCAACGAGCTGCGCGATCGCTGCGCCGGAAACCTCGGCGCCAAAAACAATCGCAACGTCGCTCTCCGCTTCGAGCCCGGCCTTCAATTGAACAAGTTGTTCAACCAGCGCCGGCGAGAGCTGCCCTTCTTCGTGCGCCAGCCATCGCAGCGCAGCCGCTTCCTGGCCCGCCGCTACTTTCACAAATTGCGTGGCCTTGCGCTTCAGCTTGATTTCGTTCGAATTGATGACGAACAGCTTCGTTCCAAAGTGACGAATGCCGCTGCGAATCTGCCATCCAACGAGCGGGTTCTGATTCGTCGGATCATTTCCTACCAGCAAAACGGCCTTCGACTGATACAACTGCTCCATCGTCAGCAAGGAATCGCTGGCGCCGTTGCCCAGAGCCGTGACCAAACCGGTGTAATCCACGGTGCGGTGATGATCGATGTTGTTTGTTCCAAAAGTCGCGCGCGCCATCCGCTGCAGCAAGTAATTTTCTTCATTCGAAGTGCGATTCGAACCGATGAAACCAATCGCGTCCGAGCCGCTAGCGTCGTAGACTGCCTTCAGCTTGGTAGCCGCCGTCTGCGCGGCCTCTTCCCACGACACGGGATAGAGCTTGTCGCCCTTGCGCACCATTGGCTGCTTGATGCGCTCCGCATGCTTCGTGAAGTCAAATCCAAACCGCCCCTTCACGCACAGAAAATCCTTGTTGATGCCGCTGAGGTCGCGGTTGTTCGAACGCAAAATTTCGTGGTTGCGCACGCTCAGCGTCGTTTTGCAGCCGTTCGAACAGTGCGTGCACACTGTCGAAACGTAGGACATTTCCCACGGCCGCGTCTTATATCGATAAGTCCCGCTGGTCAGCGCACCGACCGGGCAAATATCGATGCACATCCCGCACTCTTCGCATTCCAAGTGATCCTGCCGATTGGGAATGATCACGCTGTTCGCGCCACGCATTCCCACGCCGAGCGCCTTCACGTCCATGCCTTCATCGCAAACGCGCACGCAGCGGAAGCACAGAATGCACCGCGGCGCATCGTAATAAACCAATTCCGACCATTTTTCTTCCGGCCGGTGAATTTTTTCCTCGACGAAACGGCTGGTGTCCGCGCCGTAGCGGAAAACCATGTCCTGCAATTCGCACTCGCCGCCCTTGTCGCACACCGGGCAATCCAGTGGGTGGTTGGTCAGCAGGAATTCCAGCATGTACTTGCGCGCCTGGCGCACCTGCTCGGTGTCCGTTCGAACGATCATGCCTTCGGTCGCCACCAGCGTGCACGCGGTCTGCAATTTTGGCGCTTTTTCCACTTCTACAAGGCACATGCGGCACGCCGCTTGGAGCGATAGACCCGGGTAGTAGCAGAACGAAGGCACTTCCGTGCCGATGCGCCGCGTGGCTTCAATCACCAGCGTCCCTTGCGGAACCTGCACTTCGCGCTCGTTAATTTTCAGCTTGATCAGTTTCTGTTCGGCCATGGATTCCTATCGCGAGCCAACAAGCGCCACCGCGGATTTGTACGCGCAGCGCCCTTTCAAATGTTCTTCAAACTCGCCGCGCCACTTTTTCATGATGCTGATCGTGGGCATCGCGGCGGCATCTCCAAGCGGGCAGAACGTGCGGCCCAGCATGTTTTTTGCCAGGTCCGCGATCATGTCGATGTCTTCGGGACGCCCCAGCCCGGCGTGAAAACGTTCCAGAATTTTTCGCAGCCAGGTTGTTCCTTCACGGCAGGGAATGCACCACCCGCAGGATTCATGCGCGTAGAAGTGCATGATGCGCCGCGCCATGTCCACCATGCAGGTGTCTTCGTTCATCACCACCATGCCGCCGGAGCCGAGCATCGAGCCGGCTTTGGCCACCGAGTCGTAATCCATCGGAATGTCGATCTCATCGCCCGTCAGCAGCGGGCAGGAGCTTCCGCCGGGAATGACGGCCTTGATCTTTTTGTTGCCGGGGATGCCTCCGGCCACCTCGTAGATGAACTTCTTCATGTTCATTCCAAGCGGCACTTCGTAAATGCCCGGCTTACTGACGTGCCCCGCGATGCACAGCATGCGCGTGCCGCCGTTTTTCGGCGTCCCGCGATTCGCGTAGGCTTCGCCGCCCTCGAAAATGATGGACGGCACGGCGCTCAGCGTCTCCACGTTATTGATGATCGTCGGGCATCCATACAGGCCGACAACCGCCGGGAAGGGCGGCTTGATGCGCGGGTAGCCGCGTTTGCCTTCCAG
>JBGPIX010000178.1:0-10623 GCA_041485085.1 Candidatus Acidiferrum sp.
CCCCGGGCAACCCAGCCACCACTTAATCGAGCTAAGGTTGACATAACTTTTAGGCCAGAATGAGGAGGGATGTCAAGAAAACTTATTCTAAATCGTTTATCAAATCTGATTAATTCACAGTTTAAATCGATTAGAAGATAGAAAGGTGTTGACAGGGTGAGATTGGAGAGCGAGCACTAACCGAGCCGCACCAGCTTCGCCTCGGTGATCGCGGAGATGGCCCGGATGGGTCCTAGTATCGACGCGGGGACCTCGCCGTCGACGCAAACGAGGGAGATGGCGTCGGCGCCGCGCTGGGCTTCGCGGCGGCCGAGGGCGAACGTGGCGATGTTGACGCCGAGCTTACCTAGAGTGGTGCCGATCTGGCCGATGACGCCGGGTTCATCGCGGTTTCTCAAATAGAGAATTGTGCCTTCGAGCTGGGCCTCCAGCGGTATGCCTTCAATCTGCAGCACGCGGGGCGAGCCGTCATGGAGGACTGTGCCTTCCGCCGTAAAACCAGCCGCTGAACCGGTTTTTTCCGGCAAGGCGGAGACTTCCAGTGTGTTTGGGAAGCCGTGCTCGCGCTTGCGAGTCTCTTCTACCACCGTCAAGCCTCTTGCGGCGGCTACGGCCGGCGCATTGACGACGTTCACCTTTTCATCCAGGACCGCGTTCAAAGCGCCGGCGAGCACCGCGCTGCGCAGCAGATGCGTTCCGACTTCGGCCACTTCACCCGCATAGCGGATGCGAATCCGTGCGGGGCGGGACTCCGCCGCCTGCGAAACCAGCGAGCCGAGGCGCTCGGCGAGTTCCAGGTACGGTCGTACGCGACGGTATTGGTCTGGAGAAAGGGCGGGAAGATTCACGGCGTTGCGGATGACGCCTTCCACAAGATAGTCTCGGATCTGCAACGCCACCTGCGTACCCAGTTCTTCCTGCGCCTCCGCGGTGGAACCGGCAACATGCGGCGTGGTGATCACGTTTGGAAGTCCGATCAGTGGGCAATTCTTCGGCGGTTCTTCGGCAAAAACGTCAAGGGCGGCTCCGGCGACGTGGCCGCTCTTGATCGCAGCGGCGAGGTCGGCTTCATTGATGAGCTCGCCGCGGGCGGCATTGATGATACGAACGCCCTTCTTCATTTTGGCGATGGATGCAGCGTTGATCATCTCCCGCGTTTGCGGGCTGACGGCGGTGTGCAGGGAGATAAAATCGCATTCGGCGAGAAGTTGATCGAGCGGAACAAGTTCCACGGATAGTTCCCGCGCGGCAGCTTCGCTGATGAACGGATCGTACGCCACAACACGCATATCGAACGCTTCCGCGCGGGAGGCCACTTCGCTGCCAATGCGGCCAAGGCCGACGAGGCCAAGCGTTTTGCCGCGCACTTCGGCACCGGAGGAAGATTTTTCCCAGCGGCCTTCGCGCATAGCGGCATCGAATTTTGGAAGCTGGCGAACGAGGGCCAGCAGCAACGCAAAGGTATGTTCGGCAACACTGACGGAACTTCCGCCGGGCGTGCTCATGACCAGGACGCCGCGCTTGGTGGCTTCGTCGAGGTCGATATTGTCGACCCCCACGCCTGCGCGGCCGACGGCGCGCAATTTCTTGGCGCGATCGAGCAAGTCGGCGGTCACTTTTGTCGCGCTACGCACAATCAAGGCATCGGCATCGGCGATCTCGGCGTTCAGCGTCTCCTTCGTTGTCAGTACGATGTTCCAGCCCGGCTGCTCCTTCAGCAGCTGCACGCCGCGATCGCTGATCTTGTCCGCTACGATAACTTTCATGGGCCCCGTCGTCTTCCGCGGTTTTTCCCGCACAGTGTAAGTAATCAAAAGTAGCGAGCCCATCGCGCGCTGTCAAATCAGTACGGCTGATCCCGCCGAGCCGCCGCGAACCATTCCTTCGCTGCGGATTTCACGGTCTGCTATATTCAATGACGTGAGGAACCTCAGATGAGTCTTGCGGAGAGAATTCAGAAAGACCTGGTCGATGCCATGCGCGCTAAAGACGAACTCCGTTTGAGCGTGCTGCGCGGGATCAAATCCGCGATCCAATACAAGGAGACCGAAAAGATCCGCGCGCTCGACGAGGCCGAGTCCATCCAGATATTGCAAACGCTCGTAAAACAACGCAAGGAATCGATCGACCAGTTCACCAAGGGAAACCGGCCGGAACTCGCGGAAAAAGAAACGAAAGAACTTGCGATCGTGGAATCGTATTTGCCTGCCGGCGCTAGCGAGGCGGAAATGGACGCGGCGATCAGCAAAGCGATTTCCGAATCGGGCGCGAATTCCATCAAGCAGATGGGCGCGGTGGTGAAAGGCGCTAAGGCCGCTCTGGAAGGCAAAACTGTTGACGGCAAGGCGCTGAGCGATCGCGTGCGCGAGCGACTTTCAAAGCTGGGCTGAGAATTTGCAGCATTCATTGGGCATGCCGCTACCGGAAACCATCGCGATGCGCTTCACGGAAGAAGACGCGGGCTACGTCACCGTGCGTCCGGTGGTGAAGCAGACGTTTCGGCTTGCAGAGCTTGCCGATATGGTTGTGGGCGTGACGGGCAAGAATGCTCCGCGCGTGCAACAACTTTTTCGCGCCGGCACGGTTGTCTATAACGGTTATCGCTACTGGTGGGAAGGGTTTGCTGCCAACGAAGTTGAAATCACCGGCCTTCTTAGCGTTTTTCCGGACGACGATCCTGGGCTGCAGTTCAATCCCGCCCAGGTGAGTGCAGTCTCTCTCGAAATCGGTGGCGGCACACAGCGCACCTTGGTTGGCATTGCGCGCAGCGAAGCTACGGCCAGGAGGCTATTCCACAAGCGGAGTCCCTTGGACATCCTGCTCAGCGCCATAAAAGATTCACCACCACGCTACGAGAAGTATTCCCACGCCGAACGCGCCGATGTCTATCGAGTTCAACTTTCCTTTGACGTGGCCACTTCTCTCATGAAAGACGTGGCAGCCGCTTCGCGGCGGGGTCTGCGAAAGAAATTGACGGCGCTGCAGCCTCCTGCCGCCATTTTATTCTTCATCCCTCGAACGAAATCTACCGGGGCAGGAACTACGCCCTAGAATTGGACTCGCGATGGCGCTATCTTCAGATTCCAACACTCGCAACACCTACGCGCTCGCCCTGCTACGCATCGGTGTTGGTCTTCTTTTCTTGCTCTTCGGCCAGTACAAAGTTTTCGGTACGGCATTCACCCTTCATGGCGGCTTTCAATTCTGGATTAATAAATTCCTCGAAGGAGGGGCCTACCCGTTCATGGCGCCGATTCTCCGCGGATTTGTCCTCCCGCATGCCACGGCCATCGCATTCCTTGTAGCTTATGGTGAATTCGCAATCGGGCTCGGACTCATTTTCGGCGTAATGGTGCGTTCCGCAAGCTTCGGCGGCTTAGTTCTCATGCTCACTATGCTTTTTTCTTCGGACTATCCCGGTGCAGGAGCGCCCTTCTGGCAATACTTCGGCGCAAGCCTGAGCCACTCGGTCTTTGCACTCTGCTTCGCCGCATTTCTGGCTGGGAACGCAGATTCCGTGTGGTCGGTAAAAGGACTGCGGACGGCTCGGGCGGGCGGCAGTGGGGACAAACTCTAGTGAGCGGCGGGCTTTAGCACCGCATTATTTCGTTCGTCGCCTGCGATGATGCGGTAAAGCTTTTTAAGATCCTCAATCTTGCTGAGCGGCACGCTCAGCTCTTTTACTTCGAACGTCCGCGTATACTTCAGCGTGTTCCCGTCCACTTCCGTCTTGCTGTGGTAACTCGCGAAACTGTAGTCCGCATTCACCGGTGGCGGCAAATCATCCACTTCGTAGCCAGGCGGCATGGTTATTTCGAAAGTGTCAACATCCCGCTCCGGGCCGGCAAATTCCACCGGATATTTCCTCGGCTCTTTAGTCTCCAGGATGTCGCTGGACCTGTTTCCCAGAACTCGTGGGCGCACCAGCAATAGATTGCCGGCAGTTTTCGCGTAGTTCTCAGCCACGAACGAATACTGGTAGCCGAAGGGTTGCTCCGTCTGGTTGAGGTTCAGTACGGTGGCTTTTGTGATCTGAAAGGTTGCCAGAGAATGCGAGACAAGGTTCTCAATCGGCTTGATCTGGTCCGCGGATTTCGTGACCGTCTTCAACGCCATCCGCTGCCACAAGCCGGAATCTCCACGCCGGGTCTCAACGACGTCGCCCCGCAACGTTCCGCTCGGGCTCAAGGTCAATTTTGCCGAGCGCTCCACTCCGCTCATCGCCGCAGGCAATTGGGGGAGTTCTACCAGCTCACCACCATCAGGAGTTACAAGTAATCCGTGATTGCCTTGCAGCTCTCCGCGCAGATGGCCGAGGGGCGTGTATTCGTCAGTCGGGTCAAAAAACAAAATCTTGCCGAGCTTCGGGTGGACCATGGTCGCCACCAAAGAGTCGTCTTTGGTCCCCTCAGGCAAGTGAATCGCCATGATTTCGTGATTGAACAAGCCCATGGATGCAGGGGTATGCGACGTCACCGCGCCTCGATTGGTGTTGATGGAAACGTAGTAAGACTCCACGCCGACTTCGCCCAGCATCGAGCTCATCAGCGTCACTTTGTCTTTGCAGTCGCCATACTTGTGCGTGAAGATGGCCGGCGCCGGATGCGGTTGCCAGCCTCCAATGCCCAGCTCAATCGCCACGTAGCGAATGTCGCGCTGCACAAACTGCGCCAGCGCACGCATCTTTTCAACAGGGGTGGACGCCGAGGCCGTCAACTGCACTACTTTCTGTTTGATCTCCGGCGAGGGATCGCGTCGCCCGCGCTCGAGGCCGGCTTCCCAGGTCCCTTCTTCTTTCCAGTTCTCGAAACCCTTGCTTTGGGATCCGCCACCTGCTGGAATCAGACTTACGACCATGCGTGCAGCCACACCCCGCCAAGGCGGCATATCAGTTTCATGCTTCAGGGCCTCCACATCGGTCGCAACCCATTGCCACGAATTGTTTCCAACCGGACTCGGATTAACCGGCTTGTAGTTTATCCACGCCGTCTTATATTCCCACCCCGGCGGCAACTGAAGTGTGTAACGCGCCTCGCGGACCGGCACGGAGCTTTGAAAAGACCATTCGTCTTCGAGCACGTAAGGCCGGTCCTCATGCTCGATTTCATAGCCAACGATATTGCCAGGATCTGCTGCGGGTATCCTGAGAAATTTGGTGCGCAGGTCCGTCGCCAGCTCACCATTCTCCACACCAAGCAGCGCCGTCTCCACGACCTCTTTGTCTTTGACTTCGTAATCTTTTCCCTGCGCCGGAATGCACCATCCGCGAATTCCCGTGATCTTCGTTTCCCCGTCATAGCTGGCGCTGATGACTCCGTATTCGCGCCCCGTGGGCCTCAGGATTTTGTAGGCGCGGCGGCTTATGCTCTTGATTTTGCCGTTTCCTTGAACGTTGAGAATGTCTTCGGCGTACAAGAGTACGGCATCTGTTTTTTCGTCGTGGGCGGGCAGCGGCACGCTTACAAGCGCATGCATCCATCCGGGGGCGTCTCCGGCAGAGGCCGGCTGCAATCCAGCAAGGCAGCCAATGACGCAGAGAAAAACGCAAATCGCAAGGGGTCGCATCTTAATTGCTCGCCGCCGTCGCTCCGGGCTGCAAAACGACCTGTTGTTCATCTGCTGTCCTAACGGCTTGATAGAAATTGCGCAGCGCAGGGTAATATTTTTGCTCCAGATAGGTGAGGCCGCTTCGCAGATGCCGCTCGAAATGAAGCGAACCTTTGTCATTTTCCACCTTCAGGGTATAGACCATAACTTTTGCATCGGTGTTTTGTGCTTGCGGAAGACTGCTTACCTGCCAGCCCAGGGGCAGCTCAATGTGGACATCATCAGTCTTTTCAAAGAGGTACTGAAAGTAGAGCGGGTGGACCCTGGTGGAATGCTCACACATGTGTTTTTCGGGGCCGCTGAACAAGCCCACGGGGAGTAGCGCGCGCTTTCCCGCGCCCGAAGCCCAGCCCGGTACCTTTAGGGAGAACTCGGCCACCATAGTTGGGGATGAACTCGCCCAGTCCGGCTTGCTGGTGAGTTCGACCTCGATTCCCGCCGGAATGATTTCCTTCACGTAGTCTTCGAGGAGTTTCTTGCGGTGGGCTTCGTCCTCGTTGTGCTCTTGCAACCTTCGCCGTTGCGCTTCAATGCCTGTGAAGGTAACCGTGAGTTTGCCCTCCAAAGATCCTTCCGCTGTCAGACTCAATTCTGCTTTGCGCACAATTTGCGATTCGGAAGGCTCGGGGGTGGGCGTAGTCACCCAGGTGCCACCGTCTTTGTCCAACTTCAAGCCCGTGGTACCCGTTTCGGACCAGGGCAACAGGCCGAACGGAGTGAACTCCGCACCCGGATCGAAATACGCATCCTTGCCGTTCAGCTTTACCAGTACCACGTTCGTATTGAGGTCGCTGGTTCTCATGACGTTAGGTTTGAAGAAATGATCGTTACGAGTGGCAATCCTGACCGGAGAGGCGTCGAAGCCTGCTGCTCGAGAAAGTCCTAGAAACAACCAGGTGATCTGATAGCCGTTGCCGTAGCCTCGTTTCCAGAGATCCTCCACATTGCTGATCTCTTTTTCCTTGGCGCGTTTCTGTTCCTGCTCGGTCTTCTCATTCTCGTAGGAAGTGTTGCGGATTTTCTGGACGCGGGCGTAGATTTTCTGCAATTTGACTTCGGGCGGATCGCCCGGGGAAACAATTTCCGCGACAGCTTGTTCCATCGCTTTGCGCCTGTTGACGAAGCTCTCTGCCGCGTCATTCATCTTTTTGCCCTGTTTTTTCCAGAATTTATCCGGCTCTTTTTCGAACCCGTCCTCACTGTAGATGAAATCTACGCGATACCTCATGGTGGCTTCGGGCGGCATGTCGTCTTCGACTTGAAACGCGGGAATATCCTGGGCTTCCATGTGGATCAATTTCGCTTCATTCACCGGAGGCTTGGTGCTTTGCGGCAAGCCATTGGGCCAACTCCATTGGAGCGCCCATTCGGCATAGGGCTTAAGAGTGTATTTAGCGCTCTTGATGAATAAATCGTCGCTCAATACCCAGTTCGAATTGAAAACGTAGTTTTCCGCGAAGTCGATCATGTAGTGGTATTCAATGATGCTTCCCGGCTGAACATCAGAGAGCGTAAAGGTCTTGGCGAGATACTTGAGGCCGCGCGCTTTGACGATTTCCTTTTCATAGACTTTGCCGTCAAAGTTGGCGATGGAACCATCGGGCCTGATGGTGCGGGCCCTGATGTTGACGATGTTCCATTCTCCCTTGATGAGAGGAATATCCACGTCGGCGTATTTACGGCCCTCTTCGCTGAACATTTTCTCGCGAACGTAGTTGTACTCGTGGGGAGTCCGGGGATTGCTGTCGTCGCGGTCCACTTGGCGAAAAAGAATAATGGCCGGCGCGCCAGGCGCTTTGGGTTCACCGGTCATTTTCAATTCATCCTGGGAGATCGGCTGCCATTCGTCGCCGGCACTTACTGGCTGCGTGCGTCGAACGGCGGCCCCCACGTAAAGCAACAAAACAAGCATGACCAACCGGCGATAGCTCACGATTGTTCTCCCATTTTGAATCGACAGGAATGCGGAATTCGACGAACTGCAGGAATGGCGGCGGAGCCTGCACTTCGGGGAACTGACCGCTCGGCGGTCACTGGTCGTATAGACGAATTCGCGGCTGCCCGCGACGTGAGAGGGTCCCGTCCCATGGGCTGTGTTGCCGACCTGAGCAACGTATACCGCGGGACATTACAAGGATGCTATCCCCCTGTCAATAGAGCCGAACCAACATTTTCCCTTCCTAGCGAGGATTCTCTTCCCCGCCTCGCCCTCCTGCGGCATAATCCCCCCGCACAGGCCACATTGGCATCCGATGCCGGCGAGTGGGAGGATTCATTGAGCGAACAAACTGGAGGGCGCGAGAGGGCATGGAGTTCCACGGCACCTCCGGATGAATTCCGCACCTACATATCGGCCGATGAAAGCCCAAAAGAATTTACCATTCGCGCGGTCATTCTTGGCGCTCTATTCGGACTGCTCTTTGGTGCCGTTACCGTATACGTCGGCTTGCGCGCCGGTCTCACCGTTTCCGCTTCCATCCCCATTTCAGTCCTGTCCATCAGCATCCTGCGCGCCTTCGGACGCTCTACCATCCTTGAAAACAACATCGTGCAAACTACCGGCTCGGCGGGCGAATCGCTGGCCGCTGGTGTGATGTTCACGATTCCGGCGCTCATCTTTCTCGGTTTCGGCTCCGAATTCACCTTCTGGCGAATCTTTCCACTGGCTCTTCTCGGCGGATGGCTCGGCGTGCTCTTCATGGTGCCGCTGCGGCGGCAGCTCATCGTCAAGGAACATGGCAACCTGGCATTTCCCGAAGGAACTGCTTGTGCCGATGTCCTCGTCGCAGGCGAACGCGGCGGCTCCTTTGCGGGCCGCGTTTTCTGGGGTCTCGGTCTCGGCGGCGCTTACACCTTCCTGATGAACACCGTTCAAGCGTGGACATCGCAGCCGGAAAGCCAGCCCAGATGGTTCCCCGGAGCCAGTTTTCGGGCGGCCATCACCTCTGAATATCTGGGTGTCGGCTACATCATCGGCCCGCGCGTGTCTGGCATCCTCTTCGCCGGCGGCATCGTTTCATGGCTGGTGATGATGCCTGCCATCAAGTTTTACGGTCAGCTTGCGGGCAACACACCGATCTATCCATCTACTATTCCCATTCCTCTGATGACACCGGATGACATCTGGCGCAGTTACATCCGCCCTATGGGCGCAGGCGCGGTTGCTGCGGCGGGATTGATCACCCTGCTGCGCACCTTGCCTACCATCATTTCCGCACTGCGCGCCGGCTTGAAAGACGTGCGTGCCGAGGGCGCTGGCCAATCGACAGCCTCCAGCCGCATCGACCGCGATGTTCCGATGCGCTGGGTCATCCTAGGCTCGATTGTCATCATCGCCATGATGTGGGTGTTGCTGACGTTCCATCCGATGAAGGGAGCAGGCACTTACTGGTGGCAAAATCTTTTTGCCGGCGTGTTCGTTGTCGTGTTCGGATTTTTATTTGTCACCGTCGCCGGGCGGATCAGCGGCTTGCTCGGCAATTCCTCGAATCCCATCAGCGGCATGAGCATCGCGACGCTAATGGCCACCTGCGCGATTTTCTTCCTTGCTGGATGGACAGCGCCGAACTACGCCGTTCTGGCGCTCATGATTGGTGGCGTGGTTTGCATCGCCGCGGCGATTGCTGGCGCCACTTCGCAGGATTTGAAGACGGGCTACCTTGTTGGCGCGACTCCTTTCTGGCAGCAAATGGGGCTTCTCGTTGGTGTGACCGTTTCCACGGCGGCCATCGCGATCACGCTGAATCTAATGAACACTGGGCTCGAGAAATACATCCCCACGCAGATTCCGGTCAATATCCAGGACCTGCCCACGGGGGTCAAGGTTGAAAATCCGGTGTTTGTCTATCACGGCAAGTCCTTTGCCCTCATCAATTCGCTCGGCTCACATGAAATCCCCGACGGCGAATATCTCTACGACGGGGGCACCGGGCGAATTGAGTATCAGTGGGCGCAGGGCATCGGCAGCGACAAAGCACCCGCACCGCAAGCGCGGCTCATGGCTACGGTTATCAACGGCATCCTCAATCAGCGCTTGCCCTGGCGGCTTGTGCTCATGGGCGTTGCCTTGGTGGTCGCCGTTGAAATTCTTGGTGTGCGCTCACTGGCATTCGCCACCGGCTCCTACCTTTCAATTGCCACGACGGGCGCGATGTTTGCGGGCGGTCTCGTTCGCTGGCTTGTCGAAGCAACGACCAAGAATAAAGACGAAAGCGAAGCCAGCCCCGGCGCTCTCTATTCCAGCGGTCTAATCGCCGCTGGAGGCGTCTTCGGGCTGCTGGGCATCATCATTGCGCTCTTGCAGGACCCGGAGATCTCCAATCGCGTGCCGCATTGGCTCACGGCTACTCTCGGTCTTCCCTGGCGGGCCGATCTCTTCGCGTTTGGCCCCAAGCTCATGGGCCCGCTCTCCACCAACAACCTTTTCGGCATTTTCATGTTCGTGCTTCTCGCGGCCTCGCTCTTCTATTTTGCCCGCAAGAAGCTAAACTGATTTCTGATTGCGCCGCAGTTAGACCGAGAATGAGTCGCATCACGAGTTCAAGAACGATTCTTTGACGGAAGCCTCTCTCGGTCTTAAACTGAGTAAATGGGTTCAAGATCGGGCATCAAGAGCTATCGCGTCAGTTTCAACTTTTACATCACCCCGGGTGTTCAGTGGCTCGTCGTCGCGACCTTCGCGGTCTTTTTTCTCCAAGTGCTCATCCGCGTGTTCGCCGGAGTTTTCGCCCATCAGAAAATGCTGCTCTGGTTCGGCCTCGTGCCGTCTGGCGTGTTCCCCGGACTGCGCATCTGGCAGCCGTTCACGTACCTCTTCCTGCATGACCCCACGGATTTTTTGCATGTTCTCTTCAACATGCTCATGCTGTGGATGTTCGGGCGCGAACTGGAACTGGTCTGGGGCAAAGCGCGTTTCATCCGCTATTACTTTCTGACCGGCGTCGGAGCGGGACTAATCGAAGTTCTGGTGAAAACCGTGCCAACTTTCTTCGGTCACGCGCCTTCCGACATCCCGAC
>JBGPIX010000179.1:0-10614 GCA_041485085.1 Candidatus Acidiferrum sp.
TCACCGAGGAAATCGGCGCCAAGTCAAAAGGCCCGCGAGGCAAAGTAGGCGCGTCCCTCTCGCTGGCCACCATGATTCTTTATGTAGTCCTGCGGTTCGTGCTGCACAGCAACGCCATCGCGGCCCTGCAATCGCGCACTTACCGCGGAGAATCTGTCCGCAAGTCCGCCGCTTTCGCCGAGTCCGGCTCGCCCTTCCGCTGGCGCGGTCTCGTCGAAACGGAAAGCGCTCTCCACGACGTTGAAGTCGAAGTGGGCCCCGCCGCCTCGTTCGACCCCGACGCTGCCGTCACATCCTACAAGCCCGAAGCTTCGCCCGCCCTCGACGCTGCTCGCGACACGACCGTGGCCCGTCGCTTCCTCCAGGTCGCCCGCTTCCCCAAAGCCACCGTCGAAAAAACCGCCGACGGCTTCCGGATCACCCTGCGCGCTTTTCCCTACCGCAACGCCATCTCCGGCCTGCGCGTCCACGCCGAAATCCACACCGATCCCTCAGGGAAAGTTCTCTCGCAGGAACTCGCCTGGGACCCTGGTCCCCATCCACTTTGGTAGAGCGCTTCGCCTGACCGGCTAAGTCATTGATTTTATGGAACGAAAAATGCGGAAATCGCTCTTGACAATTCTTTAATTTGTGTTATACTTGTTTTTGTAGGCAACTATGTTTGGAGTGCGGGAGCTTGCTCCCGCTTTTCTTTCTTCCGGGCCCGTTCTTCGCCTGACCCATTTTGATCCTTGAAACGCATCTTTTTCAGAATCAAGCCTTTACGAATTGCAAATTTTCCAAGTCTTTTGTTTTGATGTTCATACGAAATGCCCGGGGGTGGGCCCCATTAGCTTACATCGGCAGCCGGCGGCCGGCGCCTAAGTAGCACTCGAGAAAGAACATAGCTGACAGTCACCAGCGAAATCACGAAAACCGTCACCTGCAGCTTATGCTGGATCAAATACGGCATCGCGTCCGCTCCGTACCGGATCGCCAGATACCCAATTCCAAAGTAGCGAAACAACCGCGCAATCGTGATCGCCGATGTGAAGCTCAGCAACGGCACCTCAAACACACCTGCCGCAAACACGAAAATCTTGAACGGCGTCGGAGGCGGCATGAGCGCCGCAATTAACATGCCCACGAATCCGTTCTGTTCCACCCAGTGTCGAACGGAATGCCCATGCTTTCCGGCCTTGCTATGGAAAAGTGCTTCGCCCCCCTTGCGCGCGATGAAATACAGCAACACGCAACCCAACACCGATCCCAGCGCCGCCATAAACGCGTACAACGGCATCCGCGCCGGATGCTGAATCGACAATTCGATCAGCAAAAGATCGTTGATGATGGGAAAGGTCAGCACCGAAGAATCCAGAAAGGAAATCAGGAAAAGCCCCGGCGCGCCCAGCCCGCCTGCAAACGCCACGACTTTCTGCTTCCATCCGCTCATACCCGTGGCCAAAGGCAATTCCTCCTATCAAATTGCCGCAATTTGTTTGGGTGTGACATGGGCTCTTAACGAAGTCGAAAGATGCGCCCGACTATTGCGAAAATGCGGCGCGATCGAAATGATTCATGAAGATTTGCATGAGCGCGGTACGGTGAAGATTGGGAAGCTTGGGAATTTCGCCGATCACGCGAACGTGGCCAAATCGCTCGATGGTTTCGCGGTTCTCGCGGTTCTGATCGCCGATCAGCACCACGCCATGCACCGGCAGTTCCGCCGCGTGCAGCGCGGCAAGCGTCAGCAGCGTGTGATTCACCGTACCCATCGCGCTGCGCGCCGCCACGATCACCGGTAATTTGAATTTCACCATGAGGTCGAGGACAAACTGCTTCTGGTTGATGGGCACCAAAACTCCACCCGCGCCCTCCACGATCAACCAGTCGTTGACCAGGCTGCTCGGCATATTGATCCGTCCGAGATCGATTTCGACTCCCGCCCAGCGCGCCGCCAGGTCCGGCGAAACCGGAGGCACAAACTTATACACCTCATCGAGCGTTCGGTCCGTGCCAATCCCGGCAAGCCGCATCACCGTCACGCGGTCCGACCCCTCCAGCGTGCCCGTCTGGATTGGCTTCCAGTAAACCGCATCGAGCGCCGCACAGAGCAGCGCTGAGAGGACAGTCTTGCCCACTCCACTGTCCGTGCCCGTGATGAAAAAATGATGTCTCATAGGCGCCACGCTGCCGCTGGCCCAGTCTCGCGGTCAGAACTCCCGGCTCCGGCCTGATTCCCCTTGTGACGCAGGTCGCACCTCGCGGCGGCATTCCGCGCCGCATCCAACACTGAATTGTTGCTCATGGCCCCCCGACTAGCCAGAATCGATCGACCCTGAATGATTCTGGCATGTTACCATCGCTTTGCATCCGCGTCTTGGTGCAGTATCCGACGCGATACTGGGCTGTTGCGTTTTCTCAAGCTGGCCGGTTTGACCGGCCTTTGCTAAAATGTTATAAATCGGCGTTTTGTGCAGCCCTTGTGCCCCGTCTTCGGGGCGCTTCGTCGGCCCGATTTGGGGTAGTCTCGGACCAGCGCGTGGCGGCCTCTTCCTGGTGGAACGTGAACAATTCGCTCTTCGGTCGCGCCAAACAGCGCTCGGCCGAAAAAGTGTGCCGGAATTGATTGTCCCGGCAAGCTGTTGCCCTGTGAAAGAATGATCTTCGGAGGATTCTGAATGCTTACCCGGCTTGCAAATGCCTGGTCTTTGAGCTGTAGATTCGCCAAGTTTGGTTCGGCCGCGGCCATACTCTCCTTGCTGGGGGCCGCGTCGGCTCGCGCAGAGGAAGTCGGCGGCGAAGCTGCCTTAAAGCTCCCTGACCTCTCCCAGGTCTCTTTTCTCGGCATCGACGGCCACAAGCTTCTGCTCTTCGGCATCGTCATCTGCATTTTTGGCTTGGGCTTCGGACTGGCGATCTATTCGCGCTTGAAAAATCTGCCCGTTCACAAATCGATGCTCGACGTTTCCGAGCTCATTTACGAGACCTGCAAGACCTACCTCATTACGCAGGGAAAGTTCCTGATGATCTTGTGGGTGTTTATTGCCGTTGTGATCGTTATGTACTTCGGCTGGCTCGCTCCCGTGCATCCTGTTACGGTCACTTTGCCGATCATTCTGATTTTCAGTCTCGTGGGAATCGCGGGTAGCTACGGCGTCGCCTGGTTCGGCATCCGCGTGAATACCTTTGCGAACTCCCGCACCGCGTTCGCTTCCCTGCGCGGCAAGCCCTATCCCATTTACAGCACGCCGCTCCAAGCTGGCATGAGCATCGGCATGATGCTCATCAGCGTCGAGTTGCTGATGATGCTGTTCATTCTGCTGTTCATCCCGGGCGACTACGCAGGCCCTTGCTTCATCGGCTTCGCCATCGGCGAATCACTCGGCGCGGCCGCGCTGCGTATCGCCGGCGGAATTTTTACGAAGATCGCCGACATCGGCTCCGATCTCATGAAGATCGTCTTCAAAATCAAGGAAGACGACGCGCGCAACCCCGGCGTAATCGCCGACTGCACCGGCGACAACGCCGGCGATTCGGTCGGCCCCAGCGCCGATGGCTTTGAAACCTACGGCGTAACCGGCGTCGCACTGATCACTTTCATTTTGCTGGCGGTGAAAAATCCCACCGTCCAAGTTCAATTGCTGGTGTGGATCTTCGTGATGCGCATTGTGATGCTCATCGCCAGCGCCGCCGCTTACTTCATCAACAGCTTCATCGCGAAAGCCAAATACGGCAACGTGGACGAAATGGACTACGAGCATCCGCTGACTTCACTGGTCTGGATCACTTCTTTTGTCTCGATCTCCTTGACCTACCTCATCTCCTATTTGATCATCCCCACGCTTGGCGGTAATGCCACGGTCGCAGGTGATCCAACCCAGTGGTGGAAGCTGGCGACGATCATTTCCTGCGGCACGCTCGCGGGCGCCATCATCCCTGAATTGGTGAAGGTCTTCACCTCCACCAATTCGCGTCACGTCAAAGAAGTCGTCACGTCGGCGGAAGAAGGCGGCGCATCGCTCGGCATTCTCTCTGGCTTTGTGGCCGGCAACTTCTCTGCCTACTACATCGGCTTGGCGATGGTGCTGCTCATGTCCCTCGGCTTCCTGATCAGCAACTTGGGGCTGGTCCATTTGATGCTCGCACCGGCCGTGTTTGCGTTCGGTTTGGTTGCGTTCGGGTTTCTCGGCATGGGTCCTGTGACCATCGCCGTCGACTCCTACGGTCCCGTCACCGACAATGCGCAATCCGTCTATGAGCTTTCCCTGATCGAACAAATTCCCAACATCAAGCAGGAACTCAAGAAGGACTACAACATCGACGTCAATTTCGAGCGCGCCAAGGAAATGCTGGAAGCCAACGACGGCGCTGGCAACACCTTCAAGGCCACTGCCAAGCCGGTGCTCATCGGCACAGCAGTCGTGGGAGCCACCACCATGATTTTCTCCATCATCATGGCGCTCACCAAAGGCTTAACCGAAAACGTCAACAATCTCTCGCTCCTGCACGCGCCTTTCGTTCTCGGCCTGGTCACCGGCGGCGCTATGATTTACTGGTTCACCGGCGCGAGCACGCAAGCCGTAACCACCGGCGCTTACCGTGCCGTCGAATTCATCAAAGCCAACATCAAGCTCGAAGGAGCTGCTGCCGCCAGCATCGCCGACAGCAAAAAAGTCGTCGAGATTTGCACCAAGTACGCGCAGAAGGGCATGTTGAACATTTTCATCGCGGTGTTCTTCGCCACGCTGGCGTTCGCCTTCGTCGAGCCTTTCTTCTTCATCGGCTATCTCTTCTCCATCGCCATTTTTGGCCTCTATCAAGCCATCTTCATGGCCAACGCCGGCGGTGCCTGGGACAACGCTAAGAAAATCGTTGAAGTAGAGATGAAACAGAAGGGCACGCCGCTCCACGACGCCACCGTCATCGGCGACACTGTCGGCGATCCTTTTAAAGATACGTCTTCCGTCGCTCTCAACCCGGTCATCAAGTTCACGACCCTCTTCGGCTTGTTGGCCGTCGAACTCGCTGTGCAAATGACCGCCTCACAGGGCAGCGGCCTGACACACGTTCTTGCCGCGGCGTTCTTCGTCGTTTCTTTTGTGTTCGTCCACCGCTCCTTCTACGGCATGCGCATCCGCGAAGGCGCGGCCCACTGAAGAAAGCTGTCAGCGGTCAGTTTTCGGTTAAAGAGGAAAACCGGGGCGTCCGCAGTAGCGGATGCCCCGTTCCGTCTCAATCCAGAGTAGAATCCCGCCTGTTCCCAACGGAGGTGCAACAGATGCGAAAAATCATCATCGGAGTCGGCGCTCTCCTAGCGACGGTTGCGCCTGCACTCTGTAACGCGCAGGTCGATACGCGATGGAAAATCCATGATCCCAACCGGCCGGTGCCCGCGGTGATCGATCCCGGAACAGCGAGCACGCAAGACTCGCCGGGGCGCCCGCCTTCGGACGCCGTTGTGCTCTTCGACGGGAAGGATCTCTCGCATTGGTCCCACAAAGACGGCAGCCCTGCGAAATGGAAAGTCGAGAACGGCTACGCCGAAGTCGTGGCCAAGACCGGCTACATTTACACGCGCGAAGCCTTCGGCGATTGCCAATTGCACGTCGAGTTTGCCGAACCAGTTCCGCCAAAAGGCGAAAGCCAGGAACGCGGCAACAGCGGCGTTTTTCTGATGGGGCTCTACGAAATTCAGGTGCTGGATTCCTACGAAAACAAAACCTACGCCGACGGCCAAGCATCCTCTGTCTACGGTCAATATCCGCCACTCGTGAACGCTTCGCGCCCGCCCGGCCAATGGCAAAGCTACGACATCGTTTTTCACGGCCCGCGTTTTGACGTCGCCGGAAAATTGACACGGCCCGCTCACGTCACCGTGTTGCACAACGGCGTGCTCGTGCAAGACAACGTGGAGCTAAGTGGACCGACCGAGCACGGCCAGCGCCCACCCTACAAGGCGCATGCCGAAAAATTACCGCTCGGCCTGCAAGATCACGGCAATCCGATCCGTTACCGCAACATCTGGATTCGCGAGCTGTAAGGGAAGGAATGGCCACTGAAGAAAAGCAGTCCGGGCCACGGATTGTTGTGGCTTATCAGAATTACAAGCCGCCGTTCGATTCAGAAAAAGTCATTTGCAATATGCTGTCAGTCGTTCCTGCCAATTATTTGCGGGGGCTTCACAGCGTCGTTCTCACAAACGTTCAGGCGTTGCCGCACAAATCACGAGTGCGGAAAGGGTCAGGCCGCCGTAGAGTTCCCCTGAGCGAAGCCTTGGGTTACTACACACAGGCGTGGAAAGGCGAACCCACACGAGTCACGCTGCTGATCGACAATCTCGAAAAACGGTGGGGGCGGGCCTGGCTTCGTTTTGGAATCATCCGCGACATAATCGTAGCCGAAGTTCTCTACCACGAACTTGGCCACCATATTCATCGGCTGCATATCCCTGAATTCGAGGGTTCAGAGAATGTTGCCGAGAAATGGAGCAAGAAGCTTAGGGTCAAATTCCTTCGTGTCCATTACTGGTATCTGATTCCGGTCATTTCCCCACTTGCGAAACTCTATCGTTGGTATAAACCGACCAAGGGAGCTGGGAAGCCCCGACCTAACTCCTGATCAGGCCCGCGAATTTGCGCGGGTTGTTGTCGAAACCGGGAAAAACGGGCTTCAGATCCGTCACGCCGATGTGCTTGGTGAGAATTTCGCCGACAACGTAGCGGAAATCCGTCGTCAGTGCGAGGTCGCGGCCTTCGTTGAGTTGGTGATCATTCAGCCCGGGCCACTTGCCGTAGACCTGGCCGCCCTTCACGTCGCCGCCCATCACAAACATGCAATTCGCGTGGCCGTGGTCCGTGCCGCGATTGCCGTTTTCCTTGGCGGTGCGTCCGAACTCGCTCATGGTCACAAAAACAATGTTCTGCATGCGGTCGCCCAAATCCTGATGAAACGCCGCCAAGCCCTGGCCGAGATCCTTCAGCAAATTGGATAGCTGTCCCTGCACGCCGCCTTCGTTGACGTGATTGTCCCAGCCGCCGCAATCGACAAATAGAACTTCCACGCCGATGTTGGCTTTGAGGAGCTGCCCGATCTGCTGCAGGCTCTGCCCGAGCCGGCTCGTCGGATACTGCGCGCCATTCTCCGGCTGATATTTGCTTGGGTCCGCTTTGCGCAAGAGATCAATGGCTTCAAACGTTTCCGTGCCCGTGCCATGCAAAGCGTGATCCACGGTCTGCGAGTACATCGCTTCAAAGCCGCCTTCGACCATCTGGCCCGTTCCCGGTGCCTGCGCCATCACTTTGAATTGCTTCAAATCCGGCAACGCAATCGCCGGCGCGGGGCCATGTAGCATGCGCGGAAGATTCGGCCCCATGGCCACGGCACGAAATGGAGAAGCTTCTTCTTCCGGCACGGATTCGAGCGCGCGATTCAGCCAGCCGTCTTCGGTGGATTTCAATCCTGGCGTGCCGGATTCCATGAAGTCCTGCGCGTCGAAGTGCGACCGCGTCGGATCGGGCGAGCCTGCGGCGTGCACGATGGCAAGTTGATTCCTGTGAAACAGCGGCTCGAGCGGCGCGAGGCTGGGGTGCAAACCGAAAAATCCGTCAAGATCGATCGCCGCATCCGCCCCGCCGCGCTTCGGCTGCGGGATCGCGATGCTCGGACGCATCCGGTAATAATTAGCTTCACCGAAGGGCACCACGATGTTCAAGCCGTCGGCCGCGCCGCGCTGGAACAAAACGACGAGTTGCTTCTTGTTCGGCATCGGCGTCGCCGCGACCGCGCGCTGCAAAAACGCCGGCATCGCGCTAAGGCCGACCATGGCCACGCCGCCTTGCTTCAAGAAATACCGCCGCGAGAATTTCAGGCCTCTCACGCCTTCACAGCATTTGTAACTCATCGCGACCTCTCGCACCTATCGCCTTTGAAATTCCGGAGCGCCCAGCACCAAGCCAGCGACTACTCCCAAATCCACCTGCTTGCGCGGATCATCGAGTTTGGCCTGCAAAACTTGCGGGTTATCGAGCTGCTTCTCCAGCGTCTCCACGGTAGTCGGTCCCGCTTGGCCGCCGAGGAAAACTTGTACTGCCCGGTCCAGCGCCGCCTTCGGATCAGCGGACGGTTCCACGCCGAGCAACGAAGCTACGTCCGTCCGCGCGCCACGCATTTTGTTTCCAGCGAGCGCGAGCGAATAGTTCAATCGATTCAGCAACGCGCCAGTGTTCACCCAAGTATCGGCCTTGTCCGAATAACCTGTCGGCGGCTGGCACTGATACAACGGCTCGCCGATTCGTCCCACCCACTGCACCAGTGGCATTGGCGTATCCACGTCCGTACCCAAGGCACGCACCGCGGAAACCACCAATTCAAAAGGCGTTTTGATTTTTGCGCGGTACGCTTCCCGCGACCAGAACTCCGGCGACCAGATCATGGTCTTCAGCACGGCACGGATGTCTCCGTCACTCGATTGAAACGTCTCGGCCATGCGGTTGACCAGCGCCGGCGGCGGAGTGTCCGAAACAAACCGGCGCGCCAGTTTCGTGGAAATAAATTTCGCCGTGCTCGGGTGATGCACTAGCAGGTCGATCACCTGCTCGCCATCTTTCATCCCGCCCGCGTGAATTTTCTTACCCAGCACCATTTTCGGGTCGGGATCGTGCAGCTTGTCGTCAAATTTAAAATTCGGGTACTGCCGGGGTTTTTCAATCGTCCACCCCGTGAAGCAGCGCGCCACTTCCGCCACATCTTTCTGCGTGTACCCGCCGTCGACGCCGAGCGTGTGTAACTCCATCAACTCGCGGCCGTAATTCTCGTTCAGACCGCGCTCGTTTTTCTTCGCTTTCTGCGAGTTGGCCTGCGGCCGTGGACCGCCGAATCCTCCGCGTCGCCGTTGCTGGCGCGCGGCTCGCTCGGCCGCCTGCCGTTGCGCCGCTCGCGGATCAGCGCTCAGGAAATTGTCCAGGTAGAAAAGCATGGCCGGGCTCTTGGCTGTCGACGTCACCAAATCCTTGAATTTCCCCAGCGCGTGCGGCTGAATCACATCGCGTTCATAGGAAGTAAGGTAGTAGCGATCTTCGCCCTTGCCCGCGAAAACGTTGAAGTGGTTAAACCAGAAATCGTCCATCACCTGCTGCAGCTGCCGCTCGCTGTAAATCGCGCGCGTCACCTTGGCCATGCTCAACTCGGCCACAATGCGCTGCGGCCTCTTGCTGTCGTCGGCGATCGCGCGCGGAACATTGTTGGGGTCGCCGCCACCCAAAGCATCGCGCTTCCTCGCGCCCTTGGTCGCGGGATTCCCCTCGGGTTGCTCTTGCTTCATGGGCGCGGGGGCATCGCTCATGTCCTGCTTTGCGTTCGAGGCCGTTTGTTGTGAAGGTTCCGCATCGCCACCGCCGGCGATTTGTCCCTGCCCAGGTTGCATATCTCGGCCAACCGGTTCTGCAGCCGCATCGGAGCGGCGCTGCTCCTTCCGGGTTTGCGCTTGAGCTTGTTTCTCGGCTTGTTTCTCCGCCTGCTTGGGTTGCGGATATTCATCGATCAGCTTCGCCGTGGAAGTGCGGAGTGTCGGGTAGTCCTGGAGGCGCGCTTCCAGGGTCTTGTCATCGATCGAATTGGGATTCAGTTGCTGATCGATCCATTTAGCCAAGCCCATCTGACGGACGCGCTCAACGTCGCCGGGGCGCGGGCCATACGCCAGGCGATTCAGCGCATGAAGAATGGCTTCATCAGGGGTGAGCTCGGTAATGGGCAGTCCCTTGAGAGCAGGATCCTGCTTCGGCTTCTTATCACTGGCCGCCGCGGGAACCGCGGCCAGAGCGGGCAGATCCACGCCAAGCGAAAAAAGACAGGTGAAAGAGAGCGCTACGGCAAGAATTGACCGCAGGGTGGCAGAGATCTCGGGGAACTGTAGGAAAAAAGTTGAGGCAGGGCGCGCTGACAGCCTCATAACACTCTCCTGCTCAATGGCAAATTCGGCGGATGGCCGGTCACCATTAGACTAACCCTTGTTCGGCGAAGAAGTTGCGGAAGTCCTGCAGGCGTGTCGAATCTTTACCGCGGCCGAAAGTACACGCAGGGAAGAACTAGAGTCGGGCTTGTGGAGTGCGGCGGCTTGCCACCGCTTTTCTTCCGTTCGCGGCCTCGCCATACAACGCAAACGCCCCGGTAGCCGGAAAAGCGGGAGCAAGCTCCCGCACTCCAAAACGGGCCCGTCAATTTTCAATGCTAGGTGAGAAACATCATTCTGCTATGTCGAAGTCCACGGTGCGGTCCGGCGCGTTGTTTTTCGCGCTGTCGACCGCCTGCATCACCAAACGGTAGGAACCCGGTTTCAAATCGTCTACTTTCACTTTTAGGCCGATGGGGATAACCGAATTCCCCTTCTGAATGAAATCATCGGCGCGAATGATATTGGTGAAGAAGATTTGCTTGTTGGTCGCGCGCTCGAAAATTCGGTAGGCGAAAGCCACCATCGGCGGTGTCGCCGAAGTAAGCAACGGCTCATAAACTTCCGCGTACAGAACTACCGTGTCCGTGTGTTTGAATCGATTGCTGCCGGAGGGAACGATTTGCATGCCCTTGACCACCAGCGGGGTGCGGTCTTCAAGCAGCACCGAATCCAGCCCGGTCGGA
>JBGPIX010000180.1:0-10580 GCA_041485085.1 Candidatus Acidiferrum sp.
CGTCGGCGAACGATCTGGCGAGCGCGTTTCGGCGCGCGGAGGCCGCCCACGGAGAGCACGAAAAGCGCACCGGGCAGCGCGACGCGAACTGGCCCGACTGGTACGCCGCGTACATGGTGGCGGAGCAGGCTGGCGGAGAGCTGCCGCAATAAACGACTCTGAAGTGAATCGAAAGCGGCAAAGTCCTGATAAACGCGGTTACCGGACAAATGAAATTGATCTAAAACCACTTGTCCGATAATGCGACCTACCATGCAGGTGAAATTGCTTCGGAGTGGGCCGTCACTCGGGCGCAATCAAAAGAATTGCGTGAAGAAGTGCCAGCCGCTTTGAGAATTATTCTTTCTAGGACATAAGTTTTTCGTGGACAGCATCAGCTTCTGCAAGGCGGTTGCGCAGATCGTCGATTCTCTCCAACGGCAGCTTGCTTTCTGGAATTCCGGGAAAAAACCGTTCCAGATAAGGTTTAGTCGCCTCAAGCACTAAGATCGCTATTGGTCCCAGCACTCGAGCGTCGACCGATGAAAAATCAGGATTGGGACTGAAAACGTCGACTTTCGGATCGTGCTCCAAATGGTGCTTATACAAGTCGACCCAAGTTCCGTGAACAGCGTGTGAGGGTATTCGCTGCATTCCTACGTATCGATCTTCCTTGTTGAGAGCCTTTAGACGCTCCTTAAGGCCTCCTCCCCAGTCCCCATACTTTTGATTCACTTCCTCGACTTTCAGGCCCGACCCTTGGCAAACTTCGTTGATTGATTCCAGCATTCGCTGCTCTATCGGCCACATTTCGCCTCCACGTGCCGCGACGTTGGCCTGGATAATGTCGTGCAGTTCTCTTTCCGGCCCTAAGCTGAACTTAACGAATTGATCGAAGTACCTGTCATCGTTCTTGGTTACAAGAAACTCGAGGTTGATGGCGGACTCCATGATCGAGCGGTTGAGCGCAAGGACAACTTCCAGGCGGTCGCGTTTAGCGCTGAGCTGTATAACGACCACCATGAACTTTGCGATTCTAATCATCAGACCGGCACAAATTGCCTGGTTCCTAGGCCAGCCGCCTTTGACAGATGCCGCCTCGTCTAGGAGGTGCGCTGCGAGGTTCACAACGCTCACCGTCTCTTTATAAAGGCCAAACACCACCGCGTTAACCTTCTCAGGGTCGTTCTCGCCCTTGATTCCTGAGATATCCACACGAGGACTCAGCATTATTTGCAGCGCCTCCGTGGTGCCCTCCGTCATCTGCTTTGGATCCGTCACTGTACCTCCCGTTCTTGGCTGTCAGAGTCTCGGGTCGGAGATAGCGCAAACCCATGGTGTTCCAATCATATCAACCATCAAATCCCGATAAACGCGGTAACCGGAGAAGTGGAGTTTTGGTGCGGCACGGCGGACGGAGCCCCGTCGATCAGAAGTGTATAGTGTCGAGCGGAAGGAAGAACTGAGTTCTTCGAAAGGAAGCCTAATATGAGACGAAAGAGCGTAGTCCTCTCCGCCCTTGGATTGATTGCTCTGACCGGATGCGCAAACTCTGCACCAATTGCTCAGTATCAGCGTTTCGTAATTGTTCCCGACACCACGAAAATCGGAGATCATATCCCGCCCGGCGCACTCGCTCTAGACACAAAGACTGGGCAGCTTTGTTACACAGTGGGTGGCCCGTACACATCGGGATTCCCAGCAATCGACATGTGTACCGTTTTGTACCGAAGCTACCCGGACTCAAAATGAGGTTTGGTTCCTGTGGGTAAGTCGGGGCCGTCGGTAGTTTGCGCGGGCGCCAAGAACATCGCAATAAATTATTCTGCAACTCCTGATTAACGCGCTTACCGGAAAAGGACTTATCCGGTTATCCGACTTACCAGGAGTCAGCCACTTACTGGCTAGAATTGAAGCGTGAACCTATTGTGGCGTCACTGCTTGGATGACTGTATTTAGGGTCGCTCTGCCTCGCGTTCTTTGCTCGAAACATATCTCAATGGTAGACTTTCGGAGTCTCTCCCGGATCGGCTCCGCCCTTGTTTAAAGAACTGCAAGTAACGCTTTACGACATCTTCGGGTATCTCCTCCCCGGCGCAATCATACTTATTGCTCTTGTCCTTCTCTTCTGGTCGCTGTTCTGGCCGAGTGTGCCTCTCGCTCTGTGGGGAGACTTGCCAGCATTGGCCACAATAGGTTTGGTCTTCTTCGCATATCTAGCTGGACATCTAGGACAGGGCATCGGCAACCTCATGGAAAAGCTCCCGAACGTCAAGCGCATTCGTGAAATTGATCTTTCTTTGTCTGTCCTCTATATCACACATCCGCACGCCGACCATCTGGATGATGTGGAAACTGCCCTGGAAGAAAAGTTTCGGCCGTTAGGTCTTTACTATCAGACTTACGATTGGGAAGATGTGAAAAAGCGGGAAAAAAAAGAACTGGCGTACAAAATAAACGATTTCCTTAGGCTTCAGGGGAAGGTTCCTTTGCGCACCTACGCTGGCAGCGCCGAGTTGAAATCCTGGGCATATACGCCACAAGTTGCAGAGAAGCACTTTGGTGACGCAACGTACGTAAACAATTCCAGTCTTTTCTTTGTTTACAAATGGAAGGATTTCAAAATCGCAATTGCGGGTGATTTGGAGAGCGACGGTATGGCAGGGATGGTCGGCACAAAAGAAGTGCAAGTCGCCGCCAGAGGCACGTACATTCTGGTCCCGCCCCACCACGGACACAAGAACGGTTTCCCCACTGAGTGGGTTGAGAAGATAGGAAAGCCCCACGTGAGTATTATCTCTGTCCAGGAGCGCGACAAGAGCGTTGATTCTAGGTACAACTCATCCGATTTCGCCAATGGCGTACCTTTTGGAGGCGAGACCAGATATTCCCTCACAACTAGGACTGACGGAAATATTCTGGTTACCATGTGGTTTGATGCGAATGGAAAGGCCACTTGGAGTTTCGAATCGTTTTGATCGCGTCGTTGTCTGTTGCGAGGAGCAACTTATACCTGAAACGTACCACAGGCGAAAAGCACGTAACACCGTCGGTCTGCAATGGAGTTCCTAGGGAGCAATCCCATACCCTCGATATTTCTAGTGAAAATCCGCATGTCTGACAAACGCGGTTACCGGAGAAGTGGATAGTCCATTTCAATCTCTGGTGAAAGCCTCTTTGTTCCGCATTGAAGGCACCCGCCGCCTTTCGCTGGCCCGCGATAACCGCAGGTGCATTCGATGTAGAACTCGCGACGAAAGATCATTCCAAGCTGGGCTTGCCGCTTTCTCTCCTCAAGGCAAACGTCCCTACAACGCCGGGGGGTCAAGAGTCCTTCCGCTGCAACGGAATCCGCCAGGTGGCGCATCTTCCGTTCCAAGTTCGTCTTGGGGAACTTCCGTTCAAGTACCCACTCTAGGATAGTGGCACGCCACAAATTGAGGCGCTCTCTATAAGGCGGTGGCACACGCTCGAATGCCCACGCAGCTTCTTTTTCCGTTTTGGCAATTTCCAATTTGCCCCAGTCAATCTGGTCTTTGCACAACTCTAAGATCCTAAGAAGGTCGTTCGCAGCCCTCAGAACATTTTCTGGATGAATACGACGCTTGCGTCCTCGCGTTTCTTCAGATGCTGTCAAGGCCCTATTTGCGTTTTTTGGGCCAGAACCCAATTTCGCGGAAATACCTCGGGAAACAGGGGGTGAATTTTGCGGAAGTTTTCGGTGTTTGGTCTTTAATTTTGCGGAAGGCCTGTGTCTCTTCGTTGGTCGTGGCACCAGTGGGTCCTGAAACTCATGAGAAAATATATGCAGCTAAGGAAATCTTCCCTTGAATGTAGGAAGCAGTCAAGGGAGTGAGGCAGACGATGAAGCCACTGGAATTGAAACCTGAAGACCTGCCGATTATGGTCAGGCTCAAGACTCAGGACGGAACGAAAGATTACGTTCTGATCGGGACGAAACAGGGGAAGCTTCTCCTGAACAAACTGATGGGGGGCGCGAGAGGATAGCCAAAAAACAGAATCGGTAGCCAGCTAGCCCCACGGCCAGCGAGTTTGGGACACGGGGTAAAGCCAGCCAATGTTCGATTTGGCTGGCTTTTCTTTTTCTATGCGGAACGAGAGCGAACAACCTGAATTCAAACCCGCCGCACCAATCCAAGGCTCGCCCTCTTTAGTGTGCGCCGTCTGCGGTATACCAGCTAAGACTCGCTTCTGCTCCCGCTCCTGTCGGCTGATCTCGAAGGTGCATGCGACGCGCAGTCGAAGGCCATTGAAAGACCACGTCTGTCAGTGCGGTCAGTGCGAAAAATCATTCCCTGTCGGCAGGCCACGAAAAATCGTACCTGAAAACTTGGAGCTCGAGGCTTCGGATGGGCGCTAGGGGAGTCATGTCGCCGCAAACGAATGTGACGAGTCTTGCTCGGGAAGGCGGGGTTTGTATTGTCCCGAACAATCTACCGGAGCCTGCGGGCCGCACAAACGTCTGTGCGCTATCTCCGGGCGAGGTCGAGGGTCTTCGAGAGTTCTTTCTGTTGTTGAACGAGTGGAATGAAGCGGAGGGCCATCATGGAGACTGAGATCAAGATCGACCTGGCGCTGGTTAATGCCAAAGCCCCTCTTTGCGCGTTGGCGGATGTGATTCTCCGCTGGCCCGGCGGGGACCTCACGATTCGTCGGTGTGCTGTGTTTGAGAAGCGGGGTGAGCCTGCGTGGGCCACTCTTCCCCGCCTTCCAGTCGAAAAGAACGGCAAGAAAACATATCTTCCGTTGCTTGATCTGTCACGAGATCTCAAACAGCGCGTACTCGAAGCGGTCCTCGCCGAGTACGAGAGGAAGAATCATGCGCGTTGATTACACGAGTTCCCCTGGTGTCTCGGGCCATAAGTGCGGGCTATGTCGGTGGGACCTGACAACCCGCGACTGCGTACGGCAGGAGACGCCAGGGGCCCCAACTGCCGGTGCTGGATCTAGAGGTCCCGCTGAGAAGCTGAGGGCTGGGAAGGGGTCGCCGGAGGCGGCCCCACTTAATTCAATCTTAGTGATTAAGTGTTTCGAAAGAAGTTGGTGAGCCATGGAGATCCTGAAAGAGGCTTACAAAGTTTGGAAGAATCCACAGACCGCTCAAGAGCCACCCCAGTTTATGGGTGAGTTCTATCCGCCATGTGACCAAGTCACGTTCATCCACGACGATCTGAAGACTTTGGGGTTTCCGCCTGGGGATTACACCGTCCGTATTCCTGGCGAAGTACGGGAGCGCTACGCCTTACCGAAATGGCAGACGGTGAGGGTGGGCGAATGAATGTGTTGGGGAGTTTCGCATCCGAGGCTCAGGCGTGGGGCATATCCATGGGTGACCGCTTTGAGCTGGAGACGCTCTGCCGCCCGAGCCTGAAACCCCTCGAAAAGTTCAGCGATGAAGATCATGCGGATTTCAAGTTTCGGAGTCACGTCGCTGAGGTCTTGGTGTTTGGTGGTCTATCTGGAAAAGCCGCTCGTTACCTCGACTGTGCGCGAAAAGGAATTGTTTTGCGCTGTCAGGGTGATGAGCAGCACGAATTCTTGTCTCCCATGTATTGCGATCTCAGGTTCTGCCCACGTTGCGCCCCTCGACGGTTTGCCCGCCTTTACGCGAAACACTCCTCCGTCCTTGACCATATCCATCGGAACCCCATACGTGGGTTTCGGCTTCGAGGGATTACGCTCACAAGCCGGAACACGGGCCAGCTTACGACTGAACAAATCAAGAAATTCAACAAAGACGTTAAGAAAACGCTCCGGCTGTTGATGAAGGGAGTGAAAGGCTGGGGCGCTATCTGGGTAAATGAGGTCGGTTTCAACAATACCAACCTCCATACCCACGTGCTGATCTATTGCCCATACATCGGGAAAGAAAAGCTCAAGGCGATCTGGCGGAAAGTCTCTGGGCATGTTGTCGCGGGAATAAGGCAGTCTCAGCTCTTCGGCCCCAAAGCTTTGCTGTACATGCTCAAGTACGTTTCCAAGCCTCCCAGCGATGATCCGGAAATGGTCGGCAGACTCGAAGTCGCCTTCCACGGTACCCGGAGAGTTCATGCCCTAGGGCTGTTTTACGATTTTGCAGGAGGAGATGAGGACAATCTGCAAAGCGAGTGGAAGAACTGCCCGCTGTGCGCGGATGGTCTGGCGATCCTCGCTTCTAAAAGGGGGAAACCCTATTGCGTTTGCAATTCATGTGGGATTCAACTCTTTTTTCGCGGGAAGACAGGCATTTCCCGTTTGTTGCACATGGTCAGACGTGAAATTCTGATTCCGGGCAAAGCAGACGGCACGGATTATGGAATTGCGCTTTTTGATCGTTTGCAGCACTTGAAGTCGCAAAAAGAGGAGTTGGAGGGAAAGCGTGGACTCATTTTCCGCGATTCGGATGTGGAAAACGCAATTGAAATAGTTGACTCGGAAATTGAAACGGTACAAGGTGAACTCGCCAAAACCGCTCGTACAAAGCAAAGGGAACCGAATAAATGAGAGAAGCAGTGATTTACGCCCGGGTATCCAGCAAGGATCAAGAACGTGAGGGCTATTCCATTCCGGCACAGTTGAAGCTGCTTCGGGAATATGCGCATAGAAACCAATTCGCAATCGTGCGTGAATTTGTTGATGTCGAGACTGCAAAGATTGCCGGGAGAAAACAGTTTGGGGAGATGTTGATTTTCTTTTCGAAGAATCCCGCTTGTGGTGTGCTCATCGTCGAAAAAACGGACCGCTTGTATCGGAACTTCCGTGACTGCGTGACTCTGGAAGATCTGGACGTGGAAATCCACCTACCAAAAGAAGGCCAAGTCATTAGCAAGGATTCAAAGTCCCAGGCAAAACTTGTCCACGGCATTCAGGTGGTGATCGCTCGAAACTATATTGAGAATCTACGGGAGGAAGTTAAGAAGGGAATGCGGGAAAAGGCCGAACAAGGAATCTATCCGAGTCGCCCGCCCTTTGGTTACCGCAACAATGTCTTAGAGCACACCATAGAACTTGACGCTGAAAAGGCTCCCGTCGCACAGCGAATGTTTGAGCTTTACGCATCGGGAAGGCATTCCCTCTCCACGTTGCGCACAGCGCTGAGAGTCGAATCGCGGCAGTCTTTCCCCAAGGGCTATTTGCAAAGGCTCTTGCTGAACCCGTTTTACAAGGGCCTATTCGTTTGGCAAGGCAAGATATTCAGAGGCTCTCACAATCCTCTTGTGAGCGAAGAGCTATTCGAGCGGGTGCAAGCTGTTTTTCGGGGATACGGCAAGCCGAAAGGCCGAAGGCGGGAGTTTGCTTTTCGCGGGCTACTCACGTGCGCGTATGACAATTGCGCGGTGACAGCGGAGATCAAAAAGAATAAATATACGTATTACCGTTGCACGGGCAGTCGCGGGAAGTGTGATCTACCCTATATGCGAGAGGAAGAATTAGGAGAGAAGCTGGGCCAGATTTTGAAAAACATCTACATTCCAGATGATGTGCTGGCCCAATTGGAGAAATCGCTGCTTGCCGATACTGGTCACCAGGAACGGTCGCAGAAACAGCACCGTGAACGATTGGAGCAGCGCCTGGGTTTCGTACGCCACAGGTTTGACCTTGCCTACATCGACAAGCTGGATGGCAAAATCTCCGAAGAGTTCTGGGAAAGGAAAGCTGCCGAGTGGAAGGCGGAGGAAGAGCAGATTCAACACGCGATACGGAATCTGGAACAGGTCAAACCGGAACGCATCCTGGATGGCATCAAAATCTTAGAACTCGCGAATAAGGCCTATTTTCTATACGTTAGGCAAACTCCGGAGGAAAAAGCCAAATTGCTCAGAATGGTGCTTTCGAACTGTTCGGTAGACGCTGTAAGTCTTTATCCCACCTACAGAAAGCCATTCGATCTGATCTTCGAAAAAGCGAAAAATGAGGAATGGCGCGCCCGGGGAGACTCGAACTCCCGACCCTCTGCTTAGAAGGCAGACGCTCTATCCGGCTGAGCTACGGGCGCGGCGATTAATGCCATTGTATCACTGAGTTAGAAGCCTCTGTGGAATCGGCTTTTCACTCTCACTCACGTCCTGCCCAATTTTGTGCCCAGCTAGCCGAGACAAGGCCGCCAAAACAGCATCCTCGGACGGGTGAACGTAGCGAGAAGAGATCGAGATTGAACTGCGTCCCGCAATTCGAGCAAGTGTCCATGCATCACAGCCGGATTCGCCTAGCCACGTCAGGAACGTGTCCAAACTGTCTGCGGTATATCATAGGAACCTTGACTCGGCATATTCTGAATTACTGATCTCGGCGCCTTTGCCGATATAATCTTCGCAGCCTTGCGTGCGGCCGTAAGATACGGCTAGGCAATTTGGTATCTCACGAACTCACTCGATGACGGTGCATTCCATTCCCAGCAACTGACCAAGCTTGCTCAACTTGCTGGAGATATGGCCGATGCCGATCGCGCAATGATGCGCCGGGCCTTCGGCGTTCCAGGCGTCCATGAACTTTCTTGCACCCATCGAGAAACGGTAGCGGCTGTTGGTATTACCAATTTCGAGAATTGGCCCGGGCTCAGAGATGGCCTCAGCGACCAGCAGTTTGAGTTTCCCGTCAGCAGTTTGAACAACAGAAAGCAAAGTTACTGGACCATGCCTAACGGACATCTCTACGGAGAGCCCGCGGCCAACCTTGCCGTGATACACAGTTAGTGGTCGAACCTTGGTTTTGCCTTGGGAAATGGCGATGTGGCCAGGTCCGTCGTGACCCATAAGAATCACATCGTCATTGAAATCGCAGGCGTAGTACTCCGTGAAAGAACCGCCTGCCCCGAAGCTATCCATAATCTTCATGGCTTGAGCGTTCTTGATCTCGTATTCGCCGGCCACCGGTATGCCTCTTGCTGTAAGCAGGCTGGTGCCGAGGATGATGGAGCTGATCGCATCTTCATTCTCAGCGTTCCCTACTCCTTCGTAGTAGTAAGCGAGGGATCCCAGTTTATGGATCTCGACCAGCCGATCCAGCGCTACGGAGGTGCGCGCCGCGCGTTCCAATTCGACCGGTGAACAGTCTGGTTGAACGTCGAATGTATCCCGAAAATACTGGACTCGACTGCTGACCTCCTCGCTGGAGACTCTCCGGCGCAAATCCGCTAATTCGTCCACCTCGAGCATTTCGATGTGGCCCCCAAAATAGGCGCACTGTTGAGTCAGGTCAGAATAGATGTCAAGCATTCCCCCGTAATAATGGCCCATCACTCCGAGGCGGTTGTGTTCCATCGTGTGGGCGACTCGGCCCGCATCTATCCATGAGGAAATCTCATTCCACGCGAGTGGGTCGTTCTCGAGGATTCCGGTAACTTGGAAAAACGGGATCCGGCAACGACGAAACACATTGGCGATTTCAGGCACGGGACAAGCCTGGCAATAAGCCAGCCATTCGCCGGTCATTCTGGTTCGGTCACCCATTCGATTGAAGGCCTTGTAATCAATTGCCGCGGAGGGAGAAAGATTGAGGATGATTACGGGAACCTTTGCTCTTCTTACAACCGGAAGAACAGTGGATGACAGCGCGTATGTCGTGACGTACAGAAAAATCAGATCGACATCGTTTCGCCTGAACGCATGACCCGCGGCCTCCGCCTTTTCGGGAGAATCAACCAAGCCTAGATTGATAACCCGGACGCCCGTCTTTTCCAGACGGTGGGCCACCTGTTGGGTGTATCCCGTCAGGCGCTGGTGCAGCCCTTCAAATTGAGGCCAGTAAGTGTCGAGCCCAATTCCGAAGAGTCCTACCATGAATTCGTGGGGTCTGGAGTTTTCGCTCATGTTTGCATGCACTCCCCTGCAATGAGTTTGCGGTAATGGCGCGGAATCGTGCTCCGATTCTATAACAAAACATATTTACCTATTGAAAAAAGACGGCAATTCGCTTAATTTATGCTTCGCGAGCGCTTGGCGCTTTGGCGGATTCGATTATGCGTTCTAGGGGGAGCGTCTCATGAAGCGTTTGAATTTATTACGATTACTGCTTGTTCCTTCGTTTATGCTCGCCACCGTAGGACGGTCCCCAGCACAAGATGCTCCCATCCAAATTACAGTCCATTGGGACAAGACAGTACAAGAATCCCGGACAACTCCGACGTTACAAGTCGTCGTAAATCCACCGCTTCGCCGGGGAACAGTGGTGCACGACGGCGCATACCAATCGCTGCATGATCTCGGGGCAGACTACGTGCGTTACGTTCCATGGCTACCGTACCCGCGGCTCGGTGTGGCGGAATTAGAGCCGCCGAAGGATGGAAAGACGTCGTGGGATTTCTCGCTTATCGACCCGATGACAATCGATTTTCTGGAGGCAACCAAAGGGCATTCGGTGGTTCTCAACTTCAGCACTATCCCTCAGTGGATGTACAAGACCGAAAAACCCATCGCGTATCCGGATGATCCGAATAAACCGGTCTGGGACTACGAACAGGGTACGGAACTCCGCGACGCCACATTCCAGGAAGTTGCGGAGTACTATGCACGACTTCTGTCCTGGTACACCAAAGGAGGATTTACAGACGAATACGGAAGACTGCACGAGTCCGGCTATCACTACTCAATTCCCTACTGGGA
>JBGPIX010000181.1:0-10532 GCA_041485085.1 Candidatus Acidiferrum sp.
GCGCTATCTACGCCCACCTTACATGAACCAAGCTCAGCGCCGCGCGGAGCGGTCGAAGCGATGTTGGCGCCCGAGCCGGCGCCAGTTGAAACGACACGCCTGAATTCAGATCCGGCAGAGCAGAGCAAAGGGCTCGTCTTCGCGCATCGAAATGGCAACCGCCGCACACAGGTGAATTGGAACTACGTATGGATGCCGTTTGCTGCTGCCGTCCTGTTAACGGTCTCTCTGGGTATTTACTCCTATCAATTTGGCATGCATAGAGGCGAGGAAGTTGTTCGGACAACGTCCAGCTCTCCTGACCCAAGAGTGGACTTGCTCGAACAACAGATAAGCGATGCCGGCCACGACCGGGAAATCTTGAGAAAGCAACTCCTCAACCGTGACAAGGTTATTGCCGATCTTCGGAGGCACGTTGAACAGCAATCGGCATCCTTGAATGGAATGAAGGACGCCCAGGCCGGTCTGGAACATGCTCTCCAGAATGACCAGATCGAGAAGCAACAGCTGGCTCAAGAAAGAAGTGATTTCACGCAGAAGCTCGATGTCGCAGAGGCTTCACGGCAGAAAACTCAGACGCAACTCGACTCCTTGAGGCAACAGCGCTCTGACAATCAGATGCGGGCCCAGAGCCTGGAAGCTCAAATCAAGGATCTCCATGGCCAGCTTCGCGAGCAAGAGCGGACCCTCGGCAAACAAGACGAACTGCTTGCCCATGACCGTGACATCCGGGATTTGATGGGCGCGCGTGACCTGTATATTGCCGAGGTCTACGACGTGGCTCGTGATGGAGCGACGCAGAAACCGTATGGCCGCGTATTTTACACGAAGGGAAGATCGCTCATCTTCTATGCCTATGACTTGGACCAGCAGGCAGGCGTGAAAAACGCCAGTACGTTCCAAGCCTGGGGCCGGGGTGGGGCGGACAAACAGCAAGCGCTAAGCCTTGGCATCTTCTATCAGGACAGCGGAGCCAGGAAGCGCTGGGTCCTCAAATTCGAAGACTCGCGCACGCTTGAGCACATTGATGCGGTCTTCGTAACCGTGGAGCCGAACGGCGGCAGCCAGAAACCGAGCGGCAAGCCTCTGCTCTTCGCTTCCCTAAAGATCGAACCGAATCACCCGTAGTCCGGACTCCCTGCGGCCACCCGGAATCGTTGCACGATACTCCGATGAAGTCCGAGTGGTACAACTGCGAATTCTCCTGCGTACGTCCAGCGAGTTTGTCGCAATTCCTCGATCACAGGAGAAACAGCGTGCGGCTGCGTCAGATCGCCTTCTTTGTCGTCCTCAGCTTGCTTGTCCTTGCACCTCTCAATGGTCAATCCCCGAACGGAACGATAAGTGGGATTGTTCTCGATCCGGCCGGGGGAGTAATCGTCGGCGCCGAGATTGTGATCGCCAATGACGCCACTGGCGTGCAGTATCCTGCCAAGACGAACGGAGACGGGTTTTATCTGGTTCCGAATCTTCCGCCAGGAACGTATCGCATTCAGGTCTCCGAAATCGGCTTTAAGACAATCATCAAGCCGGATATCGTCATTCACGTGCAGGACGCGCTCGCAATCAACTTCACCCTGCCGATCGGCGCTGCATCTGAGGTGGTGACGGTGCAAGGGGGCGCGCCGCTCGTCAACACAGAGAGCGCTTCCGTGAGCACCGTGATTGATCGGAATTTTGTGGCAAGCTTGCCGCTGAACGGGCGCAGTTTCAACACACTCCTGCAATTGACGCCAGGAGTAGTTATTGCGCCGAGCGGTGGTTCGCCGACTGCCAACAACTCGCCAGGGCAGTTCAGCATTGCAGGGCAGAGAACGGACGCGAATAATTTTACGGTTGATGGCGTTTCCGCGAATTTCGGTGTCGGTTCCGCGTTGTTGGTCACCGGGGCCGGAACCGGCACTGCGCAGGCATTCAGTGCTGTGGGCGGAACAAGTAGTCTAGTCTCTGTGGACGCTCTCCAGGAGTTCCGCATCGAAACTTCGTCTTTTGCACCGGAGTTCGGCCGCTCACCGGGCGGACAAGTCATCCTTACTACACGGTCGGGCACGAATGATTTCCATGGAGGCATCTTCGACTATTTTCGCAACACAGTGATGGACGCAAACGACTGGTTTGCCAAACAGGCCGGCAATCCGCGTGCGCCAGAGCACCACAACGATTTCGGCGGCTTCCTTGGCGGCCCCATCTGGAAGGATAAGACGTTCTTTTTCTTTTCGTACGAAGGCGCCCGGCTCAGGCTCCCTCAAACCTCAGTCACCCCGGTCCCTTCTAAGGACGCGAGGGCGAACGCACCCCCGGCATTAGCTCCGTTCTTGAACGCATATCCAGTAGCGAACGGCCCCGTGTCTGCGGACGACTTCACAGCCCAGTTTACCGGCAGTTTCTCGAATAGTTCCAGATTGGATGCGACGAGCATCCGCATCGATCACACTTTCAGTGATCGGTTCTCGGTCTTTGGTCGTTACAACTACGCCCCGTCGGCAGTGACGGATTTAACCGTGAGTCTCCCCAGCAACCCCGAAACCGTGACGGCAAATACAGAGACGCTGACTGTGGGTACGAACATGTCTCTGAATGCACGGATATCGAATACTCTGCGGGGCAACTACTCGACGCAGAGCTCTGGAGGCGGCTTTACGCAGAATACCTTTGGCGGGGCTGTTCCCGTGGACCCAAAGCTGCTGTTCGGCACATTGCCTGCGGCAACTACTTTTGCGCAGTTTCTGACGTTCGATACGGGGCTCTATTTTGTAGGAACAAACGCAAACAATCGGACCAAACAATTGAATTTCTTAGATGACTTGTCGTGGGGCTTCGGTGCCCACCAACTGAAATTCGGCGGAGACTATCGAGCGATATATCTCGACAAGAAACCTTTCCAGAATGAATTGCTGTTCTCAACTGACACGGTCCAAGACTTTCTTTCTATGGGGCAAGTGAACTTGGTTGCTGGATCCGCCAAGCCTGCGCAATTCCTGACTCAGGCACTCTCGTTATACGGTCAGGACACTTGGAAGATCAATCCGAGACTCACGTTAACGTATGGGCTGCGCTGGGAACTGAGCCCTGCGCCCTCTGCCCGCGGCACAACAACGCTGGCCGCTTGGGCGAATGTCGACAATCCAGCGGAACTTGCCCTCGCCCCTCCTGGAACGCCGTTGCGGAACAGCACTTACGGCGACTTTGCCCCACGTCTGGGGATCGCCTACCGCCTGACCGACAAAGGGGATTTTGTGGTGCGGGCGGGTGGTGGAATCTTTTATGACCTTGGCGTTGGAGAGGCCGCGCAACTCGGAAGCAGCTTTCCAAATTTCGGATTCGGATTCGCCAGTACATCTTTGCCGTTAACTGATGCGACGCCATTTCTGCCTACTCTCTCGCGGCAGCCCCCTTTCCCAAATGGCGCTCTGGGCTACTCGCCGGATCTAAAGCTTCCACGTTCCTACCAATGGAATGTGGCACTTGAAAAGTCCTTTAGGGGACGCCAAGTGATTTCCGCGACGTACGTCGGGCAGGCGGGCAGAGACCTGCTCAGGCAAGAGGCCCTGTTTCAACCCAATCCCAACTTCTCCGGTGATTTTCGGTTGTGGCAAGAAGATGCCCGCTCGAATTACAACGCGTTGCAATTGCAGTATCGCAGGCCCCTTTCGTCCCGCTTGCAAGCCCTCTTGAACTACACATGGTCGCATTCTCTGGACAATGCCTCCAACGACGCCATCGTTGCTCTTTCGAAAGCAGTCATTTCAGGTGTGAGCGACTATGCATCCTCGGATTTCGATATTCGGCACAGCTTCTCAGGTGCCCTCTCGTACGCAACGCCAGCCATGTCTCGCTACAAGGCACTTTCGCTTCTCACGAGGGACTGGTCCTTCGACACGGTCATCGTCGCTCGGAGCGGGTTCCCGTTCAACGGAGTAATCCGGTTCGCGTCGCCAGACCCGGGAGGCTATGCGACATCCCGCCCTGACCTCGTACCTGGACAGCCCTTCTGGATTTCGAATCCCGCCGCTCCTGGCGGGAAGAGTCTCAATTACAACCCCGCCACCAATACGGGAGCATTCTCGATTCCTTCAACTGTCCGGCAAGGAACTGAGGGGCGAAATGATATCCCCGGTTTTGGCTTAACGCAGGTTGACCTCTCGATTGGGCGTAAGTTCCCCCTCACGGAACGGATCAATCTCCAATTTCGGGCCGACGCTTTTAATCTGTTCAACCATCCGAATTTCTCGAACCCCGCAGCCTTTATTGAATTCGGGCCGACTCAGTTAGTGTCAGGGAGCATGTTGAATCACGGATTAGGTGGATTGAGCCCATTATTTCAAGAAGGCGGTCCGCGTTCACTCCAACTTTCAATGAAACTGAACTTTTAGTTAGTCGACTACGGAATGGGACACTCCCTCTCTGATTGCCAAAGATGTAAGAGTAAGGCGGAAGCTCTGTGTTGAAGGCAGGTGGTTAAGTGCAGATTCTCAGTACCGTGACATTGGTTCTTTCATGTCTCCTTCTCCCGGGAGCGTGCGATCTCGCCCCTCGCTCCGTAGAGGAGGACCTTAAAGTGGAATGGAACGTGCCGGTCACCTCCCCTCAAGGCAGCCTGTTAACCTGGTACGAAACGAAAGCTGATCCAGAGGATTGGAATAATTTGATTGTTTGTGGCACAAGGCGGAACTCACAAGACAACGCCTACTACGGCGTCGTTTACTCTTCGCACGACGGAGGCAAGAGCTGGAAAATTGCGCTCGAGGATCGCGGCAGCGCTTGGGTAACTGAGCACTCCTGCGCATTTGGTAGCCGCCACATGGCGTATTTTATCTCAGAGGCATCGAAAGTGGTTGATGGGGAGCCGCACCACGATCTCGGAACGACGCGTGTTTTCGTGTCGTCTGATGCCGGCGAAACTTGGGTCGAGACTGCCGAGACCGGGTGGGCGGATTTTTCGAGTTCAGTGGTGGCCGGGCCGCGTGACAGCGGCGCTCGGCAGCTTTATGTTTTTTACAACGGCGAGGCCGAATCCGATGGCGCAAAGAAACTCGGCAGTACGCTTGAATTCTTCACGGTGTCGGAAGACGGCAAGAAAATGAGCAGGCGCCGTACGGTTGCGGGTATGGCTGAGAAAGATTACCTGGGCGTGTATCCGAGCTCCTCGGTGGTGTTGAGGGATGGATCGCCAATAGTCCTCTATGACGGCGGCAAAAATCCCATTGCGATGAATGGGTCGATTTTTGTTGAGCTCGGAGTAGTTCGCTTCACTTCCAACCATCCCTCGGCTCCGATCAAAGTTGCCTCTCCCACTTGGAGGTTCGAGCCGCCCATCTGCCCCGCCTCTCTTTCGAACTCGCTGGCCTACGATGAGATTCGTGACGTACTGTATCTTGCGTACAATGATGCCACTTCCGGACACTGCGGCCTCATGCTCACCAATTCGCACGATGGCGGCCGCACCTGGTCCGTTCCACGCGAGCTGCGCCCCGCAGAGGACTCCCAGTCCCCGATGTACTTCCCGGTTATGGCGGTCAATCGGGAGGGCATCATCGGATTGCTGTGGAGAGGCAGACCGGGAACCTCCCCGGGCTGTTGGAATTTCTCGATTTCACGTGATGGTTTGAACTTGGACGGCACCGTGCCCCTCTCCGCCTGCCACAGCGAGGACTTTCTTAGGTCCCAGTCGTCAGGGTATCTCGAAACGATTATTCAACAGCCGAAAGCTGGCAAACCGGCATCTGTCGAACTCCTGACGCGCAGAGACTATCTGCAAAGAGTCGGAGTTACCGCCACTCCCGACGGTGTTTTCCACCCGGTCTGGTCAACGTCGGGGGACGGTTTCGGTGAACTGCGCACGGCGAGGATACGGACAGGCAATGTGTCTCACCCGCTCTCCGTGCAGCCTGCCGGCACGACCGCACTGACAGATGTGACAGACAAGATCATTGTGTTGTATGGCGGAGAACAACGCCTAGATCACGAAACGAACTCGGTCATGCTCGACGTCTCATTTCGAAACAATGGCTCCGTCCCTATCCGGGCCCCGCTGTATGGTAAAGCGGAGATAAGCTCAGATTTCGGAAAGATCGAGATCGTGAATCCTGTTTTCCCGACCACCTTGGGCGCTGGTTATTTCGATCTCTCCTCATCGCTGCGCAAAGGGTTGCTGGCCCCGGGTGAAACGACGTCCCCATATCACCTTACTTTTCATTTTACAAATGAGAGTACTGAGGTGCCCAACCGATATTTCATCCTGGAAATGAAGCTCAGACTTCTCTGCGAACAATAGCGATGAGCTTGGAGGTTCGGAGCGAGCGCCCGATGTCGCCACGTCGTTACTCACCAGCCCCGTACGCACCTCATGCTGGATAGCAGCCCGGCCTTGTCTTACGCGCTTCCTCTTGCCTACTTCGCGCCTCTCGGACTTCCTCAGCTGTTCGATGGCCGTGCGTAACCCTCCGAACCGCCCGATGCGGACCCGCAAGTCGGTTGCTTTTAGAAAAGCTATGTTGTTGATTCGTCTGGCCTCTAACTGCGTCATGCATGACGATAATACACGGTATTTGGAGGTTTTGTTCTCGAGTGGTTCTCGATTTTGAACCTGTAAACGAACCTTAATTTCCCGAGACCTCTTCATCGGTCTCTGCACTAGAAACAGGTGCACTTACGTGGGTACTAGGATCGGGCAATGGGGGGAATTATGGCGGGAAAAAACACAACAAGGTGCTAAGAGGCTAGCACCTTAGGAGCCAGGCGTGGAGGCGCTTCTAAGCAGCGCACCATCAATGTTCTCTGTTGCAAGGCAGCATTGTAATTGCGTAGTCCAGTTTGGCAATGCGATGTGGAAGATCTCTGATAGCCGGGAATTTGAGAGGACTGAATAGATTGGTCGGCGCGTGGGAGATCGGAATTCATCGCTTGAAATTGGGAGGATGCGCTTCGCGATGAGCGGGCGACCTTGAGTGGCAGCGGCAAACCACGGCACTTCCGGCGAAACGCTCGGCGCTTTATCGAGAATCGCTTTTGCGAAGTTGTACCAGCTCGTTTCACCTGCCGCAGTCATGTGGTACGTGCCGCTGATGGAGGACATAAATGTCTGACCCATATCCGACGCATACATCCCTGTCAAGATTTCGGTTGTAGTCGCAGCGATATCGTTGGCGCACGTAGGAGCGCCGATTTGATCGCAGACAATTTTCAACTCCTCGCGTTCTGTGGCGAGGCGTAAAATAGTCAGCAGAAAATTTCGGCCACGGTTGGCATAGACCCAACCAGTGCGAATAATAAGATGCGAGGCGCCTGAGGCGCGAATAGCCTGCTCCCCTGCAAGTTTACTCTTGCCGTAAACGTTGAGTGGATTTGTTTCGTCTGTCTCGTTGTAGGGCGACCGCTTCGTGCCGTCAAAAACGTAATCCGTGGAATAATGCACCAAAAGTGCGTCGAGGCGCTTTGTTTCGTCAGCGAGGAGCGCCGGGGCTTCCGCGTTGATGGCGTGGGCGTTGGATTCATCATTCTCCGCCGCATCCACGGCCGTGTATGCGGCGGCGTTGACGATGAGTTGCGGGCGGGTGTCGCGAATTGCGCTGCGGACGCTGTCTGGATCAAGCAGATCCAAGTCGCGGTGGTCGGGGGCAAAGAGTCGGCCGAGTTGTGAGAGCGAACGGTTCAGTTCGAAGCCGATCTGGCCCGTTTTCCCCGTCAGTAGAATCGTCGGCTTCATGTTGATTGATAGCGTGGCAGGAATTTCTCGGGGATTTCAGCGAGTCGAGTGTTGCCTGCATCTCTTGCAGAGAGAATAGGCTTAGCAATGCCCCAGGCAATATTTAAGGCCGGATCGTTCCACTGGATGCCGTGCTCGTCTTCTGGTGCGTAATAATCGCTGCATTTGTAGAGAAATTGCACGTTGTCGGTGAGAGCTAAAAAACCGTGGGCAAATCCCTGTGGCACGTATATCTGATTGTGATGCGCTGCGGACAGGAGAACGCTCGTCCATCTTCCGAAATGCGGGGAGCCAAGCCGAATATCGACTGCTACATCGAGAGCTTCGCCCTCGATCACGCGGCAAAGCTTTGCTTGGGGTTGCTTTAGCTGATAGTGGAGACCACGCAGCGTTCCTTTGGCAGAGCGCGAGTGGTTGTCTTGGACGAAAGTACCCGGTATGCCCAGACCGGTGTACTTCGCTTGATGGTAGGTTTCGATGAAAAAACCGCGCGAGTCACCATGAATTACAGGACGCAGTTCAATCACACCGGGAAGCGATGTCTCTATACGTTGCATGAACTCTCATCATCATGGATTGCGGCGTCTTACAGCGTAGTGCGAAAGATTGCTTCAGGATTGATGGGAACTCTTTGTCGACGAACCAGCAATCGCATGAAGAGAGCTGTCACGATTGTGATAGTACTTCTCGTAGTATGAGAGATACTCGCCGGCTTGCACGTCAGCTACCCAATCACTCCTATTCTTATACCAGTCAATTGTGCGGCGCAGACCATCTTGCAAGGTAATTTCCGGGCGCCAGCCTAGTTCGGTCTCACTTTTGGTGCAATCCAGAGCATACCGACGGTCGTGACCCGGGCGGTCCTGCACATATGACACTAAGCTCTCGGGTTTCCCAGTTAGTTTGAGAATGCGTCGGACCAACGTAAGGTTTTCATCGAGGTCTTGTCCGCCAATGTTGTAAACCTCTCCGATTCTGCCCTTCCCCAGGACTGCAAGAATCCCTCGACAGTTATCCTCGACATGCAGCCAATCTCGCTGCTGCTTGCCATCGCCATAAACAGGGAGAGCCTTATCGCTGAGGGCATTCGTGATCATGAGGGGCACAAATTTTTCTGGAAACTGATACGGCCCGTAGTTGTTCGACGATCGCGTGATCACCGCGGGGAACCGATAGGTGCGGACGTACGACCGAACCAAGAGATCAGAAGCCGCCTTCGACGCGGAGTACGGACTGCTCGGCTGCAAGGGAAAGCTTTCGTCGGCGAAGACGTCCGGGGGAATGTCACCATACACTTCGTCAGTCGAAACATGTACGAACCGGGACACGGAGATTTTACGCGCCACTTCGAGTAGAACGAAAGTGCCGGTGACGTTTGTCTGAATTACTGGAGCGGGCTCATAGATACTCCTGTCGACGTGAGACTCTGCGGCGAAATGAACGACAGTATCACAACCACGCATTGCTCTTTCTAAGGCGGCCGCATCGCAGATGTCACCTTTCACGAATTGATAATTTGGATTGTCGGCGACCTGTTCCAGATTTGCTAGATTTCCCGCATAAGTAAGCTTGTCATAGTTGACGACTGCAAAATTTTTTCCGGTGCCGAGAACATATCGAATGAAATTAGAACCGATAAATCCTGCCCCGCCGGTGACAAAAATCTTCATCATGCTAACTCCTGAGTCATAGTTCCGATTCCTCTCGGAGAACACTTCGCCTTGCCGTGGCCTCCCGTCTGACGGGAGGCACGCACGTACCCTATTACCGCGCCGATGTCGCCGACAGCTTTAGTTCTTCGGCGATCAGCACTTTCTCGCGCACCATCTTCGTCGCTCGCCAGAGCGATTCAAACGTTCCAGCGTCCGTCCACCCGCCCTCAATAACATCGTGACTGAGCTTTCCTTCGTATAGGTATGAATTATTCACGTCCGTGATCTCAAATTCGCCCCGCCCCGAAGGCTTTAGCTTCCGCACCCGCTCGAACACCGTTCCGTCGTAGAAATACACGCCAATCACTGCGTACGGCGAACCGGGCATCCTCGGCTTTTCCTCGATCCGCACGATGCACTTGCCCTCGAACACCGGCACACCGAAGCGCTCCGGGTCCGGCACTTTCTTCAGTAGGATCAGCCCGCCATCCTCCTGCTGCTCGAACTTTTCTTTCGCCCCACGAACACTGTTCTCCAGGATGTTGTCGCCCAAGATCACGCAGGTTTTTTCCCCCGCCGCAAAGGGCTCCGCCAGCCGCAGCGCGTCCGCAATTCCTCCTTCGCCTTCCTGATAGGCAAAGCTAAGTTGCTTCAGGCCGAAGTCTTTCCCGTTGCGCAGCAGCCGCAAAAAATCTCCCGCGTTGTTGCCACCGGTCACGATCAGGATGTCCTTGATTCCGGCTTCCACTAAGGTCTGTAGCGGGTAATACACCATCGGCTTGTCATAGATTGGGAGAAGATGTTTATTGGTCACGCGCGTGAGTGGACTGAGTCGGCTACCCGTCCCGCCTGCTAGCACAACACCTTTCATTTTGACCTCCTAGATTAATTGCGTGCAATTTGATCCACTCCATCCGTTCCCTCAACCCAATTCTCTCTGCGCTTTGACAATTCAGGGATGCGAGAGAATTGTCAACCTTCGAATTTCAAGTCATTGGATGATGTGGACAATTTCGCATGATTTTGGACCACGATGACTAGAAGCTATTGCACAACCCTCCGTAAGACGATCATGAAGCAGGCGATATGAAAGAAGGCGCGATAGATCGTGAGCGAACGGTCGTAGCGCACCACCAAGCGGCGGAAGTTGCCGAGCCAGGCGTTGGTGCGTTCGA
>JBGPIX010000182.1:0-10502 GCA_041485085.1 Candidatus Acidiferrum sp.
AGAATCTGGCAGGGGTAAGTAAAATTGCGGCCCCATACGGCTCCCAAGTTGCGCGCCGCGTCGCAGATGGGGTGGGTCACAAACATTTCGAGTTGTACTCTCTTGCTCAAGGCAAGTTCGAGAGAAGTTTTCAGGATCGAACAAAGGTAGGAACCGAAACGCGAATCGGCTTGTACAGCTTCGATTGGAGCTCCGCAAACTTTGAAAGGCAGGATTCCCGCCGCGTGGACGATTTCTTCCGGGAAATAGACTTGGAAATGCCCGATGACTTTTCCGCCGGCTTCACGCCAGCGGCGCACGGTGGGAAAAGTCATGTCTTCGAGCAATTCGCGGCATTCATAAAGGACTTCATCGAGCGGCTTGCCGCGCCAGGCATCAAATGTGCAAACGTCCATAGGCATGACCTTCCTGTTTCAATGCTTCCGCTACATTTCTCCTGTTGCTTCTAGCGGACAGCTTACGTGCCGCCCAGATACTGTCCGCCATCCACGCGAAGGATCTGTCCAGTTACGTGTGTGGCGCCAGGCCCGCACAAGAACAAAACGGATGCGGCGACATCAGCCGGTTCAAGAAAAGTTCCCAGGAGGCTCTCGGCGAGCGCTGCGTCTTTCACTGCTTGCGGTACGACTTCGGTCAGCGGAGTGCGCACCCATCCAGGTTCAACTACGTTGATAAGGATTCCAAACCGGCCCACTTCTCTCGCGACACTCTTGGCCAAGCCAATCAGTCCGGCTTTGCTTGCGGAATACGCCGAGGTGCCAAACTTTCCGCGGGAGCCGTTGATGGACCCAATCAACACAATTCGGCCGCCCGGACCGTGGCGCATCAGCGGAATGGAGTGGCGGAGGAGAAGGAAGGCTCCTCGAAGGTTCACCGCTTGCACGGAATCCCAATCCTCGGCGCTCATCTTCCAGACGACCGAGTCGCGCGAAATCCCGGCGGCGTGGACGACGAAATCGAGTCTCCCCTCCGTTTTGTATACAGACTGAAGTGCAGCAAGAACGGAGCTTTCTTCCCGGATGTCGCACTTCACCCAGGCGCGTTTGTCGCCTGGGTCTGAAAGATCGAGAGAAACCGCTCGGGCACCGGCCTGCTCGAAGGCCTGGAGGATTGCGCGTCCAATAGCACCCGAGCCACCGCTCACAACGGCCACTTTTCCCGCTAGCTCTTTTGTTTCGTCTTTCATCCCGTGCGCTTTCCTGCTCCTTCTCATTAATACCGGTCGGACGATCCCCAAATTACTTTGCGACCTTCTCGGGTTTAGCCACCCATGGCGCGATCTCCTGGACCAACTCTTCGCTCCAGCGGGCGCCCTGGGCGAGCCGTTGGCGAAGTTTGATGAAATCCACTTCTCGCTGGTCTTTACTCCCGTAATGAAAAGCGCGGAAGCCCGCGTTGGCTTCCGTCATCATGTTGAGCGAAAGCCAGGCGCGGTTACTTTCGCGATTCTTGTCCCAATGCTGGAGCTTGTGCTTGCGCAGGCTTTCAATGGTCTTGATGAGGCAATCTGGCATGGTGTAAAGCAACTTCGTGCACGTCTCTTCGACCGCCTCGTCGAGCAGGGAAAGGTCCACGATGCCCTTGGTCAGCAGAGATTTTCCCTCTTCGCGAGCCTGGCCAGTCTTCCAGTCACCGAGCACCACACGTCCGTATTCGTCCAAAATGCGATCGGTCACCACCAAGGGATTCGCTACCCATTTGCCTTCGGACTTCAATGCCGGAACAATTTGTGTGAGTCCTCCCAGCCAATAGAAGCGGTGCGCGCTCCAGGTCTCGCAAAGGGTTCCGCTATACATGGCGCGCTCGATTCCGATATAGCCGGGAAGAAAATCGGTGCTTCCGCCATCGGGAGCGGACCCGTGCTTCGGTCCGGCCTGGCTGAAAACGGCGAGATCGCTGGCAATGGAGAAATCGCAGGCCATTCCGACTTCCTGGCCGCCACCGACACGCATTCCGTTCACGCGGCAAATCACGGGTTTGTCGCATTGCAGAACAGTGGTCACCATATCGTTGAAGAGACGCATGTACTGACGATATTCGGCAGGTGCGCCGGCGTAATATTCGGCGTATTCCCGCGTGTTCCCGCCGCTGCAGAAGGAACGCGTTCCCGCCCCTGTTAAAATCACGGCAACCGCCGCGCGGTCATTGCTGGCCTCGCGTAATGCCAGGATCACTTCCTTGGCCATGGAGGTGGTGTAGCTATTGAGTTCGCTTGGATTGTTCAGCGTGATCCAAATATTGTGGAGACCTTCCACCGGTTTGCCGGAACGGTCGCGTACCGGCCTTTTTTCCGCCAAGATCTCCTTCGGAGAGCCGGCTTCGACGAGGTTGTGATTCTTCACCTTACTGCCTCCCATCAATGTGTTCCCTTGCTGTGGTTGGGTTGGAGAACCACTCGGCGCCGTATCGCGTGCTTCGCAACAGCCTCGAGAATCGCCGGAGCTTCTTCCAAAGGATGCGTTTCAATGTAAGGAGCAAGCGCAACCCTGCCTTCGAGAACCAATTGGAGCGCGGCTGGGTATTGATCGGGCGGACATCCCCAATTGCCGCGAGCTGTCGCATCAAAGGCCATGAGATTGGACAGGCGCAATTCAACCGGTTTGGGTGTGAAGCCCACCACCGCCAGGTAGGCACCGTGATCCAACAATCCGAAAGCTGTCGTCTGACCCGCAGGCGCTCCGCTCATTTCGAATATCTTTAGCCCGATGCCTTTGCGAGCGGATTCTTTGCTAAAGGCGCGAACGGCGGCCCTCAAGCCTTTCAGATCAGTCGAACTGGCATCAAGAACTAATCCCGCCCCGTGCCGCGAGGCTAGTTCCAGTCGTTCCCGGTCGACGTCAATGGCTACCACCGCAGCGCCCAGCGCAGCCGCGATCTGTACTCCGAATCCTCCGACGCCACCAGCCCCAACGATGACTGCCACATCTTCCGGCCCGAGTCGTGACCTTCGGATCGCTTCGTAGGGAGTCGTAACCGCATCCGCGATAACGGACAGCATTTCAAGAGTGAGACCCAATGGGAGAGGTTCGGAGACAGCACATAGGCCACGAGAGGGAACAAGCACATGACTTGCGAACCCACCGTTGCCGTCATTGCCGGGCATGAATTGCTGCCGGCAGATGGTCGCCCGACCTGCTTGGCAGGCCGGACATATGCCGCACGGAATCACAGCGGGAACAATTACAGGTCGCCCGAGCCAACTATAGGCATTTTCACCGGTGGCGACGACCCGCCCGGAGATTTCGTGCCCCAAGATGATAGGAAGGGGATGGCGCGTAGGCACGCCGTCGAACGCAAAACCGACATCCGTGTGACAGACGCCGCAGCCTGCGATTTTGACGACAACTTCTTCACGACCAGGACGAAGAAGTGGGAGTTCGCAAAGCTGCAAAGGAGTGTTGGGAGCGGTAAGCTGGAATCCATACGCTCCCTGAATGCTGGTCACCATGCGTCTCTCCCCGCTCCTAAGGCAATTTCTAGGATGGGTGGAGCATAGGGTCGAACCTCACAAGAGGCGGTGATCGCGGTCACGACGCTATGTGACGTGCTCACATGGCGGCCCGTTTTCACTTGTAGCTGCTTTTTCTGGGAGGCGGTTCGGAGGTCCAGCGAATTGAACCAATATTCAGGAGCCATACGTCCTGACTCTGGTATCCAGGTCCCTGTCACAGAGTATTGAACAACCGTTCAAAATATATCAAAGCGCGGTATAGGCGTCAAGCGGTTATTTTCGTGAGGTCATTGAAGACTTGGTGCACGAGAGCAGATTCGAACCCCCGACCTGTCCGATCGGATTGAGCCGCTTTCACATGGCTCAAAATGACAGGTAAGTGAGAAGGACGTTTGGTGGACGAGAGGCCCCGGCCTCCTCGTTGCGAAAGATGGGAAAAACCAAAAGTGGCGTGGTGCTCCAGCCTACTCACATTATTTGAACATTCCTTCAAATAGGAAACGTGGGCAATCGCGCTGAATAGTGGTTTAGAACTTGTATCCGCGCCCTCTTGCGTGACAGACAGGGGCTCATACTTGCCGCAGCCTTGAGGGGAAAAGCGACTTTTCCCCCAGAGGCGAAAAAGAATTGTGGACGCAGCCTGCCTAATGCACTCTCATTTTGGACCCATATTGGACCCGCGCTACTTCGATTCCAAGGCCCGGCATGTATGATCATTTCACGTCAATGTTGATCGCCGTTGTCTTCGAAACCGTTCCCGAAGTTGACGTCACGGTGACTGTCGCGGGCCCCTTAGGAGTGGAAGCGGGCTTGGACGCCGAACTGCAGCCCGCAAGTCCGGCCATAATGATGACCAGCAACGCGAGCGATACATAGACTGGCCGGCCGCGCAACGGCAGGATTTTCTGCCACGCCACGAGGAAGGTCGCCATAAGCCACGCAAGCGCTGTCGCCATGATCCAGAACAGGTACGGCCCCCGCGGATCCGTGGGCCTTGAGAGCGGCGGGACGCTCGCGGTAGTCGTGATCGTCAGAGTGGTATTGCCGGAAGTGCTGCCCGCCGACGTCTTCGTGGGATTGAGCGCGCAAGTCGCACCGATCAGCGACGCGGGTGCAGAGCAGGTGTAGTTCACATCGGCCGGCAAGGCTGCGCCCGCCGGCGCTGTCGTCAGGTTCAGCGTAATATTGGCCGGCGAGCCTGCGGTAATTTGCACCGTGCCGGTGGTCGCTTGCTGCAGACTGTAATCCACGTTGGTCAAGGTGAACGTGGCTGGAGTGGCGACACCTGCCGCGGTCGCTGTCACGTTGTAGGGGCCACCACTGGTGCTGCTTGCGGTGAACGCTGGAGCCGTGGCCAGACCGCTGGAATCGGTTGTGACCGATGCGGTGGCCCCGCCACCGGCGAACGTTCCGCCGGCTCCGCTAGCGGGTGCTGCGAATGCGACGGTTATGCCAGGCACACCGTTACCGCCCGCATCCTTCACCGTGGCCTTCAGGGTGGTCGCGAACGCCGAGCCGATCAACACGCTCTGCGATGTTCCCGCTGTTGCGGTGATTCCTGCGGGTGGGCCAGGATTGTTGGTTAGCGAGAACGAAGCCGCCGTCGCGATGCCTGCCACGCTCGCCGTCACCGAGTAGCTACCGGCAATCGTGTTCGCCGTAAACGTTGGAGAAGTGGCCGCGCCACTGGAGTTGGTCACCACTGACACAGTAGTCCCGCCGCCGGTGAAGGTTCCGCTCGCTCCGCTGGTAGGAGCGGAAAAAGTCACGTTCGCTCCGGACACGCCGTTGCCGCCGGAATCCGCAACCGAGACGGTCATAGGTCCAAACGTCGCGGTGATCGCCGCGCTTTGCGTCACTCCCGAAGTCGCCTTGATGCTCGCTGCCGGGCCAGCGCCAGTTGTCCCTATTTTCGTTACAAATGCATCGTTGCTTCCGCCTCCAAAGGTGGGCTGAAACGAGCCAGTCGTCGTCGGGAAAACCGCCGAGGCCGCATTGCCCGACACGTATGCGTTCCCGGCGGAGTCCACCGCAATGGCGAAGCCGTGATCGGCGCCGCTTCCACCCAGGTAGGTGGAATAAACCAGCGTGCCAGAACCGACCGATGCGGGATCTATCCCCGCGACGAAGACATCACTGTTACCTCCGCCAAAAGACATCTGCGGCCCGTCGGACGTCGGGAAGTCAACCGAATTCGTATTACCGGTCACATAGATCTTGCCTGAGGGATCGACCGCAATGGCGATACCTTGCTCACCGGCGCTCCCGCCCAGATAACTGCAAAACAGAATGTTCGCGCCGGCTGAATCCAGCTTCATCACAAAAGCGTCGGCATTGCCGCCGCCGAAAGTAGTCTGGAAGGCGTTGAGTGTCGTCGGCAAGTCAGTAGCATTAGTTCCGCCGACCAGATAAACGTTGCTCGACGAATCTACTGCAATGCCCACGCCGATCGCGCCGCCATTGTTGCCGCTGATCCCGCCGAACTCCGTCGAGAAAATCATCCCGCTACCTGAGTTATTCAGTTTTGTGACGAAGCCGCTACCTTTGCCCACACTGCCGGTAATCGGGAAATTTGTAGACCCGTTAGAACCGGTCACGTAAGCGTTGCCAGTGGAGTCCACCGCAATGCTCGTGCATTTATCTTGGCCGCTCCCGCCCAGATATGTGGAATAGAGCAGACCGCTGCCTACTGGGTTCAGTTTCGTCACGAAACAATCTTCGCTGCCGCCGTACGCAGGCTGCATGGCGTTGACCGTGGGAAAGTCCGATGAAGTGGTGCCGCCGGCCACATAGGCGTTGCCAGAAACGTCCACTGCGATGCCGACCTGCAAGTCGACGCCGTTGCTCCCGCCGAGATACGTCGAGTAGAGCAAAGCATTTCCAGCGGCATTCAACTTCGCTACAAAGGCATTGTCTGCGCCCGCAGCCGTGGTCTGGAAGGCGCCGGGCGTCGTCGGAAAATCGCTCGAGAAGGTGTAGCCAGTGATATAGGCGTTGCCAGCGGAGTCCAGGGCAATGCCGGTGCCTTCATCGCCACCCGACGGCGAGCCGCTCCCGCCCAGGTACGTGGAGTAAACCAGGCCATCGCCCGCGGCATTTAACTTGGTCACAAAGGCGCTCCCGGAAGTCTGGAGAGGATGGAGAGTCGGGAAATCCTTGGAACCGGTAAGCCCTGTCACATACGCGTTGCCCGCGGAATCTACAGCAATGCCCGCTGCGACTTCTCCCCCGGCACTACCGCCAAGATAGGTGGAATAATCCAACGTGGGATCAATCACGAGGGGATACCGAGAATCGTAAGCAGCCACTTCAAAACCGACAGATTTCTTGCCTTTCCGGGAATAGTGGCCGTCAACTAGCTGCCTCGCGCCGCCAATTTCCTGATATACGACCGGTTTGTGCCAGCGAACTTCACCGGCGCTAGTTTGGAGTTTCAATTCTCCTTGGGGATCAATCTCAACCTGCCTTGCGCCCGCAAAACCAAGCCGGATGACTGAAGCGTCCGCGCCGGGGCCAACTATAAAGTCATATTCCAGTTCTCGTTGATTGCCGTAGTAGACCAGATCCACGCCCGGATACACGCCCTCAAACCTGACTTTGCTGTAGCTGGGGACATTCGTCCGCCACTGCTTCGGATCATTGCCGATGAAATAGTTGCTCGTGCTGGGCAGCTCTTCCAGACCCTTTGCCGGCGTGTGATTAGCGTGCAGCAACTTCATCCGCAGGACGGCATCGCGGTCAGGACGCGGCTCCTCTCTCTTGGTAGCGGTCGTAGTCGCGTGGCCGTCTGCTCTAGGCCTCGCCGCTTGCCTGCTTAGCGCCAGCACCGACTCTGTCGAGGTAAGGAATAGGGAGTAGCCGTTCCCGCGGGAAAGAAACTGAACCGAACTGGCCGTCTGCCCTTGATTGGCCTCAAAACGGAGCGGCAATCTGCCGTAGGTCTCCGCAATCTTTAGGCGGGCGGTCTCGGATATTGGTAGCGGAGCTGATAGCAACGGCCCATGGTTTGCGACCGGAGTGATATGGCGACCCGCCTGCTGCAGCGAAACAAAGACGCTCAGAGCCCCAAGTACCATGAGCAACGCAAGAAGACGCCAAATCCCCCGGCGATGAGTGCGTGTCTCATCGTGTATCCATGATCCCGCCCACAGCTCATGCTGTCTCATGACAATTCCTCCAAGGAAGTTGGGTCGTGGCCAGAAGCCAGGGCTCGATCAATACTCAAGAGAATCTCGGCCTCATCTTCATACCGGTTGTTCGCCCTGGCGATTCTGCCTTCTCGTTTGATACATGCGGAAAGCGGAGGAAAACTGGCTCACGAAACTGCCAGCGGGTGGTGGATTGAGTAAATTCCGAGAGTGCGCGCTTTATCTCAAGTCAAGTTAGGACGGGCAGTAGTACCAGCCGACACTACCTGGTACCGGCCAGCGCTATTTCGGCCGCGGTCGGAGCTCCAACGTACATTCCGTCGCTTTAGACCAAAACGGTTCGCCTTCGGCATGCGTTGTGTAGCTGCCGCCATTTACAAGATCCACGTTTGTGAAACGGCACTCAGCCCCAGGATCGGCCCCAGTGATACCCGGGTGAGTAATCTTCCCCCGCTCGTTTTGTTCACAATCTCCCGCGACCATGTTGCCGCTGACAGAAAGAGTTCCACGTCCGCCAAGGTCCCCTCCGTTGCCCCTTATCTCAGCCGTACCGGTGCACTTGGAGGTGAATGCAAATCTGGGAGACTTCGACCTTTGCTTAAATTCACCGGTGCCGCGGAGCTCGACAGTACCCATTGGCCCGCGGTAAAGGTCAAAATCACTTTTGACGAACCGATCGTACTCGTCGAAATCCAGATAGTGGTCCAGGCGCGTATGAAACGTGACACTGCCGTCGCCACGGCTCTTCTGGGGCGGCTCCGGCATATCCTCGCACGGCACAATGTACTTTTTTGCTTCCTTGATTCTGTCTTCGGCATATCCGCTTACTGCTTCGTCCTGCGTGCTGAAGACCAGCGTAGTCACCGCGCCGCCTCCAAAGGGCAGGAAGTGGCTGAGATAGCCTGCCGCGTCGCTGGCCAGAGTCGGGACGGCCGTGGACTTGACGTCTCCAACAGCGTCGTTTAGTTGATCGACAACCTCGTGTTGATAGTTCGGATCTTGGCTCGCTTTTTGCGACAGCGGATTGGTGGGATTCTTGACGCAATTTTCCAGTTTTCCCAGTTCATCCATCCAGCCCTTAAACGTCAGACCGTCCTCGAGCAGGTCCACCATAGCCAACGGAACATCTGCGCCGAGACTTTTCGCGCTCTCGAATTCTTCCCATTCCCCGCCAATGAGCTTCCACGATTTGTAGGATTCTGCAAAGTAGTTGGCGATTACTGAAATCACCGCTTCCCCGGCTACTTCTCCTCCGTCCGCATAGACCGGCGGAACCAAGTCAAAGAAATGAGCGGCTCTGGACCCGGCGCCGGAAGCTGGACGCATCTTCTGCTGGAGGTCGTTGGGCAGGGCATCGTAGGGCACGTGGTATTGCAGCGTGTACGTCCAGGTTTTTGGCCCGGCCTTCTTGAGCGCCAGTTTCGCGCCATGGGTCTTGGATCGAGCCTGCATCGTGGTCTGTTGATCGGCTGGAGGCGACGTGTAGTGAGGATCAGCCGCGATTGTCGCCGTTTCATCAAGGGTGGTTTGATCGGGAAACGTAAGGACAAAATGAACCGAAGTGTCCGTCTGATTCAAAACTTGTATCTTGGCCTGAGCGATGTAGTTTGCGGCTTTGCGGCCAACACGATAATTCGTCATAATCTCGCGGACCCGCGGGTCTTCCACCACCGTATTAGCGGGAGGAAAGTCCGCGGATGGGACAGAGGGAGAACTGGTTTGGCCACCAACCAGGTGGCCCGGCTGGGCGAAATGGTTGTAAATCACTGCGATTTCCCGACCGATGCCGATAGCTGCTATCAACAGGACGCCGGCAAAAACCGCCAGGAGCCGTGGCCGCGCTCTAAGCCGCATGATAAGAGATTCCATGTGGCTTGCTACTTCTTCGTTGTGACTTCCGGGAAGGCATAGTCAACTCCTCGCGAAATTGATGGAAAGGGTGGCCGGCAGGGCGCCATGTCTGCGGCGGCGATTGAGGGTCATTCCGTGTTTTGCCATGGTGGCTTGCCGACTACCCTTCTTGTAGCTACATGCGGAAAGCACAGGCGAATTAGCTCATCTAGTTGCAAAATTCTCAGTAGAGCAGCCTGGGCGACTATGAAAACAGCTTGAGCGCGTGGAAGCATATCGCGAACCCGTCGAGAATCAGCGGAAACGGGTATGCCGCAACGACGGAACTTAGAGAGTTGCCATCGCGATTGGCGAGTTTGTCCGTGCTGCCGGGTGCACAGGTCGTTGCGCTGGTTCCAAAAAAGTAGCTCCCATGCTTCCCCCTTTTTAACGTGCTAGCCAGGGGGGAGAAGCCTCCGTCCCACAATACGTATTTTGATTCACAGGGAATTCGTGAACTGTGAAACACATCAAGGCTGTACACCAAGAGTTGTTTGCCGCCCCTCGAGGGCTCCTTGAGTTAACACTCGTTTCCAAGCATTCCCGAGGCATGGAACTTGGACCAAGCTGTGACTTCTCTTACCCACCTATGTGACGAAGGTCACCACATTGGGAATCACAGAGGAGTAATTTTCATATTGGAGTTCTAGAGCCCCCAATCAAGGGGGTGTTAGCGCAGAAAACAGGAGGGGCAAATGGAAGATCATTATATATACCGCGTTAGCGCGTCTTCGACGACAGTCCGGAGCGGCATCGTGGCCGCAGATGATGTTGAACGCCAGATTGCGTTCAGCGCGCCACCCGAATTTCAAGGGGAGCCCGGGAACTGGACGCCTGAGCACTTTCTGATAGCGTCGGTGGCCGGATGTTTCGTAAGCACCTTCTCAGGAATGGCTCTGTTCTCCAAGTTTGAATTCCTTTCGCTTGAGGTGAGGGTAGAAGGAATTATCGGGAAGGACCAGGGAGGCTGGCGCTTCACGCAGGTCAACGTTCGTCCACAATTAAAAATCGCG
>JBGPIX010000183.1:0-10489 GCA_041485085.1 Candidatus Acidiferrum sp.
ACGTAGTTCGCTAGTTTGGCAATGCGTTCCGGATCGGCTTTTCCGAGAACGTGCAAATAGTAGATGTAATCGGATTCGAGGGTGGTATCTGCTTCAAGCTCGCCCTGCCAGAAACCTTCTTCGGCTTGAAGAGAAAGAAGGTGATTCGCGCCGCGCTCGATGGTCTTTTCCAAACGCGAAGCCCACTCCTGGTCGGGTTGCAGGACCGGAGCCGGAGCGACGGAAACTTCTTCTCCCATTCTGGCGAATGAGGCCATCAGTGCTCCCCCAAGAGCAGTAATTCACAGGCCCCTCGGGCCCGTCCAACAATCATTGCAATCAATTTAACTACCGTGTTGCGTAGCACTTCCCCACAAAAGCAACGCGGCGGTTAGGGTTCGAGTAACACAAGTACTACTCAATTATCGCCGCCTTCGCTGGGACGGTCAACGGTTAAGATGCGGCGTTTGCAGTTCCGCGTTGTCATATCAAAACAGCTCCGGGCCTCTCCAAAGCGCGCTGCACGAGGACGTGAAGCGGCTCGGGTAGCGGATCGCCCTCGTGCTGCGTCACGGACGGCTTTTCCTTGAGCAACCGCGCGGGAAGCTTGATCCAAGAAGGCCCTTCCGCAGGAAGAGTGTCCGAGGACCCGCGGAGCACCAGGGCATCGGCGCGGTCCAGTGCGGCGCGAGCGGAATCCTTGAAATCTTCCTTGGCCGGGTCGACCACGGCAAAATACAAGCTGGGTTTGAGGAATTGCAACAAGGAATTGCTCTCCACGATCACTGGTGAAAGTTCCAGCCCGCCCGCTTCGTTCGCCTGGAGTAACGCCGCGCGCAGGAGCGGCAAGCCTTCGGCGAGAAACCCTTGTTTTGTGCGCAGCCAGAACGAGCGCCGCGCTCCCGCAGCCAGAAAACGGGCGCTGTCTGTTCCCGTGTCTGCCTGAGTCTCCCAATTGATCGCACAGACATGCTCGTCCGGGGCGCAATCGCAATTCTCGCCATTCTGCGCGCAGACGCCGTGGCCATACTGGGTGATTTTCCCCGCGATCCAGTTGGCCCGGGGAAACGCGGAGATCACGTCGCAGACCAGCTGCGTCTTGCCAATGCTGCGTGTGTGCCCGCCTACGACGATCAGACGCCAGCGCAACGCCCCGTTCATGTCGGTTGCTGCCAAATCTTTTCCTCCCTGGCCTCAAGGGGAATCGTATACCGGCGGCTCGCCTTTTGGCCGGGTATTCCACCGTCCGTGTATCCACACCCACTGTTCCGGATACTTGCGGATAATTTCTTCAATCACCTTTGTGAATCTTTGAGTATTCTCGAAAACGTCCCGCTCCGTGTCGCCCGTTCGAATCAATTCCACCGGGGGCTCGAAGCGCAGCCGGTATTTTTCGATGCGCTCATCCCACACAGCATATCCCGGCACCACAGCCGCATCCGTGTGCAAAGCCACACGAGCGATTCCGGTCGTGGTGCTGGCCTGTTTCCCGAAAAAATCCACGAACGCCGCCTCTTCCGGCATGGTGTTCTGATCCGCCAAAATTCCGACCGTTCCGGCCTCTTTCAAGACCTTCAGCATCACGCGCGCGGATTCATTCTTGAAGATCGGGCGGTTTCCCGACAAACACCGGTAACCATTCACCAGCGCATCGATCCTGGGATTGTCGATTCGCCGGGCCATGTAGTGCAGAGGAAATCCGTAGAGCGCGTGCGCAAACGATGATAGCTCCCACGCGCCGATGTGCCCCGTCAGATAGAGCACGCCTTTCTCGCGCTGCTGCCCTTCCAGAAAGTTCTCATGGCCATCCAGCACTACGATTTGTTCGATATTTTCCCTGGAGTATTTTGGAAAGCGGGCGAACTCCGCCGCCATCCATCCCAAATTTCGCAGCATCCCGCGCACGACTGCTTTGCGCTGCCCATCGCTCCAATCCGGGAACGCGATCCGCAAATTCACTTCCGCGGTTTTTCTCAATCGAGGCAGCAACCCATAAAATATGCGCACGACTCCGGCCGCAAAACTCCGCGCGAGCGGACGCGGCAACACACCCAGGCCCTTCACAATCACCCACACCGCCGCGTATTCGATCCATTCCCTCATCGCGTTCGCTAATTCGCTCGTATTTCCCGCCGGGCGACAGTATGCAAGAGGTCCGTCGCTGGAAGATAGTGGTTCGATGTTAGACTCAGCTTTCCGTGACCGAAACAATCGCTCCCATTTCCGAGAACGCACGCACCAGCACCGCCGCCCGAATCGGCTGGGCCATCCTTATACTGGCGACGCTCTACGTCTGCTACTTCAGCCATCTCGGCGCCATCGGCTTCGTCGGGCCGGATGAGCCGCGCTACGCTTGGATCGCCCGCGACATGGTCGAAACCGGCGATTGGGTCACGCCGCGCCTCTACGGTAAGCCGTGGTTCGAGAAGCCAGTTCTCTATTACTGGGGCGCGGCTCTGTGCTTCAAGCTCTTTGGAGTGAGCGAAGCCGCCGCACGGTTGCCGAGCGCCATCTCCGCATTACTCGCCACACTTGCACTGGCCTGGCTCGCACTCCGTCTCTACGGCGCGGAAACTGCTCGCTGGCTTCTGCTTCTACTTCCCACCACTGTCGGCATGATCGGCTTCTCCCACGCCGCCGCCACGGACATGCCCTTCAGCGGCATGCTCACCATCGCCATGGTCTGCGCCGCCGTCGTTCTGGGCCTAACGCGCGACGAAAACACGCCCATCCTCCCGCGAACTCCCTGGCTCGCCCTCGTTCTCTTCGGCTTTTTCCTCGGCCTCGCCGTCCTCGCCAAAGGACCCGCCGGCGTCATTCTCTTGGGCGGCGCCATTTTTTTCTGGGCGCTCTTCACCAAACGCTGGCGCGACGCCTTCCGCCTCTTTCATCCCGCTGCCATCGCGTCCTTCTGCCTCACCGCTCTTCCCTGGTACGTCCTCTGTGCCCGCCGCAATCCCGATTTCTTCCGCATCTTCATCATCGAACACAATTTCAAACGCTACCTCACCCTCGAATTCCAGCACATCCAGCCCTTCTGGTTTTATCTGCCAATTCTCCTGATAGCTCTGTTTCCTTGGTTGGGCATGAGTATTAGTGCCGTTAGCTATGTATTTCGCAAGAAATTGGGAATGCGGCCTGACGCCTGTTCTATCTATCTACTGGCATGGATCACCTTCCCGATAATCTTTTTCTCCATTTCCAAATCGAAGCTCCCCGGCTACATCCTTCCGGCGATTTTGCCCTTTGTATTTCTTACAGCTATATCCCTCTCCAGGGCCTTGAGTGCGCCAAGGGTTCCCATGCCAAGTGGCTACGCGGTCCTCGCGCTAACCCCGGTGCTAGCAGTGGCCACCACAAGCGTAACTATTTTCCTGGAACACAAGAGCTACTTGCCGAGCAACTTCGCTCTAGCGTCGGCAATCATTGCTTTGGTAACCGGAAATGCTTGCCTTGTGTTCGCTTACACCGGGCGGAAAGTACTTCTCTTGGCGTCCGGTGTAATCTGCCTCGTAATGTTCGTGGAAAGCATCGATACTCTGGCACTTCCCAGCTTGGACGCCTTAGTCTCACCGCGGCGAGTCGCTCAGATTGTGCGTAAATACCCGCAATCTTCAGGTTCCGTCCTTACCTTTCGTCTCAATCGAGGATGGCAGTATGGATTGAATTTTTACCTGGATCGCGAAATCGCTGAGTGGACTGGAGAGCGAAATGGGCCCGCACTCGCGATTGTGTCCCCGACAGGTCTGACAGAGTTACGTCGTAGGCAGGTGGAGTTTGTTGTGGTGGACAGCAGCTCTTTCGAAGCGCTTGTCATACAAATTGGTAGGCCCGCTACTGGTAGTCCGATAGTCAATCAACGGACAGGCCTTCCCACAGCGGGCAGCCTCACTAGAAAGAACGACACGACGCGATTCTCATACGCGCGCTTGTCTTCGTCGCCAAGGCTCACAAAATTTCCATGCGGTATAATCGCCTGCTCGCGCGGCTCTGGCGCCTTCAGAAACATCTGCCGCGTGGTCTCCGCGAGCTCCGGATCGTCCAGCGCCTGAATATAAAGCGTCGGGACGCCCGTCAATGTAATCAATTTCCTCGAAACCGGCGGGTCGTCGCGATGCGCATAGTTCAAATACTCAAAGCTGAACTCCGCCGCGCGGATCATGAACGGAAATCCGCCCAAACCGTTGCGCTCCACGCCCACCTTAACCATCTGCTTCGGCTGGTCATACACGGAGTCCAGCACCAGCGCGCGAATGCGTTTGTCGTTTTCCGCTTCGCGCAGCGCCGCATAAGCGCCCAGGTTGTAGCCCCAAAGCCCGAATCGCGCCGGGTCCACATCGCTCCGCGCCGCCACGACGTCCACCGCCGCGCGAACTTCGTCAACCTCGCGATAACCGAGCGTGCTGATGCCCGCGTTCGCGCCATGCGCCGCAAAATCAAAAATGAATACGTTGTACTGGTGGTCCTGCAGAGCCGATTCCAGCGTCAGCAGCTCGCCGCGGCTGGACTCGTAGCCATGGCACAGAATAATCGTTGGTGCGCCTCGCAACCCGGGGAAAAACCAGCCTTCCCGCGTCCCAATTCCCCCCGGCACCTCGAAAGTCACCACCTCCGGCCGCCCCGGGAAACTCGCCATATTGATCTCGGTGCTGGCGCGCTGGGGCTTGACGATGCGATAAACGAGGAACCCCGCGATGGCGGTGGTGGCCAGCACGGCAAAAAACGCCAGTGCCAGCAGAGCCGTCAGCAGCTTGGTGTACCACTTGCTTGGATAGCGAAGCTCGAAGAGGATATGCATTCGTCGTCTGCGCAACTGGGCTGGCGGCAAACGCCGCTTCTCTTTACCTCACGATGCAAATGTGACGATTGGCATCGTAGCACACCTTTTCCGCCACTCCTCGACCCAGCAAATTCCCCTGTGTCCCCTCTTTTACCTCCTTTGCTTCCTTTACCTCCTTAGCATCCCTTATGATGGACTCGCAGGCAGGGGCCTCGGCGTTTCCCCCCTCATCCATGAACATTGTCGATTTGCGACAGACCACAGTCCGCCAGATTGAGCCTCTGCTCGAAGAAGAAGCCCGGCACTGGCGCGATGAATTGCATTGGGACTACCGCGGCGCGCTCGAGCTCATCAAACGCTTCCTTGACGCTCACGCCCTGGCCGGATGCGTGGCCTTCGAAAACGGCGTTGCCGCCGGATATTCCTTTTACGTCCTCGAGGATCAGAAAGGGCTGATCGGCGGTTTGTATGTCTCCGCCAAATTCCCGCAGGAATCGATTGGCCGGCGCCTGCTGGAAGATATGCTCTACAACATGCGCGCTATCCCCCATCTCGGGCGCATCGAAGCCCAGCTGATGCCCTTCAGCGGTCCGGTGGACACGCCGCTGCTCGACCAGGGATTCCACCTTTACACGCGCCAGTTCATGCTGCTCGACTTGCAAAAGGTCCAAGAGGCAAAATCCGGCGCCTCGGCAGGAATGCGCCTCAACCGCTGGAACGACCGCTACTTCGAGCCCTGCGCCAAGCTGATCTATCTGGCTTATGCGAATCACGTCGACGGCGAGATCAACGACCAGTACCGCAGCCGTCCCGGCGCGCTGAAATTTCTGAAGAACATCATTCTGCTTCCCGGCTGCGGCCAATTCGTGCCCGGCGCATCCTTCGTACTTCACGAGCCCGGCAGCGAAGACCTCGTCGCCGCCGTCCTCACCAGCGAAGTCTCCCCCGGCGTTGGCCACACCACGCAAATCTGCGTGCTGCCCGGCTACCAGGGCCACGGCCTCGGCCGCATGCTCATGCAAACTTCCGCCGATGCTCTTCGCTCCATGAAATTTCGCGAATTAACGCTGACAGTCACATCTGACAATCACACCGCCGTCCAGCTCTACGAAAAGCTCGGCTTCCACACCATTAAATGCTTCACCGCCGGCGTCTGGCCCCGCTGACAGGCAAATTACAACGCAACCATGCACTTAGGCAGAGGCTTGCTGGCTGCGTTGCAGGAACGCGAGCAATTCCGCATTCATCTGGTCCTTGAGCGTCGAACACATACCATGTGGCGCGCCGGGAATGACTTTCAGTGTGGCCCCTGTAACAAGCTTCGACGAGAGCAGTGCCGAGGCGCCGATCGGCACGATCTGGTCGTCGTCGCCATGAAGAACGAGCGTCGGCACGTCGAACTTCTTGAGATCCTCCGTGAAGTCCGTTTCAGAAAACGCCTTGATGCAGTCGAACACCGCCTTGTGCCCCGCCATCATTCCCTGGAGCCAGAACGAGTCGCGCAATCCTTGCGAAACTTTGGCGCCTGGCCGGTTGGCGCCATAGAACGGCGCGCTAAGGTCTTTCCAGAACTGCGATCGGTCGTTGAGCACACCTGCGCGGATCTTGTCGAACGCCTCCATCGGCAATCCCTCGGGATTAGCAGCTGTCTTCAGCATCAGCGGCGGCACAGCGCTGATGAGCACTGCTTTGGCCACACGCTTCGTGCCATGGCGTCCGATATAGCGCGCGACTTCGCCTCCCCCCGTTGAGTGACCAACGTGCACCGCGTCCTTCAAATCGAGCGTCTCCACCAACTCCGCGAGGTCATCCGCGTAAGTATCCATCTCGTTGCCGTCCCACGGCTGGCTCGATCGGCCATGTCCGCGCCGGTCATGCGCGATACAGCGGAATCCTCGCTCCGCCAAAAAAATCATCTGGTCTTCCCAGGCATCCGCGCTCAGCGGCCAGCCGTGGCTGAACACCACCGGCTGCCCTGTGCCCCAATCCTTGTAATAAATTTGTGTGCCGTCTTTGGTTGTAATCGTGGACATAAATGCCCTCCTCGGTTTCTCTCTTGCCGCAGGAACCCTACTTGGACCGGTGCTCAGACTTGAACCGTGTTCCGCCCGCTAGAAGAACCGGGGCGGTTCCTAGGTTAGAGCACGCCCATCACAAAATAGGTACACCGTGGCCAAACATAGAGGGCACGATTTCTCAAGCAGTGCGAACTGCCTCGTTGCGGAACCCACGCGCAGCCGCGATGGTGAACACCACAAAAAGCGCCATAACCACGATCTGAGAAACCAAAAATGGCGGCTCGGATTGCGTCGGCGCCATCGCCTTCAGCGCGGGCACTTTGGCAAACGATTGCGCTACCAAGACGAACACGTTGAGATACAGCGCAATCATGGCAGCGACGATGTAGGTCCGCCGCCAGCCGCCCGCGAGGTGGAAGGAGTAGCGTGCGAGCATCGCCAGCACAAGCACGACCATCGATACAATCCCGACCCCATGGGACGGCATAAAGCGATGGGCCGGAAGCAGGAATCCGGTCACGCTCGTCGCCACCGTGGTCAGCAAAAAGATCGCCGTCCAGCCGTCGAGCCGTTTCCCGCCGAACATCCCGGCCATGACGATGATTCCCGCTAAGATCCCGATCAGGCTCAACACCACATGAGCAAAGGTAAAGGTCGTCATTCCCAAGATCATGATGCAGGCCCCCTTTGGAGTGATTTTGATGCCGCGCCGATGCCCTGAAAACTACCACACGTGCAGACTACATTGAATGTACTTTGCTATGAAAAGTACTTGACACAGAGAAGCAGCGGTGTAAATTAGCATCGTCAAGCCTCGCAGAGGAAAGGGGGAACGACTTCCTATGCAATCCACGCCATTGGCTCCACCCCAGGATTTGGGACAGCCACCTTCGGGCACTTTTCGCCGGCTCCTCGCCGACGCCGCCCGTTTTTGGGAACCGCGCCGCTTCGTCTATAACCTCATCCTCGCCATCGTTACCATTCTTTGGATCGTCCTCACGTGGCCCCATTTCCGCCCGGCAATGACGCTGACTTCCCTTTTTCTCCTCTCCATCCTCGCCTTGATCGCCAATGCCTGCTACTCCGTCGCCTATTTCGTGGACATCCCCTTTCAGCTCTCATCCAGTACCGCCCAGAATCGGCTTCGCTGGGGTCTTTGGATAGCCGGAACGCTCTTCGCCATCCTTCTGGCAAATTACTGGATCGCCGACGAAATTTATCCCGATTTTCGCTGACACCGATGGCCGACCGCCTCACCAAGTAAAACGTAGAGAAGGCTTGGGTACCGGGCCCTTTGGTTTGTAAGGGTCTGGGTTAGAGACAACTTCATTGCCGACCGATTACATTTTTCAGAGCGCTCCGTGCAGAGGGATGAGACAATTAGTTTTCGACCAGGAGGAGCCCGATGGCGACCACCTCTCATAGCGTAATTGTCCAAGATCCGGACATCCACAGCGGAGAACCTGTTTTCCGTGGCACGCGCGTCCCTTTCCAGACCCTGCTTGACTATTTGGAGGGCGGAGAAACGCTGGATGAATTTCTGAAGCAATACCCTGGCGTAAGCCGCGAGCAAGCCATCGCCGCGTTGGAAGAAGCCAAGACCCTCCTCTTGGCCCGCTTCGGGAAATGAAGATCCTCATCGATGAATGCCTTCCAGAAACCGGGGGGAAACCGGGGACGTCTTGTGTTTTTCGCGTCTTAAAAGAAGGGCGGCGGGGGAGGAGTTCCACCCTCCGCTCTGAGCGCCTCGCAAAGCCTCGAATATGCCTTCTGGCCTGTCTCCCATCCAAGCTTTCGGGAATACCAGCATCCGTAGTGAGCAACTAACTGTAGGCTGTAGCCCCGCCATTCAGGCCGCATGTACCCCGCGCTCGGTCTATGGCCGATAACACCATAGACCAGCAGATCGCCGTGGCCAATTTCTGGTGATTCCAAGACGCATCCAACGGAACGAAAGCAGCAGTGGTATGGTTGCATTTGAGGATGCAAATCGAGCTTGGGGAGACAAGACAGATGCCACTCGCCAAGGACAGCCTCGCCGACCCAGAGTGTTGGAGTGATCGCGGGCGAGTAATATATTCCCTTGGCGAGTTGGAATATAGTTTCTCTTCTTTGAAAGATTATGCCGTCGCGCGAACAACAGCCGATCATGTCTGCCTCTCCAATATCTTGCCAAATCGGGATTCTGTCGTGCAATAACTGTGAGTGTTCGCCGGCGAAGCCCTATAAAGTCCGGTTGAGTGGCTCTGTTCCTGCGCCACGATTGCAAAAAAAGCGAGAATTATGCCAACGCTGATGGGTCTTCAGTACTGAGAAGTGTCGCTGGTCTCCTGGAGGATGCCTATGAGTAAGAGCAAGAAACCGTTATCGCCGCTAATCAGCCCCGGCGCAAAAAAGCCGAAGCCACCCAAGCCGAGACCGAAATCTCTCGGCCCCCTGAATCCGGAGTACAAGAAACCATAGCTGTGGCCCCGGGGGACGGCCCCGGGGACGCCCCGGGGGACAGACGGGACGTTTTCTGATATTTATCTGCTATGACTCACACTGATCGTAGTTTCAAAAAACAGCGAACTTCCCGCCTGTCCCGCTCTCCCCGCCCGTCTACCTACGGTGCGACAATCCACTGAGCAACAAAATCCCTTTCCTTTCTCGACCACAGAATCTCAATAATCTGAGGATACTTTGGGATGTCGTTCATCCGAACCTGGTACACATTCTGCCTGTGGATCTCGTTACCGATCGCATTGTCCGTATACGCCTGGAACTTGTCGAAAAACAGTTTTCTGCTGTCATCCCACACTTCAAATTTGAACAGTTGGATCTCCCGACTTGCCATATCGCTCTTATAAGGCCTAATAATGGGCGTCTGCCCCGCCGCCGGATAAAGCTGCGCCGATTTCTTGCTGTTATTCTTTGAGCGCCCAATTTTGCCCTTCTTAAATCCATAATCGACATAGCTCGGAAGGTTCCCGGCCGCCTTTGCTGTCCGGTCAACTTCCTTGGCTCCCTCATCTGATCTTCTCGGAATAAGGCGGGTGGGCGACCCTTGCGTTCGTAAGAGGGGGTGCCGCATCCTTTGGGTGTTGGTTTTACAAAGGGTGCGGGGGTTGCCTTTGCTTTTTTCCCGTTCGCCCCGCATCCACTCAAACCACTCAGCACGTCTAATAGCGGTTCAGCCCTCATTTTCGACCGTTCGCTGTAAAGCACTTAGCATCTTCATTAAGGTGTGCTATTCTCTCCCGTGTATGCCGTATCCCATCCTCGGCAGCTCTTCTCTACGAAACCTTTGCGCTCTCAGCGTCCCTGCGCGAGATTCTTCTGCCGACTTTCTCCTAAGTCCTTTCCTCTCATATCGCTTACCGACCCCCACCCCATAAACACAATCGAATCATATCGTTTCAAAAATAGGGGAGGGAGGGTCTACCCGTTAGGCCCTCAAGTATTACTCTTATCTAAACTCAAAGCTCCGATAAACCACGCAGAATCAACACTTCTACAAGTGTTGATTCTAAAACAACTTAAAGTCCCTTTAGAATCTATCACTTTTGAAAAACCGGGGAGGGGGTCCCCATTATGGTTAACCAATTGTTCTAAACAAGTATCTGTCCGTGACGTCTGTAACCTCTTTAGATCTCTGCGCCTTCGCGCGGTTTCTGCGCGAAGAATCTGCTCTTGCGAAAACTGCCGGGGCGGGTCCCTCGACTTCAGGCTA
>JBGPIX010000184.1:0-10405 GCA_041485085.1 Candidatus Acidiferrum sp.
CCGCTTGGCCTGGATGGATGTGGCAGTGGCGAGGGCAGAGATAGCAGTGAACTCGACCTTCGGCCTCGGCTTCCCACCAAAGGGCTTCATGCAGTTGTTCTGTCTTCTGGAGGATCTTCAGCTCTTCCATGGATCCTCCTCTCAGGCAGTATTATACCTCCGGACAGAGAGAGCCGCGCAGGCCATGGCAACTGGGGTAGTGGGTCTGTTTGGAAAACGGAGCCGTTCCCAGAACGGGACCTCCGCACAGTCAGGCGCACTTGTCCAATAAGCGCTGCGTTAATCAGGCATGGGGATCATTTCCGAGTACCCCGTAATCCAGGACTTAATCCTTTGAGCCCCTGCACCGTGGTAGTATGTCGCGTATCTTGGGAAAGCAAGTCACAGCCTCAGCAGGAGGCTAGAAATGTCGCGATTGGAATCCGTTGGGGCACGGCTGGGAGCTAGCGTCCCAAGTTCCGCTTCGGCCGCCTCAGCCACGACGATTACTTCGCGGCACTCTGCCCTCGTCCGCGTCACTCACTGGGTCACGACTCTGTGCTTTGTTGCGCTGCTCGTCAGCGGAACTGAAATTTTGATCTCTCACCCGCGCTTCTATTGGGGCGAAACCGGCAATGTCTTGACTACACCGTTGTTTAAACTACCGATCCCTTCCTCGAGGGCAACTGTGCCAACCGGTTATGGGTACGTGCTGCCGGACCAGAACGGCTGGAGCCGGGCGCTCCATTTTCAAACTGCCTGGATTCTCGTCTTGACCGGCTTGCTGTATTTCATCTCCGGCTTCCTTACAGGTCATTTTCGGAGAGACCTGACCCCGAGAAAGGCCGATCTTTCATGGCGGGTGCTCTCCACCTCAATTGCAGACCATTTGCGTTTCAAACGGCCTAATGAGGCAGAAGCCTGGTCGTATAACGTGCTGCAGCGGCTTGCCTACCTTTTCGTTATTTTCGTGCTGTTCCCCTTAGTCATCTGGACGGGCTTGGCGATGTCCCTCGCCTTTGTTTCCGCGTTTCCGGCGACCGTCACTTTGTTGGGCGGCCAGCAATCCGCGCGAACAATTCATTTCTTCGTCTCCCTGGCTCTCTTGCTCTTCCTTCTGGTCCACGTCGTGATGGTTTGGTTTGCCGGATTCAGGAGCCGCATGCGAGCGATGATCACCGGCCGCGCCGGTACAGGTAAGGAGTCCACATGAACGATCTCTCGCGCCGCAAACTGATCACGACCGGACTCGCGGCCGCAGCGGGCGTAACGGGCTTGGGCGTGGCCGCACGCCTTGCGCAAAGGTATGGACTGGTTCCCCCCGATCACGGCGGAATCTACGGCCTCGGCGAAACGCTGACCTACGCTTCGCAGCGGCTGCTGACGAGGCACTCCTTAGCCCGTGAGTTTTCTCGGAGCCAGATTTCGAAGCGTCCAGTACCGAACGAAATGCCGCCTCTCAAGGAAGAGTTCAAGCGCCTTCAGGCTGGCGGATTCGTGGACTGGCGGCTCTCCGTCGACGGCATGGTCGCGCGGCCTGGCACGTTTTCGCTTGCCCAACTTAAGGGCTACCCGTCGCGCAGTCAGATCACTCAACTGGCTTGTGAAGAGGGCTGGTCGTATATAGCGGAGTGGACCGGCGTGCCTCTCTCGCACGTCCTGGGACTCGTGGGGATCCAACCGCAAGCCAGATACGTGGTGTACTTCTCGATCGATCCCGACTGGTGGGAAAGCATCGATATGGCCGATGCGTTGCATCCGCAGACTTTTATTGCTTATGGATTGAATGGCGATGAACTTCCTGTGGGCAACGGCGGGCCGCTTCGCTTGCGCCTGCCCCGCCAACTCGGGTACAAGAGCGTGAAATTCATCACCCACATGACAGTCACCGATAGTCTGAAAGGGTTCGGCAAGGGTCTGGGCTCCGCAGCTCCAGAAGCAGGCTATGCCTGGTACGCCGGCATCTGACAGACTCGTTTCTGGCAGGGCCTACTCGGAATTTATCGTCGGACCACGCGCAAAGTCCCGCTTAGTCGGATTGCCGGATATGTGAAGTATTACTTTACTTGTCCAGTTTGCCCGTCAATCCGGACTTGAAAGTGGCGGCTCGCGGTCGACAAATCGACCCTCTACCCGAATTTGCCGAAGGGATGTGATCGAGATTCAGGCGTGGCGGCGGCGCTGGAAGCGTTGTCTTTCGGCAGCCCAATCGACAAACCGTTCCATATGGTCCCGGTACTTCCAGGCCAGGTGAAAAAACTTGGTGGCGGTCAGATTGCTAGCTTCTTTCCCGAGGAACGTTTCAAAGCGCCAGCGGATGTAGGGACTCTTCCACGGACTGAATCGATAACCACGAGCTGCATTCCAGTAGTACTGCACTGTCTTGAACATTTCTTGCGCAATGGGCAAATCGCCCAGCCCTCTTCGTCAAGACTCTAATTGTCGGCCGCCGGCGCCGAGAGATGGTCGTGCACGAGCACCCAGTTGGTGCCGCGCTTTTCCCAAATCCCAGTGTAGCGGAGATCCATTTCAGTAGTCTTACCGTTCTTTGATTTTTCCGTCAAATGCATCGGGACAATCGTCCAGGCGATCATGCCGCGGCGGGTCACTTTCAGGTCTTTCCCGGCGGTCAGCTTGATGTCCAATGCATTGTCCAGAAATTCCTTCTTCACTCCGGCCTCGTATTCCTTCCAACCGTGGTACGAGAAGGGAGCGACATCGTAGAAAACCAAGCCGCCCTCCTTGGCGTAGAACTTCGCCGGAGCCTCCACTGTTCCCGTGCTCCAAGCCGCGCACAAATTGTCGACAAGCTTCCGGAACGTGGCGTCATCCGTGGCCTTCTGCTGCGCCCTGGCTCCTACAAAAGTCACCAAAGCGCCAAAGATCGCCAGCGCTACATACATCAACCAGCGCCACCGTTCCGCACTTTTGCCGACAGCTCTACTCATGGATGAGGTCGCTCCGTATCTCCTAGCAACCCGGGGGGACGAGAGTATGCAGGAGGGATGTCCCAACGCGTGCCGCTACCGTAGTCCGTTCGAAACATTTTTGCAAGCCTTCTTTATTGGTTCGCTTTGGAGGAGGTTGTCTCGCGCACTCTTTTTGCCCTCCGCCTCCACCGAACGGATGCTCGGAAGGCATCGCCACTCCGGAACTGTGTCTTGATTGCGGGGCGGCGACAAAAAATTGGGATAGCTCTATAATCCGCTCCCATGAGAACTCTCCGCTGCGTTCGGCTTCTTCCCTTGATCCTGAGTATCTGTTTGCTGGTCCCCGAGGCCGACGCTCACGAACCTGTGTTTGCCCGCAAAGGCATGGTCGTCGCCCAGGAACCCCTGGCGGCTGATGTCGGTGTCGCCGTCCTAAAATCGGGTGGAAACGCCGTGGACGCCGCTGTTGCCGTCGGATTCGCCCTTGCCGTGACCCATCCCTTTGCCGGGAATATCGGCGGCGGCGGATTCATGCTCATCCGCATGGCCGACGGGCGCACGACGTTCATTGATTTCCGCGAGAAAGCCCCGCGCAAGGCCACCCGCAACATGTATCTGGACGCTGACGGAAAGATGACGCGCGACAGCCTGATCGGGTGGCGTGCCGCGGGCGTGCCAGGGACGGTGCGCGGCCTCGAACTCGCACAAAAAAAGTATGGCCGGCAATCCTGGGCAGCACTGTTGCAACCGGCTATCGAGCTGGCCTCAAGCGGCTTCCCTGTCTCGCACGCGATGATGCAATCTCTCCGCGGCAGTGCGGAATCTCTCTCCCAGTTTCCCGACTCGAAGCGAATCTTCCTCAAGGACGGCGCATTCTACGACTGGAACGAGACTCTTCGTCAACCCGATTTGGCCCGTACGCTGGAACGAATCGCTCATCAGGGCGCCAAGGATTTCTACGAAGGGGAGACCGCGCGTATCCTCGCGCGAGAGATGGAAAAGAATGGCGGCCTGATCACGCTTGAAGATCTCCGCGAGTACCAGGCTATCGAGCGCAAACCTCTCGAAGGCGACTACAAGGGCTACCACATCATCACCTCGCCCCCTTCCAGTTCTGGGGGAGTCGGTATCCTGCAGATGCTCGGCATGCTTGATGGAATTGGCTACGAAAAGACGGGAGCCGGCTCCGCGACCACCTACCACTACCTTGCGGAGGTCATGCGGCGTTTTTATGCCGACCGCAATGAATATCTTGGCGACTCCGATTTTATTAAGAATCCGATCGCGGCGCTACTCGCCCCTTCGTACATTCGAATGCGCCGCGACTCGATCGATCCTAGTCTGGCTACCCCGAGCGAGCAGATCAGTCCAGGTCTGCCCGCCGGTAAGGAATCCACGGAAACTACCCATTACACCATCGCCGATGAAGAAGGAAACGTCGCGGCCGTTACCTATACCCTTAACGCTGGATATGGCAGCGCGGTGACCGTGCCGGGCGCCGGATTCTTGCTAAACGACGAGATGGATGATTTCGCTGCAAAACCCGGCTCGCCGAATCTCTTTGGGCTGGTGCAAGGCGAGGCCAATGCCATCGCACCGGGCAAGCGTCCACTCTCCTCGATGGTTCCCACGATCGTCCTGAAAAACGGCAAGCCATTTCTCGCCCTGGGCGCACCGGGCGGATCGCGCATCATCACTGCCGTCTTGCAGGTGATGCTGAACGTCATGGATTTCGGTATGAATATTCAAGACGCCATCGATTTTCCCCGCGTCCACCATCAATGGAAGCCCGATCGTCTCGATATCGAGCGCGGCATTTCGCCGGACACTATTGCCTTGCTCAAGAAGGCCGGATATCACATTGAAGAAGCGAAGCCCGTGGTCATAGCCCGTGTCGAAGGCATTTTGATCGATGGTGGCTGGCTGCAAGGTGGCCACGATGAACGAGGCGCTGGGATAGCAGTGGGATATTAGCCCTGTTTTTTGCGTTTCCCGGCTTTCGCCACTCTTCTCTTTCGCGCGGCTCCCTCTATTCCCCGCCCCGCAACCGCCATTCGCCGGTAAATCCGCCTATTTGGCCGAATCCTTGATGCACTCCTACCCAGGGGCCCCTATTCTCGCGTTGGGGCCAGGGAATAGCCCTTCAGGAGGCCAGCATGGCGGCGCGGAAAGCATCGTTACAAAGCCTGAAATCGATTGCAGGAGCAGTCCTACTCGCACTCGGCCTCGTAATTCTTTTCGCCAACCTGGATGAAGTGGCAGCAGCCGCTAATGATTTCGCCGGCATTTCGGCGCACCAAGGACTGGGAGTTCTCCCAGCCGCCGGCCTGGCCGGATTGCACGCTTTGCAGGCTTACACTTTCGATCCGGCCGGGTTTATCTCGGCTTTGCTTCAGATCTTGGTATCATTCTGGCCGCTGGTTCTAATCTTCGCCGGTGTGGCTGTCTTGCGCCGCGCACTCGGGCGCCAGACAGCAGTGTTCGGCGTCTCGGCAGGCTCGTCAGCAGCCGGAGACCAATGATACTCGGTCATACTGATGAAGGATGGCGTGGAGAGCCAGAGAGAGCAATATGAGTGACGAAAAAGAATTTGACAGCAAGAAATATCGCGAGAATCTCCGGGACAAGATCCGCCGCGATGTTCTGTCCGGCGTGCATATCGGTATCGGAATACGAGGGAAAGACGGCATAAGGCCTCTCCCTTCACACTGGGGTATGTTCTCTGGCGGAATCATTGCCATCGTCGGCCTGTTTATTTTGCTCGACAACATGGGGATTCACGCGATCAGCCACGTCTATCGTTTCTGGCCGTTGATTCTCATCATCATCGGACTTTGGAACCTCACCTGCAAATCCGGCCGTGTTTTTGGCGTCGTAATGATCATCCTGGGTGTGCTCTTTCAGTTGAATAGCCTGGGGATTGCCCATTTTAGCTGGGGAGAGCTTTGGCCGATGGCCATCATCGGGGCGGGAGTGCTCGTGATGTGGAGCTCTTTGCAAACGCGAAGGGTCTCCAAGGTAGTCAGCGACGCTCTGGGCGGCCAACCACAGACTGATCCGCGAACGACCTTGAACGAGGTGGCGATTTTCGGAGGCATCGAGCGGAGAATTACTAGCCAGGATTTCCAGGGCGGATACATACAAGCTGTTTTTGGCAGCGTTGAGCTCGACCTGCGCGACACGAACATACTACAGGATGAAGCAATCCTTGAGATCAACTCGGTGTTTGGCAGCGTCGAACTGCGCGTTCCTGAGGGCTGGCAGATAACCTCCCGCGGACAAGCAGTTTTCGGCAGTTTCCAGGACGATACGAGAAACTACCGGAACGAGAACCCTGCCAATCCACTCAGAAAGTCGCTGATCTTGACCGGGGCAGCGGTCTTCGGCAGTGTGGAGATCAAGAACTGAGCCGCCTCTATGAACCTGACCGGCTCCCTAAAAAGCCAACACAGAATTTACAAGATCGCAGCCTTACCCATTGCTGGCCTGCTTGCGGTCTTGTTACAAACGCCGCAAGGACTGACCTGGTTGGACGCTGGGATCCTGGGGTTCGCGCTGGCCTCGGTCGGAGAATTGATTTCTTTGCCGGCTTGGTATTCGTGCCGTGTCGCCCCTATCGACCGAACACCGGTCTGGCGCCTTTTGGCGACGCACATCGTGGCCGCTCAGATACTCAGCTTTTTGTGGCTCGGAGTCGGAAAGCTGCTTGCTCGTGCATTGTCCTACGTACCAGCCTTGCATGGCATTGACGCGCGGTTTGACCAACGGACCGCGATTGTTTATGGAGCAGGATGCGTGTTCTACCTGCTGGCGATATCGTTTCACTACGTCTCGCTCGCTCAAGACGCTTCGCGAGAATTTGAGACGCGGGCTATGGAGACCAGCATCCAGGCCCGCGATGCGGAGCTGAAAGCCCTGAAAGCCCAGATCAATCCGCATTTCCTGTTCAATAGCTTGAATTCCATTAGTGCTTTGACCAGCATCGACTCGGCGCGCGCTCGTGATATGTGCGTGCTGCTCGGTGACTTTTTGCGCTTGACACTGGGTCTGGGCGAGAAAAGTTCTGTGCGTCTTTTCGAGGAATTAGACCTGCTCCAAAAATATATGGCGATTGAGATGGTTCGCTTTGGAGCACGACTAAGAATGCATGAGGAGATTCAGGAAGAGTCCAAGGTCTGCCTGCTGCCGCCTTTGTTGCTGCAGCCGCTCGTCGAAAACGCCGTCAAACATGGGATCGCCAGCCTTCCTGAGGGCGGTGACGTGCGCCTGGCCGTGCAGCGGCAGAACGGGCGGTTGTCCATCCTTGTCGAAAATTCATGGGACCCGGATGCTCCGCCCCGGCGCTCCGGGGGCATGGGGCTGAAAAACGTGCAGCGGCGTCTGGAGGCACGTTACGGGAAAGACGCCAGCCTGCTCGTAAACACCGAAGGCGAGCTCTTTCAAGTCAGATTGTCTCTTCCGGCGGAAAGCGAGGAAAGAGCGTGAGTCAATCGCCAGACAATCGATGGAAAGCGCTAATCGTGGATGACGAAGAACTCGCGCGCCATGTGATCCGCGAATTCCTGCAAACTCATAAGGAGATTGAAGTCGCCGCGGAATGCGCGAATGGCATGGAAGCCGTGAAGGCCGTCGCGGAACACAAACCAAATTTGATTTTTCTCGATGTGCAAATGCCCAAGCTGACGGGATTCGATGTATTGGAATTGATTGGCACGGAAGTGCCCGTCATTTTTGTGACCGCCTACGACCAATACGCGATGCGAGCGTTTGATGTCCACGCGGTCGACTATCTTTTGAAACCCATCGGCCGCGAGCGCTTTGACGCGGCTGTGGAAAGAGCGAAGGGCCGGCTAGGTGAAAAAATGCCGTCAGCGCACGAGCTTGCGGCCACCGCGCGACCGCCGCAGCAATTCCTGGAGCGCCTGGTGGTGAGGGACGGCACGAAAGTTACGCTGATTCCTGTCGGCAAGCTTGACTACGCCGAGGCCCAGGACGACTACGTGGCGTTGGCCAGCCATGGAAAAAAACATCTCAAGCAGCAAACCATCGCGGGCCTCGAAGCCGGCCTCAACCCGGATAGCTTCGTGCGCATTCATCGGTCCTACATCGTGAACCTGGAACGCGTCGTACGCATCGAGCCCTACGGCAAGGACAGCCGTCTGGCGATTCTCGCTGACGGCACCCGCCTTCCGGTGAGCCGCGCCGGCTACGCCCGCCTCAAAGCCCTGCTCGACGAACGCAAGTAACTTCTTTGAGCGAGCAGGCTAACAGTCTTATATTGGTCTTTGAACCCACTTCTGAACCATGTGGGCCGCAAGTCCAGTTATGCGACTCATTGGGAGTCGCCGCTGCCAAGCGAATGACTAGGGATATAGACAGAGACACAGTGATCAAACCCGAAGCGCAACGGATTTTACAAGCAATGTCGCCAGCGCAGAAATTGCGGGCGGCCGAACAGCTATATCATTCTGCCCGGCAAGTGAAAGCGGCCGCATTGCGCGCAGAACATCCGGATTGGACCGACGAAACCATCCGGCAGGCCGTTCGCGATATTTTCTTGTATGCCCGAGGCTAACCTCTTTCTGATGTTCACCCAGCGCTTGAATGCGCTGGGCGTGGCCTACATGGTCAGCGGGAGCGTGGCGGTCATCATTTATGGAGAGCCGCGCCTGACCCACGACGTGGATTTGATCGTCGTGCTGGATCGGGAGCACATTGCCCGGCTAGTCGAGGTTTTCCCGCCGGCAGAGTTCTATTGTCCACCGGCAGAGGTGATCGCCGTGGAAGTGGCGCGCGAACAACGCGGACACTTCAACATTATTCACCACGAAACCGGTTTCAGAGCGGACGTGTATCTGAGCGGACGAGATCCGTTGCACGCCTGGGGACTGGCGCGGGCGCGGCAACTGGAAGTGGAAGGCCAAGTGCTCGTCGTTGCGCCTCCCGAGTACGTCATCGTCCGCAAGCTCGAATATTACCGGGAAGGCGGCTCGGACAAGCACTTGCGCGACATTCGCTCCATGCTCAACACATCCGCCAAGGCCATCCAAAGCGCCGAACTTGAACAACAGATTGCCGCGCGCGGCCTGCAGAAAGCATGGAGGCAAGTTCAGAAGCGTAGAGAATGACTTCTTTCATCACCCTGCGGGCACTCGGCCTGGGAACTTGTTCGAAAACGATGAGGTCCGCATCTCCGGTTCCCCAACTGCGCGGAAGTTCTCCCTCACGTTTTCCACTTTCTATCTTCCTCGGCACTTTCTCGAACGCGGAACGCCGTGATCTTGTGAATCAGAGCTAGAGGTAGCGGCTTCTCCAGCGGAAATTGGATCGACCCTTTAGCCGTCGCAAATTTCGAAAGATCCTTCGCGAAGGCTTTCACGGCGGACGGCGTGGGATAGAATCCAACGTGGTGTGTGTGCGCGGCAAACGTGACCAGAATCCTCCCATAGGAAAAGGCCGGCATCCCCCACTTCAGGCTTTCCTTGGCCCCGGGCGCCGATTTGCGAATACACGCGCACATTTCGCGCAGTTTCTTCTGAGCCTCTTTGGGGGCGGCATTAATGTACTCGGAAATGCTTTTAGGTCGCGCTTTTTGGGGAGTCATGATTTTATTTTATCGGCTCTCCTACGGATACTCCAATCGCTATTGCTAGCCGCCTCCCGGCAGCCGCCTATGAGAGTGCCTCGGCAGATCCGAAGCGGGAAGAGTCAAACTACGCAGACTCCCCATGTCCGGTAATCCGGCTGACCGTGAGTTAGGCCGGCGTTTTGAAAACTCTAGTTGTCTTGCAGGGCCCTTGAGAGGCTACCAAAAGAAGTGGCCCATTCGGGAATTTTCGACTTCAGTTGGTGGAAACAGGAGTTCCATGTGTACTGGCGATTTCTCTGCGGCGAGTCACATAACCCTCTAGGATGGCATCGAGCTCTTGCGGGCGGATCGGTTTGCTCAGGTAGCCATCCATGCCCGCATTCAGGCAGCGCTCCTCATCACCTTTCATAGCATGTGCCGTCAGAGCGATCACGGCCTGATGCTTGCCACTAAGCTGTTCCTTCTTACGAATCGCTGCTGTCGCCTCTAGCCCATCCATCTCCGGCATTTGCACATCCATTAAGACCAAGTCAAAAGCGTTCATCTCAAGCGCCGCGAGCGCTTCCCGGCCGTTTGCGGTAACGACCACGCGATGTCCTCTCTTCTCGAGTAATCGTGCTGCCAGCCGCTGGTTTACTGCGTTGTCTTCCACAAGAAGTACGCTCAAGAACGACGAAGGATCGCGCGCATCCTGGAGGGAAAATCGCGTGATCAGTGGAATTGCACCCTCCTTCTGTGCTGCCCCAAGTACTCGGGCGATGGCCTCTCGCAATTCGGATTGACGGATGGGTTTTAAGAGGTAAGCCGCTACCCCCAGTTCCTGACAACGCGCCGCATCACCTCGATGACCCGCCGAAGTGAGCATCATGATCGTGGCAGTGGCCAACTGGGGACTCTGCCGGATTCG
>JBGPIX010000185.1:0-10404 GCA_041485085.1 Candidatus Acidiferrum sp.
CAAAGCGACACGCCTGGGCTCCCGCATGGCACCGCGGTTGAGGATGATTTTTGAAGAACTCCGCGAACAATTCTTTGACGCGATTTTGACCCAGGATATCGAGCAGCTTGGATCTGTGTTATCGCAACTGTATGAGAACGCAGGGCGCCTTGACGTCGGAGTTGGGCTTCCATTTCTAAAAACGAGAGCGAATCGGCGGACGGGGCGGCCATTGCCAGCGAAATGTCCGGCTCGTCCACGGCTTCCTCACTGAAATTTCCCTGCAAGGTTTCCAGCCCTGGGCGTTCTACCTGCAAGCGCGACTGCCGGTGATAGGCGCGTTGCGCTCTGGAGGTTCCGATGTCTTCTTCAAATGCCTTGACGTTATCGCTTTGCGCCAGCATTAGCTTGCTTATGGGTGTTTCTGCCCTACTGTCTTCGCCAGAGGCGCACCAGCAGACCAAGTCCGAGGCGCAGGCGACGAGCAAGATTGCCGATGCGCCTGTTAAACAGGCCACGCAGAGAATTGATTTGAGCAAGGCGATGAATGTGAATTTGCCGGCGACAAGCCGCGACTTGGAGGCGGTTTCATTCGGCACTCCAGACGGAAACAGCGGATGGGTGCTGCGGCTCCCGGGCGGGCGGCCCATCGCGACCCCAGCTTATGCGGACGGGATGCTTTTCGTTGGCGGCGGGTACGGATCGCATGAGTTTTATGCGGTGGATTCGGAGACGGGAAGAATTATTTGGAAAATCGAGACTGGCGATGATGGCCCGACGGCGGCGGTAGTGGCCGACGGGATGGTGGCGTTCAACACCGAGAGCTGCACGCTGGTGGTGGTGGATGAGCGCAGGGGACGCGTGATCTGGCAGGAATGGCTGGGGGATCCCCTGATGAGCCAGCCGGCGATTGACAGGGGCGTGCTGTTCATGGCGCATCCAGCGGCAACAGGCAGGCCTGCGAAGCCCACGGAGTATCATCCCCGGCCAGCGTCGCCGGGCGGCAGTCATCGGCTGCTCGCGGCGGAACTCAGCACTGGTCGCCACATTTGGGAGCAGGAAATTTCGGGCGACGTGATTACGGCGCCGGTGATCTCCGACGGAACTGTTTATTTCACGACCTTCAATGGCAGTTCTTATGCGTTGAATGCGACGGACGGCTCCGTCTTGTGGGTGAAGGCGAACGCGGCCACTAGCGCGCCAGTGATTGCCAATGGGCAACTCTACGAGACACGCAAGACGCTGGCGGGGAAAGAAACGGTCGAAGGGTTGGCGCGCGTAGACGCCAAGCAGGGAAACGCGCGTGACAAGGATTTGATCGCCAAGAGTAAAGCCGACTACCTCAAGCAGGGAAGCGGCGGCGGTGTGGCACTTTCGGCGCAGGCGGTGACTTCCTTGGATTCTTCGGTGGGCTTCAGCGCGGCTCCTCCTTCCGCGAAGCTGGCCCAGGCTAACGCTGCGGTCGGCGTAAGCTCGGTGGCTGGTGCATGGGCCTATCAGGGCTCGCGCGCGGCGGTGAGCAAGGGACAGATTTTGAATGCTCAAGGGAATTACATTAACTCCGTGCGGGTGTCGGACGGGCAACAGTCGTGGCAGGCTGAAGTTGTCGGTTCACACGGCGCGCCGGGTGGGCAGGTTTTTTCGCCGCCGGCAGTGGGACGGGATTATCTGTACCTTGCGGGGGCGGCGGGCAACCTCGTTTCCGTGCGGCAGAGCAATGGGGCTGTCGGATTTTCTTACGCGATGAAGGCGCCGATCGCGTTCCAGCCCGCACTGGCGAAAGGGAACGTGTATGTAGGGACTTCTGACGGGCGGCTGATTTGCTTGAAGACGGGAAACAAGGATGCCGACGGGTGGTACGCATGGGGCGGCAACGCGCAGCACAACAAGATTCAATAGTTTTGGTTGGTAAAGTAAAGCACGCAAGAGTCGGGCCCATTTTTGCAGTAGAATCGTCGTTAGAGAATGAACGCAACGATGAGCCAACCCGATTCCGGCGAGCGCGGCGCCAACGTTCGATTGCCGCCGCCGTCCGTTTACGTGGCCTTCCTTCTCCTGGGAGTGGCGCTTCGGTACGCGATGGAACTCTCCGTTCCAGGCCCCCGATTCGCTGGTGTTGCAGCTGGAATAACTTTTGTCCTGGCCGGCTTCGGGCTGCTTTCCGACGCGTGGAAACTCTTCCACCGCACCGGCCAGCACCCGGCACCATGGAAGCCTACTCCCGAGTTGGTGCTGAGCGGAGCGTACCGGTTCACGCGGAATCCCATGTATGTGGGAATGACCTGTCTCCAGATCGGTCTGGGTCTGGCGTTCAACAATCTCTGGATTTCTCTGCTGGCGCCGTTTTCTCTGTTAGTGGTGCATTTCATCGCCGTCGTGCCGGAAGAGCGATACCTGACCGAGAAGTTCGGCGAGAGCTACAGAGCCTACTTGATCAAGGTGCGGCGGTATCTGTAGGCACACGCGCGGTGGTGCTCCGTGAACCGCGACCGGTGTTCCGCGGCACCTGCAGCTATTTCTCGGCTAAGTAGGTTTTGGCTTCGGCTAGTTCGGGGCGGTCGGCGCCGGGGGCGCTGACCTCTGCAAGCTTGGCGTAGTAGGACTGGGCGACGGTGGCATCGCCGGCAGCTTGGGCGGAGCGCGCGGCGCCCAGAAGACCGTCGAAGCGGTTCGGGGAATTCTTCAAAACGGTTTTGTATTCGGCGATGGCTTTGGCTGGGCGTTTAAGTTCGAGGAGCATGTCGGCGAGCATTTCGCGAGCGGGGATGCCGACGGATTCGCCGCCATTTTTGTCCTGATGGTCGGCGGCGGCGCGCAACTCTTGAATAGCTTCGGCCGATTCTCCCTTGGCAAAGGCCAGCCAGGCTTCGGCTTCACGTAGATCGGTGGCCTTCTCCGCAGAGACGTTGTAGCCACTCTTCTTGGAGCGCTTCTCGCGGTCGGCGACGACCTGAGTCAGTTCCTTGACGTCCGATTCCGCGCCGGCCACATCACCGCTGCGCGCTGCGCCAATGGCACGCGCCCAATAGGTGGTGTCTAGCCAATTCTTGCGGATGGCAGGAATCGGCAGTGCGGCGGCTTCTTTCCAACGATGCAATTCAAGAGCAGTTCGCGCGGCTAGATAAGCGCGGTGATCGGCTTTGACGTCGTCGCTGGCACCGACAACGTGGTCAGTGTGTTCAATCACCTCTCGCGCTTTGGCTTCCTGGCCGCTCTGAAGATAGGAGTAGCTCAGGAAATCCATGGCGTGAGTCTGGTAGTGCGACTCCGCGAGGTGCATTTCCGCGGCGTGAGCACCGGAAGCGTTGGCGGCAATGTTGGAAATGATGGAATCTTGCCAAAGTCCGAGGCGCACGAAGATATGCGAAGGCATGTGCAGCGCATGGGCGGAATCCGGCGCGATGGCGGCGTAGCGGCGCGCAGCATCGAGGCCCTGGGCGGCGAATTCAGGGCGATCGGTGGCGTGAATCATATAGTGAGCGACGCCCGGGTGGTCGGGATGCTGCTGGAGAAGCCGGTCGAGGATGGAAATGGCTTTCTGCCGGTCGGCTATTTCGTTGGCGTGGTCCTCCTCCGCCAGCGAGACGAGGGATAGAGCATAGAAGGAGCCGAATTCGACATCGCCAGGATTCTCGCGATAGAAACGTTCCAGGACTGTGGAATAGGCTTTGATACGGTCGACGTGAGTCATTTTTGATTTTTTCTGGAAGAACGCGGCGGCAGCACTGATGAAGCCCTGTTCCCGCGGATTTGCCGAGTGGAGTTTTTGAGCTATCTCGACATCTTTGCGGCCGTCTTTCAGTGTTTTGTCATCGGGGAAATCCCAGAGTTGATGATAGAGAGCCATGGCCTTGCCCCAGTGGGCGATGGCGCACTTTGGCTCGCGGGTGGCTGCGTCAGCGAAAGTCTGCTCCGATTCTTTGTATTGGAAGGAGTGGAGGAGCGCGACGGCTTTTTCGATGGCGGGTTGCACCTCTGCGGTGCAGCTGGTGGGGAAATTCACTCTGCCGAGTTGATCGGGCGGGGTGGCGGACAAGGTATCCGCTCGGAGAGCCGCGGGTTGAAAAGCGAAAAAAAGGAACAGCAGCCCTGAGGCTAGAGTAGACCGGCGGGGATGGCGCATGATGTTTCCTCCAAATACAGGCAGTGATTCTACCTCCGGCGACAGTCTCGCGTGGAGCGAAACCTTTTGGGGGCTTGGTGCGGCGGTTGGACGCGGCTTTGGCGCTGCGGCTACAATGAAGGTGGAGCGGTACTTCGAAGCAGGTGAGGGTGCGAAAGCTGTTTGAACCAATGACGAATCTCTGAGGTGCTGCGGATAGACAGCCTGTGTGCACGGCCTGTCCCGCTGGCGGGTCTTCTTGAGGAAGTACCGAGAAAGACACGCGAGCGGGGCAGGAAAGCCTAACGGTTGGCTCGTGGCGCCCTACTATTTCAGAGGTTCACGGCCTAGCTCTCCACGGCCCAGCGGTCCGCTCCATTTTAGTTCTAAGTGGTTAGTTTTTAGTTGTTAGTAAGGAAAGGGAAAGATTGAAGAAGGCATGCTGGGCCTGATACCAACTGGAAACAGCTATTCGCCCGCAAGATGTAGGTTTAACTGCGAACTAAAAACTAAGGACTAAGAACTGATCGCATGCGCGTACTTTTTGTAGGAGACATCGTCGGCTCGCCGGGACGGCAGATCGTTCACGATCGCCTGGCGGACATTGTCGCACAAAAACAAATCGACTTAGTCATCGCCAACGGCGAAAACTCCGCGGCGGGCTTTGGCATCACGCCGCGGATTGCGGAAGAGTTGCTGAAAACGGACATTGCCGTCCTTAGCGGTGGCAATCACAGTTGGGACAAAAAAGAGATTCTGGAGTTTATGCCGCACGAACCGCGGCTGCTGCGGCCGGCGAATTTTCCCGAAGGCAATCCCGGCAGCGGGCTCTACGTGGGCACGGCGAAGAATGGCGTGAAATACGCGGTGCTGAATTTGCAAGGCCGCGTGTTCATGACCCCGATTGACGATCCTTTCCGCAAGGCCGATAGCGAGCTGGCGAGAATTCCAGAAGATGTTGGTTTTGTGTTCGTGGACATGCACGCGGAAACCACGAGCGAGAAGATCGCCATGGGCTGGTATCTCGATGGCCGGGTGACCGCGGTCGTCGGCACGCATACGCACGTGGCTACCGCTGACGAGCACGTTTTTCCGCAAGGCACGGCTTACATCACGGACGTGGGAATGACTGGCCCGCATGGCGGCGTGATTGGAATGGACCGCAACGGCATCATCACGAAATTTCTCAATGGCCTGCCGGCGCGGTTCGAGGTTGCATCCGGCGACGTGCAGATGAACTGCGTGCTGATCGAAACAGACGACGAAGGCCCGCGCAACGCCGCCGGCCGGCTCCGGGCCCGCTCCATCGAACGGTTGCGTTTCCGTATTGACTAATCGTTCCGGTAAGCGGCCGCAGCGCGGGGCAACCTGCGCACGTCCGTAGTAATCTGAAGAATCATGCGAAAGAGGGTGGGTTCGATCGTGAAAGTTCTTGCGGTGATGTGTCTGTTGGCTTGCGGGGCGGGGAGTGCGGCTGCTCAGGACGCGGGCGAGCTCATCGCCAAGCAGAGGGTTTTCCCGGGCGTTGGTCCCGGGCTGCGCACGGTGAAAAGGGGCGCGGATGGGCGGCTGTACATTTTGGCTTCGCCATCGCCAGGGTTGCTGGTGTTTGACGCACAGGGTAAGCAAGTATTGTCGATCAACGAAGCCGGCGTAGCCTCGAGCGGTACGGGCCAAGTACACCCCCTGATTTCGTTCGGAGAAGATTGCGACGGGGCAGCGGATGGCAAGATATATGTCGCGGACCGCGGCGCGAATCTCATCCAGGTTTTTTCTCCGGAGGGCACGCCGCTTCGTTCCATCACTATAAAGAATCCTATTTCCCTTGCGGCGCTGCCAGAAGGCGAAGTGGCTGTGGGGACGCTTCGAGAGCCACACCTGGTAATCGTCTTCGACAAGAACGGCCGGGACGTGCGGGAGTTCGGGGATCCAGAGCCGCTTGCGGAACGCGAAGAGTTGAATCGCTACCTGAACATCGGACAGCTTGCGACCGATGCGCAGGGACATCTTTACTATGCTTTTGCTTACCTGCCGGAGCCCACGGTGCGGCAATATGACCGCCTGGGCTACGCCAGGCAGGATATCCAGTATACCTCGCTGGATGCCATGCCCGCGGCGCAGGCCGCGCGGAAGGAAATCGTGCGCCAGGAGAGCAAAGGCCAGCAGCCTGCGTTCAAGCGGATTCTTACCGCGGTGGGCGTGGACCGCACAAATGGAGAAGTTTGGATCGCGCTTTACAACACGCTGCTGCATTTCGACAAGGAAGGAAACCGGCGCGCGACTTATAAAATCTACACGCCACAAGGGGCACGGCTCGAAGCCAACACTATTCTCGTCGAGAACGACCGTCTGATTATCGGAAGCGACCCGCTGGGCATCTACGAGTTCGAACGACCGGATAAAAAAAATCTGAAATAGGCTGAGTTTTCCTCAGGCAAAACTGCACGGGTTCTGTGCACCGTCCGCGCGTTGCGTGAAAATATATTCACAAATGCCGCGAAAATCGGTGTCATCTGGAGAGGTTGCACAAAACTTGTGCTTGTGGAAAAACTGTGCATGGTGTGTGAACGCCGGTGCAGGCCTTCTCCTATTTTTCTCTTGCCCCGTACGCGCCAATCAGAGACAATCCCGCGCTGACTCATAACGGCGGTTCGTGGGCCGACAATTCCAGACGGGCCGCGCACGGGGCGACAGGGGTAGGTAGAGCGTTCCAGCACGGGCAAGAATTCCGAAGCCTGAAGAAAGACGCGAATGGATCTGCTTTCCACAGTTTTTTCACAGCTGTGGAAATAGCGCAGGGTTTTCTATTCTCTTCCGATGACAACAGCAACTCAAACGGGGCGCGAACGCGAAACTGTGAATTCCTGGGACAAATTTCTAGAGCGGGTAAAGTCCCGGGTCAGTATCAACACTTTTACGACCTGGTTCCAGCCTACGAGGCTGAACCGGGCCGAGGGTGACACCCTTTACATCCAGATTCCCAGCGCAGTCTTCCGGCAGGTGCTGACGCGCACTTACGGCGACATCGTCAAAGCCGTTTTTCATGAAATCGGCACGCCGAACATGAAAGTGCAGTACGTTTGCACCGAAGAGGAACCGATTCAGGCGGCGCCCGTGGTTTCCGGGGTGAAGCAAGCAAAATTGGATTTTGAGAGCAGCGATCACCAGCTCAATACTCGCTACACGTTCGATTCGTTTGTAGTCGGCAAGTCCAACGAGTTCGCGCATGCCGCTTCGCGCGCCGTGGCTGAGCAGCCTTCCAAGGCGTACAACCCGCTGTTCCTGTACGGCGGAGTGGGCATGGGCAAGACGCACTTGATGCACGCCATCGGCCACACCATCAAGAAGCGCAATCCGGCGATGCGGTTGAGCTACGTCAGCGCCGAGAAATTTACAATCGAAGTGATCAACTCGCTGCGTTTTGACCGCATGATCAGCTTCCGTGACCGCTTCCATACCGTGGATGTGCTGCTGGTCGACGATATTCAGTTCATCGCGGGAAAAGAACGGACCCAGGAAGAGTTTTTTCATACCTTCAACGCGCTCTACGAGCAGCAGAAACAAATTGTGATTTCCTCGGATTGCCTGCCCAAGGACATTAACTCCATCGAAGAGCGGCTGCGCTCGCGGTTCGAATGGGGATTGATCGCGGATATCCAGCCGCCGGACCTCGAGACCAAGATCGCCATTCTTCAGAAAAAGGCGGAGAACGACCGCTTTGGCCTTCCGGATGACGTTGCGGAGTACATCGCGCGGGCCATCAAATCCAACGTGCGCGAACTGGAAGGCGCGTTGACGCGGCTGATGGCCTACGCCTCGCTGACGGGCGCGACGGTTTCGCTGGGGACGGCCCAACAGGTGCTGCGCAACATCATCGCTTCGCAGGAAAAGCGCGTCACTATCGATCTGATTCAGAAACGCGTGAGCGAGCATTTCAATTTACGGGAGCAGGACCTGAAGGTCCGCAGCAACACGCGCGCGATTGCGTTTCCGCGCCAGGTGGCGATGTATATCGTGAAGCAGCTCACTACCGCTTCGCTGCCGGAGATCGGCCGGCAATTCGGCGGCAAGCATCACACCACGGTTTTGCATTCCATCAACAAAATTGAAGAATTGCGCCGGTCCGATAAAGACTTGAATCGCACGATTACGCGTCTGATGGACGCGTTACAGTAAACCGCAGTCCTTTCCCTTTCATCTTTCTCAGGAACGCAGTCGCTCTCTCCGCCTCCGCCTGCGTTTGGCATTGTTTGCCTTAATTTATCTGTGCCATACCTCCAGGTTCTTTCGAGTTCGCCCACGATTAAATGCTCGTTACTTGTGGAGAAAGTATGAGAAAAGTGCGGAAAACCTGTTACTTACAGTGGATCAAATCCTGAACTAGATGGCGGACCAACTGATCAGGGCATTATTTTCCGCGATTCCCACAAAGTGCCACCGGGACCGTAAGTCCCTAACCCAAGTGTGCGGCTGAGGTTTTTGAGCTTTCCACAGATTCACAGCGCTCATCACAACAACAAGCTCTATAGTTTCAAAAAAGTTTTGAAATACCTTGCCTTGATGATTGTAGTTGTGAATTATTGGTTCTGATTCTTGCTGGTGAGTGCGGAGATCGAAAACTGTGTTTCCCACCTATTTCCACAGCTCTGGGGGACGCTGCGGGCTTTATAAGTTGCGCAAAAGCGAGTAAAGTACGGCAGCGGTAGAAATAAGCAGGAAAAGGCCTTGTCCCAGGCCTGATTGAGGGTAAATTTCAAAATGACCGCACCTGGAACGGCACGCGAGGAACATCAAGCGATGGAATTCAGCGTCACAAAATCCGCGCTGTTGAATGAACTCTCGACCACGCAGGGCGTCGTCGAGCGCAAAACCACAATTCCCATTCTTTCGAATCTGTTGGTCGAGGCCAAGGGCAGCCAGTTGACGATTACGGCGACTGACCTTGAGCTGAGTATTCGCACGTCGTGCGAAGCCAAGATCAAGAAAGAAGGGGCGGGGACGATTCCCGCAAAGAAGCTACTGGAATTGGTGCGCTTGCTTCCCGAAGGCGAGATCAAGGTCAAGCTACTTGAGAATCACTGGGTGGAAATCGTTAGCGACAAGAAAAAATATAAGCTGGTCGGCATGGCGAAGGAGAATTTCCCTGCGCTGCCCGTGATGCCGCACACGCTGGTCAAAATCCCCGCCCCGATCATTGAAAACCTCATTGGGAAAACGAAATTCGCGATCTCAATGGAAGAGTCGCGCTACACATTGAATGGCGGCCTGCTCATCCTGAAACCAGACACCCTGGCGATGGTGGCCACGGATGGCCACCGCTTGGCATTGGCGGAAACCGACCACAAACTTACGGGACTGAATGGCGAAGTGAAAGTGCTTATCCCGAAGAAGGCCATGGACGAAGTGGAAAAGCTTTCCAGCGCTGCCGGCTCCGACGCACAGATCGAATTTGCGAAAGACGAAAGCCACCTCTTTTTCCAGGTCGGCCATCGGCTGCTGATTTCGCGCATTCTTACCGGCCAATTCCCGAACTACGAAGCAGTGCTGCCGCGGGACAATAACAAGAGTGTGGTCATCGAGCGCGCGGAATTGAGCGATGCAGTGCGCCGCGTCTCACAGCTTGCCGATCAGCGCTCCCACGCCGTGAAGTTGGCTGTTTCGAAAGACGGCATCGAGATTTCCGCTTCAAGCCCCGAGTACGGCGAAGCCAAAGAAACCATCGAGAAGGAATTCAAAGGCGAGCCCATCGCTATTGGGTTCAATTCCACCTACATGCTGGATTTTCTTGGCGCCGCGGCCGACGGCCCGATCAGTATTGAATTAAAAGACGAACAATCCGCCGGGCAGATGCGCCCGCTTGCCGACGAGTCCTACCGCTACCGCTATATCATCATGCCCATGCGCATTTGATTCCTTGCGCATCTCCAAAGGCCGAGCGGCACTCAAAGCCAAGCTGATTTACTCAATAACGATATAGCCCTTGATTAAAATCCGGTTAGGGATACAGCATGCGTGCTGTCGTTTTTTGAGGTTCCACACTGGAACCTCAACTCGCTGCTCCCATGCAAACGCCTTCCGAGGACTCCATCGTTCCCATCGGTCTGATTAGAAGCTATTGCACAACCCTCCGCAAGACGATCATGAAGCAGGCGATATGAAAGAAGGCGCGATAGATAGTGAGAGAACGGTCGTAGCGCACCACCAGGCGGCGGAAGTTGCCGAGCCAGGCGTTGGTGCGTTCGATGATCCAACGCCGCTGGTAGCGGCGCAGCGCCCGGCCATCTTGCGTCGCTGGTTTCTTGCGGTTGGAGCGATGCGGCGCG
>JBGPIX010000186.1:0-10383 GCA_041485085.1 Candidatus Acidiferrum sp.
AGAACGTAGGTCAGGACAAGACCGACGAAATAAAGATTTTGCGAGGCCTCCACGACCAAGTGGCCCATGACGCGGCTGTCCAAAACGAAATGGCCCATGAACTTGCTGGAAGATTGCTGGACGATCGCAAAAGAAAATCCCGCCGTACCGAGAAGAAGGAGCAGTGCACCCAAGCGCACATATTGCTCGGCGCCCATCTCTTCGAAGACGTAGGAGTATAAGCCCATCAGGGCGCAGTAGAGCCCTATGGTGAGCAATAGATCCGAATAGTAGTAGAAATAGCCATATTCAGAAGACGTAAATCCATAAGTGAAGAGGATCTTGAAACGTGCCAGATTGACGAAGGTGGCCGCCAACATGTAGACATTCAGGGAAAGATAGCGTCGGAATGATCCTTTAGCGATCGAGCACACCACCACACTTACTTCGAGGAGGGTACAGAGGAACCAAACACAGTATTGAAATGGACCAGGCACGTTAAGCCTACCTTACGCCCTGGCCAGTCCCGCAGTGTTGCTCAGTCTAGCTCTGCGGATCCCACGCCGTTACTTCCAGGGCGTTGGTGGTAGCGGTGCTCCGCCGTTTTTCCAAGGCGTCGGCGGTAGCGGTGCGCCACCATTCTTCCATGGCGTTGGCGGTAGTGGTGCCCCGCCGTTAGCCATGATCACGGAGCCATCACCATGAGTGACGACCACCGTTTTCAGGCTCATTGCCCCAACCAATACGAGCATGGCGAGCAGAACAACCGTGAGTTTACGTGACATTGTGCCTCCGAGGGATGAAACAGCCCCGGTGGCAGTCTATATCTTAGGACACCAATGTCAAGTAGCTCAGGCTATGAGCCTGTTTCTTATCGATACACACCCTCCCTTCCTATCTTTTCGATAAGCTTTCGCCTACCCTGATAGGTGGGACAGTGTCCGATCCCAAGTAGGATAGGATTTGGACCTGTACAGGTCAACGGTACGGTAGTACTAAGTTTTATAGGACCACCTGGCCCCAGGTCGGCTTGGTACTCTGCCTGGGATTTCTGCAGTGGGCAGCCAAAGGGGATGACTGACGATTGGATAGGGCGTTAGGAATCAGCAGGATTGGGCTCCGCTGCCTTGTCTTGGATGTAGGTCGGCGGCCGCCCCGCCCGGTACAACTCCTTGACACCTTTGCAGGCGAATCCGTAGCATAAAGGACTGCCTTATGCCGGCGTAGCTCAGTGGTAGAGCGAGGGTCTCATAATCCCTAGGCCGTGGGTTCGATTCCCCCCGCCGGCACCAAATTTCGTCTTCCTCATCGATCCGGATCTGAGGTCGTTATCCAGCGCTTGAGCCACTGGTTTCCATCCACAACAATACTGCCAACGACCGTCCCCAGAACGAAGAGCGCTAGCGCCAACCGGTTATCCAGGCCGCTGACGGAGAGTGAGCCATTCGGCGGCAAGAACCAGGCAAGCAGCACCGCCGCAATGCCAGCAACCACGATTCCCCGCTTGGAACCGCCAAGTTTCGCAAGCAGCAAAACCGAGAGTAACAGCGCAAGCAGAGCACTTTTCTCCAGGTCGAGGGTGTAACAAACTCCGCAGATAGCCAGCAGCGCTAGAGTCGCCAGAAAAACTTTCCTATTTGGAACCTGCTCTGTTGATGCGCTGTCCTGACCCTTCGCACCGGCGATGATCATCAGCACCAGGAGAGTGAGGATTACCCCAATAAGGCCGCCGGTAATCAACCCCGCGAGGAAACTACTCATGAGTACCCCCGTCTGTATTTTTACAAAATAGTCTTATGTCGCTCTCGCGTCAACCGGAATGCCCCAAGAGAGTTGGATTTACACCAAATCTAACTGCAGGCCCGACAAATTCAGAGGTAATATGCTCGACTCAGCAGCTGACAAATAAAACGCCAAAATGAGAAGACGGCTTGGGAAGCAGAACTCATGAGTCTATCGACGGAAATGCGGGAGCAACGGAGTGAATGATCGCGCGGAAACTTGCAGCGTTCTACGCGATTCTACGGTCAGCGTATTCGTCAACTCCCTAGCAGGCGGAGGCCGAGCCCCACGCTATCTGGCACGAATTCAGAAACTATTCGAGGCATTTCAGGTTCATGCACAATTTGTAATGACGAATACTGCGGCGGAACTCGAGTCGTGCGCGCAAGACGCTATTTCGCAAGGCCGGCGTACGCTTTTTGCGATGGGTGGGGACGGAACGTTTCAGGCGTTGGCGAATGCGGCGTTTGGGGCTGAAGTGCTGTTGGGAATTCTTCCCCTTGGAGGTGGAAATGATTTCGCCGCAGCGCTGGGTCTGCCGGACGAACCGGTGAAAGCGGCGGAAGCAATACTGCGTAGCAATCCGCGTTTTGTGGATCTCGTGAGAGTGCGCACGGCCGAGGGCCGAACTCGCTTGTATGCAGGTGGAGGAGGTATCGGACTTGACGCAGAGGCAGCGCGTTACGCTAGCGGCGCTTACCGTTGCTTTCCAGGGCGTTCTCGCTACATCGCCTCAGCTCTGCACGCGCTGGCAGGATACGCGCCACTGGAAGTCCATCTTGAGTTTCCCGGTGGCGATCTCATCCCCCTGGATGCCAAAGCATTGGTGGCAGCCGTGCTGAATTCCCCCACTTATGGCGCCGGTCTGAGATTGGCCCCCGGGGCGACCGTTGACGATGGGTGGATCCACGTAGTCCTGATCGAAGATATCGGCTCGATTGAAGTACTGCGGTTACTGCCGCGGCTGATAACAAGCGGTGAACTGCGAACCTCCCGCGTAAAACGCTGGCAGGTTCGTAAAGTGCGACTGGCGACGAAAAAGCCCACGGTATTCCATGGAGATGGCGAGATCTTCGGATCAACGCCAGTGGAAATCGAAGTCGTGCCCAGGGCAGTGCAGGTCTTGGCCCCCGCGCCGAACTAATACCGCTCGCACTCACGACCACAGGGACCGCGACAGTCCTACTGGATAAAATCCAGCACGACGCCTGTATAACGCCGCTGGAAGCCTGCGAACTGACCGAAGACCGGAGATGTAATGTTGTTATACACGTCGTGAGGATTCTGCCGGTTCGTGATGTCCGTCGAATATGCGCCGAGTCGAAACTTATGAATCTTGGAGCGATCCGTATGAGGGATATGGATGGAGAACTCCCGGTAGAGTCTTACGTCCAGGGAGAAGTACAATGGAAACCGCTCGGTATCGGGCACACCTACATAGTTCTGCAGAACATCGACGTTTGAATAAGGCAATCCAGAATGGATGTCAGCTACCGGACTGATGACCATCCTCCAAGGAAGACTGAAGAACCCTGAGGCTACAACACGGTTGGGGACATCCGAGGAAAGGACACCTGAAGCATTTGGCCGGATTACGGGAACCTGGAACGGAACGAGAGTATCTGAGATTGGGTTGAGGTCGCCGCGCCCCCGGCTCCAAGTGTAAGAGAAGCTCATATCGGCGCGCTCGCCAAGTCGATAGTGGGCGGTGATGTCAGCCTGTCGATAGTTAGAAACTCCGCTGTTTTTCAAAGCCAGAAGTCCAGTGCTACCGGCGGCGCTGATTACCTGATCGAGAAGAAACAAGTCCACCGTGCGGCTCTCAAGGTAACTGGCCCGGAGATTCAAATTCTTCCGCACTTGGTGTTCAATCACGGTGTTCCAAGTAAACGTCCGAGGGCTTGATCCTGGGTCGTGCGGTACGCCGGGCGCAATTGCAGCGCCCGAGAGAATATAGGAATTCGTCAAAATGATGGGTTGGCCAATCGGCGCACCAGTAGAATCGAAGAAGCTGAGTACACGCTCCTGATTGCTGGTGAAGTTTGCCGCGAGCAATGGAACGTGGCCATAGACCTCGGCAGCACCGGCACGAATTATTGTCTTCCCCTTGTTCAGTGAATAGGCTCCGCCAACGCGCGGCGCGAAAGCGGCAGCGCGGCCGATGGACTGACTGGTGAGACGCACTCCGTAGTTGAGCGTCAGGTGGCCGTTGAGGGTCCAGTGATCCTGGATAAATTCTGCGAACTCGGTTTCCGACGCACTTAAGAGACCGGCGCCTTGAAAGTCGATGCGTTCGGCCACCGAACCATCCTGCGCCAGCAACTCGATTGGATGAGATATGTTGCTTCCGTCATAGCCGCGATAGAGGAAGTCCTCCCCAAACCGCACTTCATGTCGACCGTGCCAGGACTTCGCTGAGAGCTGATACGCGGGCAAAACCTCCAACTGGTTAGCCTTGCGGTTCCAACGATTGAAATAATTCCCCGCCCACCCTTCGGGTGAGATTTCCATATCGGCAGATCCCTGCCCGTGGGCGTTACTGTCGAAGCGCGTGTAGCGGACCAGCGTGTTCAGCAAGGCTCCCGAGACGAATTGATAGGAATCCGAGAACCCGGCCGATACGCCGCTTCGGCCATAGCTGGTAGATGCGCTCTGCGGGATCAGGGCATTGATGTTGGCGAAGTCGAGTTCCATGGGAAAAACATTGACGTGAAAGTTCAGCACGTGCCGAGGGGAGAGTATTACCTGAAGGTTTGTGAAGGACGTGACACTGCGCGTTTTGATCTCGTTGAGGGGAAATGACAATCCCCGCACAGGCTGTTTCCGAATTTCGTAGGTAAACTCTTCGGTGAAATTCACCTTGTTCTTGATGAGCGGGCCGTCGAGTACAAATCTTGGCGTCCAGTTGGCGAGACCGACGAGATGATCGTTTTTCCCACGAAAAGCAGGGATGAAGTCCCGCAGCTTGTAATCCCATGTGCCGGAGGGCGGCCTTGTTTCGATTGTTGTCAGCCCCCCCGTAAAGCCTCCGTATTCGGAGCTCTCAGGCAGGCTAAAAACGGTCATGGACTGAATAATGTCTACTGGGATGGGAATCGAAAAGCTTCCCGAGACAGGATCCACGTTTTCCGCCGAGTCAACCACGAGCATCCCCTGGCTTTCAGCCTGCCCCTTGAAGTTCAGCTTGCCCGTGGAGGTGCGAACCACGCCCGGTATCAAAGACAAAGCCTCCGTAAACTTCTGGGTAGGCAAAGGCAGGCTCTCCAATTGGTCGGTGTTTACCGTGGCAGTGATCGCCACATTCTGAGTGGCAATTTCGACGGCTTCACCCTGAACTTCGACTTGCTGATTGACGGAACTGATCTGCAAGACGACGTCTTTGACCAGTGCCTGGTCCGCTCCGAGGGTAATGGCGGCGGACCACGTCTTGAAGCCATCTGCACTCGCTTCCAATGTGTAGGCTCCCGGGGCTAGGTGAGTGAACTCGTAGCGGCCCTCGGCATCGGTGGAGATCGATTGGGGTGGCGTTCCCGCGGACGGCCCCGTCAACTTCACAGTTGCTCCCACAACGGCATTGCTTGCCCCATCCCCGGAGACTACCGTGATCCGGCCTATAACAGAGGCCTTAGCATCGTTTGAACTCGCACCCTGCGGTTGCCGCCCGCGAGCCGCACAAGGCAGTAGCAACGCGAATGGAATAGCGCAGCACACGGCTAACATGATTTTTGGAGCGCTTTTCATTGTGGTTGTGGTCGATCTCCGAAGCCGGATTGACTTTCCCCGGCGAAAGCTACTTTTCTATCTTCGACTGATGATCCGACGCCAGGAACCTTCCGGGAGTTGCGTGATATTTTCGCCGGTGTGCCCGAATTAAATACAAGTGCGCCAATTTTGGAGAGGCGCTTGCTAACTGTAGTTCGAGTTGAACTACGGCGTATTCTTATGAAACACCTTGCGGCGAATATCCGGCCAAAATTCCTTCAATTCGTTGTCCATACCGTCATACAAAATAAGGAAAGCAAAAGTGCTCGCATTTCGTGAGGCCGTGCGATCCTCCGGAGGATGGTAAGCATTAGAGATTGTCGCAGCTACCGCATTGCCGACCGATTCCGAGAAATTAAAGTGATCATGGCCCGAGTCCGTTCTAATTACAAAAAGCCGGTTGATCGCATGATAAGCGCGGTGAACAAACCGCCCTTTCCCTAGCTGGTAGTACCGTGGATCCTCTCGAAGCAGGCTGGGAAATATTGCGGTCGTCATATAGGTGCCTATGCTGTTGTCGGCAAAGGAGGCGCCATAACGCTTTCCGTAGGCGCCCCAACCTTGTCCCCATTCTTTCGGGTCATCCTTGGCTTGGGCTATTCCGGATAGAATGGCATTGAAGGGATAAGACCCCCAATCAAAGACGCCTGCAGTCGCCAAGCGGAATTTCTGCCCGGTTGTGAGCGGCGGAAGAACCTTGGCGTTCTCGACGGTCCCGTAGTTCGGCAGGACTTCGAAGATGCGATCGTTGACGGTTCCTGTTTCCTTTTCCAGCTTGCTCTTCCCAACCGTCCCGTCCCGTTCGTCCTTGTCCGTGGCGTCTTTGCCGTCTTTAGCATCCGTGTTTTTCGGTTCGGAAGGGGCTGGAGCGGGTTGTGGGGGTTCCTGCTGTTGTGCCATCACGGGCGCAATAGAGATCAAAAGTCCAAAAAGCAGCAAGTGTGAAATATAACGCGTCATCCCTAGTTGTCCCTTCGTGGCTGACTCTGATTATCTCCCGGCTGAAGCGCCATTCAGCAGCAAAAGGGATGCAGCCGTTTCCACAATGTGAGGTCTCAATTTAGATTCGCCGGGCGAAGAAAGGGTTTTACCTGGCGGCCCTCCGCTAGCGTATATTCCGCCATGTTGGGCCGCTGGTTCCCGCAAGCCGCAAGCTGTTCCGGGCAGATTGATGGCCCAGCCACACTGTGGAGAGGGAATTGGACTCAGCTCTTTTTATTGTCGATTCTAAGGTTTAGAACGATGTCTTTGCGACTGTCGAAGCTGGAGACCGTGCGCGTAGGTGACTTGGCGCCTTCTTTTTCCGCATGGAGTTCGTAGTCGGCGTTGGGATCCAGGCCGCTGAAACGGTAATTGCCGGTGTCATCGGTGTAACTGCTGCGAACGGAATTGGTACGCAAGTTTTTCAGGAAGACAACACTGCCCGAGATCGGACTGTCGGATTTGTCCGCTACCACCCCGCGCACCGTACGAAGCTGCGCTTCGCGCTTCTTGTCTTGCGCAGCCCCACCAGCGGCAACGAGCGCGAGAATCACCGCCAGACCGCAGATGCGACGCCACACGCTCATCCCTTGCCTCCTGCTGTTGGCTGCATTCGGAATACCATGCTTCCCTCGTTCCCGCCGGTCTTTGCGTCAATGGTGCGCGTCTGCTCTGCGAAACCCTTGGCGCGGACCACCATTTCATAGTCTGAGCCCTGAGGCACGCGGACTGCAAATTCGCCGCGGGAATTCGTAAGGCTCTCCCAGCGAAATTTCTTCTCTCCCACCTTCCGGATACGGAGCTGCACTCCCGGGAAGGAGAGGGCTTTCTCCGTAAAGACCGTTCCGCGAATCAGATAATCATTTGCGTGGCTGTACTTCTTCTTAGCTGGCTTGCTCGGTGGGGCCGTAGGCGCCGTCGCGGCAGGAGTAGAGGTCGGCGGCGGAGTGGGTTCCTGCGCCTGACCAAGTGTTGTATCAAACCAAGCAAGAAGCGCTGCCGTGCAGAGAATAGTCTTCCACTGCGTGCGGTGCATTCGATTGCTCCATGGAAGTTTAGATGTCGTTAAGAGCACAGGAGGATGCCAGGCGGCGTGGCGCGCCTGTTACTCCTCGTCTTCCTCGTCGTCATCATCGTCAATGAGGTCGCCATTTTCCCCGGTCTTTTCTTCCTCTTCCTCGTCGTCTTCTTCGTCCGAATCATCGGCGATGAGGTTTAGGTGGACCGGATGGGTCTGCGAGACCTCGAGTTCAGATTCGCACTCGGGGCAACTCAGGATCTCGCCTTCTTCGACTTCGTCTTCATCGACATCGATTTCGGCGGAACATTCAGGGCAACGGATCACGGCTCCACCCTCCGAACAGTTGTTTTCAAAGTGGGGGTACGAGGACCGTGCCCACCACCGTGCAGCGTATTATATACCGCAGCGTACGAAGTCAACTCCCATGCATGGCGGCGCTGCTTTGAACGCCATTGTACCGTGGGCATAAGGATCATTGGCATGGCCTCTTCCAGAGAATACCCCGAACGGCCAGTGGTAGGCGTCGGGGGCGTCCTTATCGATCAGGGCCGCACGCTGTTAATTCGCCGCGGCAGCGAGCCGTTGCTCGGCGAATGGTCCATCCCGGGCGGCACACTGGAGCTGGGCGAGAGTTTGCAGGAAGGAGTTGTCCGGGAATTGCTGGAAGAAACGGGAATTGAAGTTTGCGTGCTTGATCTGATCGAGGTATTTGATCGAATTTACCTGGGGGATGGGTCACGCGGCGCCGAGGTAAAAGAGAGACCTCGGTTTCATTTCGTCATTGCAGATTATCTCTGCGGACGCCTTAGCGGTGAGCCACGCGCAGGCAGTGATGTAACCGATGTTGCATTCGCGCGCGAAGACGAACTCTCGCGATTTCGTCTGACAGAGACTGCCACGCGAGTCGTGAAGAAAGCGTTCGCGATGGCTCGTGCGCGGCAGCCTGCAAAATAGTGCGATTCGCGATCATGGAGCTTTGGCGATTTCGATGCTTCCGTTGGAATCCGTCAGTTGAAGCTGGCAGCCTCCCGGACCGATGGTGCCGTTCAGCGAATCGCCCCCAATACTGCCCGTCGAAGTGACCGGCAATTCCGAGGAAATCCGGCCGAAGGAAGTTCTTGCCGTGAGGTTGTATCCTAAGCCTTCTGGAACGCGTACGCGGATCGAGGAGAATGAGGTCTTAAGGGAAATGTCGCGGCAACCACCGGCTGGCCGCATTGCCGTTACCGAGATCGCCCCGTTCTGGTTGTCTACAGTGATCCGCCCGCCGATCGATTCCAACGTAACACCGGCAAAGGATGTCTTCACACTGGCATCGCCTTTTACGTTTCTTGCGGTCACTGAGCCATTGCTGTTTTCCACCGTGAGATTGCCGCTAATCCGTTCTGTCAAGACGCTTCCAAAGCTGGTCTTGGCAAAAGTATCCCCGCCGATGTCGGTGAGCGTGACGCTCCCGTTCCCCGTAATAGCGCGAATGCCCTTCGGGATGTTCGTGGCTTCGATGGCTCCAAAGGAGGACTTCAGCGTGACGCTTCCACGTGCGTCGCGTACCAAAACTTTTCCATTGGAGGTTTCAGCATCGAGCGCCCCACTGATGGCGTCCAGTTCGATGTTGCCGAAGGAATCGCGAATGGTCACCGAACTGCCGGTTACCGAACTGCCTTTGACCCGGCCATTATTGGTGGTGCAGCTCACGCGGCCATGCACATCGGTAAAAGTAACGTTGCCGAAGCTGCTGGTGACATCGGCAGCGCCACCGATACTCGAAATTTCGACATTTCCGTTGTTGTCGCGGACTGACAAATCACCGCGGATATTCCGCGCGTCAACGCTGCCAAAAGAAGTGGTGATATTTGCGGAAGCGGCATCCGTCAGTGTAACCGTGCCGTTGCCGCCCGTGATGGTCGCCGCGCCCTGAATATTTCGCGTCGTGATGCTCCCGAAGCGATTCCGGACTTCGAGAGTGCCCTTCACGTCAGATACCTGCACCGAACCGTTGTTGTCGCCCACAGAGACATTTCCGGCAGCCCCAGTTAGTTCAATGCTGCCAAAAGCATTGTTCCAGCGCCCCGTGCCGGCATCTCGGACGGTGAGCGTCCCGTAGCCATTCTCGATGTCCGCGGCCCCGTGAACGCCCGCAATCTCGACACTGCCGAAACTGTTTCTCACGGTAATGGGCGCGTCGGATGGCATCCCGATGTCATAACTGACGGACCACGAAGAGTGCTTGCTGGAATGAAACCAGCTTTTCTCTTCGTCGGGGTAGATCGTCTTGATGCGCACTCCTTCGCCAGTCTGCAGAACTTCGATCTTGATTTTTTGCGCGAAGGATTCTGCTTCCTCGTGCGAACTGGCCTGCGCGCGGATGGTAGCCGAAATCTTGACGTCACGGCCGGGCTCACCGTGCAGGCTGACGCTCCCGAACTTGTGCTCGACGCGCACAGACTGGCCCGCGCCGAGCGATAACGTTTGATGAAAATCCCGGGACACTTGTTCCTGGCCGGCGTTTGCGGCGGGCACAGGTTCGGCCGTGAAGAGCAGAGCCGCAGAGAGTAGTCCGGCAACCGTTACGAAGCGCGCCGGCCCTCTCCGGAAAATAGATGAATCGCGAATCATTATTGTCTAGCCTCCAAAACTTCCTGCAGCGTTTGCTGCTTTTCCTGATACATGGCCAATAACTGGTAGCGCAGATGTGCATTCGATGGGTTCATTCCCGCCTGCGCGCGCAAATCGGCGATCGCGCTATCCAGTACCAGTAATTTCTCGTGATAGTTGGCGAGCAGCGGCGTTGCGGGATTTTCGAGCTGCGGCTTGGCATCCGCGGCGAGCTTGTCGATGGCGCGCTCGTACGCCGTTTC
>JBGPIX010000187.1:0-10335 GCA_041485085.1 Candidatus Acidiferrum sp.
GTGTCGGACCGCAAATAATATTGCCCAATGTCCTTTGGTTGCGAACGGAATTTGCTGTCGGCCTGTATATACACGCGGTACGAGCGGTTGTTGAAATCGAAATCATTCACGTACACCGACCCCATGTAGACCTGCAAAGCGTCGGTGATCTGGCTGAAAGGCACCTGCAGACTCTTCGCTTTTTCGCGATCGATTTGAACCAGATATTGCGGGTCGTTCGCGGTAAAACTGGTGAAAAGACCCACGACATCCTTGCTGGCATTGCCTTCCGCGGCCAGCTTGTTCGCATTGTCCGCAATACTCTGCAGTGAGTTGCGCCCAAGATCCTCCAGCTCAAACTGGAATCCCCCAAACTGCCCCAGTCCAAATACGGCCGGTGGATTGAATGGGACTACGATCGCGCCGGAAACTGTCGGGAGAGAATTGCGCAATCTCCCAATCGTTGCGGCGGCCGAATGTTCTGTTCCCTTGCGATTTTCAAAAGGCTTCAGGTTGGCATAGAGCATCGCTTGATTGGGCGCGGAGCCCGCGGCGCCAAACCCGACAATCGTGAACACGCCGTCGGTTTCCGGATCACGCAGAATTACTTCCTCCGCTTTACCGCAGACCTCGCGCGTATACGTAAGCGATGCGCCTTGTGGCGCTTGCACGATGAACATCACGTAGCCCTGATCGTCCTCCGGAATGAACGCGCGAGGAACGCGCTGATACACCCAGTACGTGCAACCGAGCAAGGCGAGAAAGAGCAGCAGGGAAGCCAGCCGCCAGTCCAGCGCCCGGCGGACAGAGGTTTGATAGAACTTCGCGCCGGCGCTGAAAGCGTCATTGAATAATTTGAAGAAACGGCCTTTCGCGCGCTCCCGGTGCTTGCCAAGGAATATCGCCGAGAGCGCCGGAGTGAGCGTAAGCGCATTGAAGGCCGATATGGAAACCGAGAAAGCGATCGTCAACGCGAACTGTCGAAAGAGAATTCCCGTGGTTCCCGGAAAAAGCGCGACCGGCACGAATACCGCCACCAGAACCAGTGATGTCGCTATAACCGCGCCGGCCACTTCTTTCATCGCCGCGGACGCGGCATTGTGCGGCTCGGTGATTCCCTCGACGATGTGCCGCTCCACATTTTCAATCACGACGATGGCGTCATCCACCACCAGTCCGGTGGCCAGCGTGATCCCGAATAGTGTGAGCGTGTTGATCGAAAAACCCAGCAATTTCACAAAAACGAACGTCCCAATCAGCGAAACGGGGATGGTAATCGCGGGGATGAACGTGCTCCTCCAATCCTGCAGGAACACATAGATGACAATGATGACCAGCGCGATGGCTTGCAGCAGCGTAATCAGTACGTCGCGAATGGATTCGCCGATGACCGTCGTGGTATCGAACGCCACGGCCGCCTTGATGCCCGGAGGAAAATTCTTCGAAAGCCGCAGCAGCTCTTCTTTTGCAGCCTTGTCCACGTCCAAGGCATTGGCGCCGGGAAGTTGCGTGACCGCCAGGCCGACCGCATCGTGGCCGTTGAATCGAAGAACAGTGCCGTAATTCTCGGCGCCTAGCTCCGCGTGGCCGACATCTTTCAATCGCACCAGCGTCCCGTCGGTCCCCGTTTTCAAGATGATTTTGTCGAACTCCGCGGCTTCGCTGAGCCGCCCCACGGCGCGAACGCTAATCTGGTATGCCTGTCCTTCCTGCGAAGGTGGCTGCCCGATTTGCCCGGCGGCGACTTGCACGTTCTGTTCCTGCAGGGCGCTCATTACATTTGTCGCCGTCAATCCGCGCTGCGCCAGTTTTGCCGGATCGAGCCACAGTCGCATAGCATATTTGCGTTCGCCAAAAATGACCGCGTCGCCGACGCCCTTCACGCGCTTGAGCGCGTCTTTGACGTACACGTCCATGTAGTTGCTGAGAAACAGGCTGTCGTATTGCCCGGTATCGGAATACACGCCGGCGCCAAAAACAAATCCGCCGATCTGCTTGGTGATGATGACTCCCGTGTTCTTCACTTCATTTGGCAGCCGCCCGAGCGCCTGATTCACGCGGTTCTGGACGTCCACTGCTGCCAGGTCGACGTTTCGGGTTACGTCGAATACGACCGTGATTTGGCTCGATCCATCATTCCCACTCGTCGAGCTGATGTACTTCATGCCTTGCACGCCGTTGATGGCTTGTTCCAGCGGAATGGTTACCGCGGTTTCAACGGTCTGGGCGTTTGCTCCGATGTAGCCGCTGCTGACGACGACTTGCGGCGGAGCCAGGTCGGGCAATGCCGCGATTGGAAGCGATGGAATGGAGATTGCGCCCGCCAGAATGATGAACAGCGCGCAGACCGTGGCAAAAACCGGCCGCCGGATGAAGAAATCAACGAACAAGGCTGGAGTCCGCCTTTGGTGGGATTGGAGTGGCGCTGCTCATGATGTTGAGAAGCCTACTGGCCCGCAGCGCCTTTGCTGTTGCTCTGAATTTGTTCGGCGACCGGCATGCCGTCCCGCAAAAATTGTGTCCCGGAAACGATCAGGTGCTCACCGGCCTTGAGGCCATCGAGTACCACAAAATCATTACCCGCGGTATCGCCAAGCTTTAGAGGCTTCTGCCGCGCAACGGTTCCTTTGCCTTCATTGACGGAAACGAACGCGAAAAACTGGCCATTGATGCGCAGGACGGCGAGAACAGGGATCACGGGACCTTCGTGCACGCCCCAGGTAATCTGCGCGCGAACCTGCTGGGCGATGCGCAGCTTGGCTTGCGCGTTCTCAATCGTTGCCTTGGCGAGAACCGTCTGCGTATCCGTCTCGACCTGCGGTGACACAAAGGTGATGCGCGTCTCGCTTACGGAATTACCGGCGGTATCCAGCACTCGCACCGGTAGCCCGGTTTTCAGATTCTTGGCACGGTCGGCAGGAACATAAATGTAGGCTTCCAGCGCTCCGGGCTCATTGATGGTGGTGAGCATGGTCGCAACCGTCACGCGGTCGCCCATCCGCACCGGAATATCTCCGACGATTCCGTCCATCGGCGATGTGACGCTGTAGTAGTGCAGCTCCACTTTTTGCTGCTTCACCTGTTCGTCGAGCGACTTTACCTGCGCGAGCGCCGCATCATAGCCGCTCTGTACGTTGTCCAGATCCTGCTTGCTGATCACCCCGGCATCAAATAGTTTCTGCCCGCGCTCCAAGGAAACTTTGGCGTAGCGCAGATTCGCTTCTTGTGCCGCGCGCGATGCTTCCTGGCTGTTCACCGTGGCTTCCTGTTTCAAGGGATCGATCTGCAGAAGCGGAGTTCCCGCTTCCACGTGGTCGCCGGACTTCACGAATATCCGCGTAATCTGTCCTTCCACCTGGGGATTGATCGCCGCGGAATGCCGCGATTTCAGGATGGACAGATACTCCGACGTATCCGCAATCTTCACCGATGGAGCAATCTGTACTTGGACCGGGATCGCGGGCGCGCCAGCGGCCGCCGCATTGTCGGCCTCGCTTTTACCGCAGGCATATACAAATGTCCCAGCCGCCAATGCCAGCAGCAATGTGGCTCCCCGCCAGCTAAGAGCAAGTTTCTTCGTCGAACGGTTAATCGATACAGATGGGCGCATGCCTGTTTACCTGACCTCAAATCTTACGATACTGCCCGGCAGGAACAAAATCGCGAAGGTCCGTCATTTATTGGACGCGGGAGGGAAGCCGTTGGTTATAGGGAAGTTCCCGGCAGCAGGCTAGTAAAAATCGCGGGAATTGATTCTTTTTCCGGAAAGTCCGAGTTGCAGGACGTCCATTTGCTCCGGCCGGTCAAACACTTTGCCCGGGAAAAATATCTTCGTCAAAAGCCGCACGCCGCCAAACGCCACACCCAGCACCACGGCGATGACCATAAATGCGCCCGTGGCAAGAATGATTTTGGCCAAAGTCGTAAGAATCGGCGGATCGGTGATTGTCTGGCGCGGCTCGTTCTGCGTCACTACGGTCTCGTAATTTAACGCGCTCCGCAGCGCATCGCCATACGCGGCCGAGGACGGCTTCAGCACTAGGGACAGCAGGGTGCCCTTGCGATTGACTGTCGTTCCCGCCTGCTTCGAGCCGGGCGAGATGGCCTGCTCCAGATGTCTCAGGTGTTGCTCCGCCAGTTGCGGTGTAGGGTAATCAATCAGCAGCAGAACTGCCTCGTCTTTTCCCTCGCGGTAATGCGCAAACATCGCCTCCGCGTCGAAATTAAAGCCCGCTTCAGCGGCCAGGTTCACGAATTCGTCCTGCTTCAACGCTGCCATCGCGTTCCGAAAACCCGCCAGCCCACGCGCATATCTCTGCGTCCCGTCAGTAAACCCTCGCGGCAAGAATGCGCGGATCGGCGGCAGCGGAGTCTGATCGGCGTGCCCGCTTACGGATTTCACGAGGGCAGCCAGGTCAGCATCGGAAATTGCCGGCGTCGGGCGAACTGTCAAAATGAAATCTCCGATCAAGACAAACAATCGATCGCCGTCCACCGCCGAAGTCCTGCCCAGCGTCGACGGATGCATATCCGGGCGAATCAGAGCGGTGTACATTTCATACGCGCTGCTGGGATCCTGGAATTTGTCCAAATCCACGATGATCTTGGCATCCCCGGAAGAGTATTGGCAGAATTCACGAGGCCTATGCCCGGTTTCCTTCCAGAGGTCTGCATAATTGGAGGACGCTTCTGTTTCGATCCACTTCGGGTTTGGCTGGTCGGACCACTTGCCGAATTGACTTGGAAGCACCTGCTTCTGAGCAGACGAGTACGGCGCGGCGGCGAGCGCCAGAATCACAGCGGCAATGAAATGAAGCTTTCGCATCCCGGCTTCTATTAGACACCAACAACCTAGTTTTGGTTGCGAGATTGTTCAACGGCGGCCGGAGTGGGGTGCCCGGAGCCAGGCTTGGCGGGTTGGTTCATCGTGACGCTGTTCATGCTCTCCAGGTAGCTGACTACGCCCTGATACAGCCCTTCGGCCACCTTCTGCCGGTTCTCGGGCTTCTTCAGCAGTTGCTCGTCCGCCGGATTGCTCAAGAACGAAATCTCCGTCAGGATGGACGGCATGTCCGCGCCAATCAGCACCACGAAGGGCGCTTTCCGGACGCCGCGGTTCTTCACCGGCTTGCTGTTTTTTTGAATCCGCTTGGCCAGGGAGTCCTGGATGTCTTCTGCAAGTTCCTTGGACTCGTCGATCTTTTCCGTTTTGGCAATCTTCATCACCATGTCTTGCAGTTCGTGCACGCCTTCCTGTGAGGAAGCGTTCTCGCGTGCCGCCACTTCCATGGCTTCCGCCGAGCCTTTTAAGTTCAAGTAGTACGTTTCAATGCCGCGCGCTGCGTGGTCCCTGCTCGAATTCGCATGAATGGAAAGAAAAAGGTCGGCCTTCGCCTGGTTCGCAATGTTCGTACGCTCTTCCAAAGGAACAAAGGTGTCGTCCGAGCGCGTGAACACCACGTCCGCGCCCGGTAACTTCTGCTCGATAATCTTCCCAAGTCGAAGCGCCACATCCAGGCACAGGTCTTTCTCCATCAAACCGGTCGGACCAATCGTTCCCGTGTCGTGGCCGCCATGGCCCGCGTCAATCACGATCCTTCCAATTTTCAAGCCCAGCGCGCGGGTCAGCGTGGATTGCCCGTCGCGCGTCGGCTGTGGCGCGCTTGCGGGACGGATCAAATCCGGCTTTGCGTTCGTTGCCATGGCTTTGACGGACGTTGATTTGGCATTTTTCACATTCGGAAGGGAATTGCGCGCGGGCGCAGAAGGATTGTTCCTCGCAGCCGAACCATTCGAGGTCCCAGAGCTAGTTGTCCCGCCGTTAATCGTGCTGCTGATGGCGCTCTTTGAATTGGTCGCCGCATGCTCCGGCGTGGAATTCGCGTCCTCAGAAGAAGTCTTAACCGTTGCGTTCTGCACGCTGCGCGTTTCGTTCTTCGCCGAAGCGTTCTCATTCGAATCTCCCGCTTCAGCGGGCTGCGCTTTCTTACCTTTGGCGGTACGCACTGGTGTCGCCGCCGGCGAATTTCCGTACAAATCGATCAAAAGCTGCGAAGGATTGTTCGTCAGCGAAGCGGTGTAATCCTTCACTCCCTTCACGTCCAGCACCACGCGCACCACGCCATTGTGATTCTGCGCCACGCGCACGGCAGTCAACAGGCCGCCCTCAACACGAATATTTCCACGCGCAACTTCCGGCGCCAGCCGTGCCGCGTGCAAATCGAAAAAGATGCGGTCCGGATTCGCAATGCGCCCGGAAGCATATTGCACGTTGTCCTCAAGATCGATGGTTACCCGCGTCGCTTCGCCATTGGCAGCCGCGCGAATCCGCCGCACCCGCGGAATCTCTCCAGAATCCGATCGGCTGGCCGACTTTCCGCCGGAATGTACTGGTTCACTCGCGCGTGCTTCTTCAGCGGCTGGTGAAGCGGCATTTGAGTTGCCTGCCACGCTGTTAGTCGCGGCAGGCGCGTCGCTGTTCTGCAGCAGCGCCAATTCCGCCAGCGCTTCTTGCACTTCGCGTTTCCTCTGCGAACGCGGATACCGCTTCAAGAAATCTTCATAAGTCTTTTTCGCCAGCGCCGCATCACCTAGCTGTTCGCGCTGCAACTTCGCCACTCGCAGAATCGCATCCTGGCAATACTTGCTCGTCGGATATTCGTGCACCAGGAATTGGTAGGAATCGGCGGCAGACTGGTAGTAGGTTCTTCCAAACCGGTCGCCCATTTCGGTGTAAAGTTCCGCGACCGCCAGCAGGGAATCAGGCACTTCCGGAGCCCGCGGCGTAATCAAAGCAACGCGCCGGTAACCTGTGACGACCTGTTTGTAATCCGCGAGAGTTCGTTTCTCGGTAGGCTTGCTATTCAGCGCCGCGCGCTGTTCTTCCGCCCTCGCAAATTGCGTCGACGCCGACTGCCGCCGCACCGCGGCTGTCGCCGTAGCCGAGGCTTCCGCGTTCGACTTTGCCGGCGTCGCGGAGGCGAGCATAAGCACCGTTCCCGCCGCCGCAAAAACCGGCGAAAGACGGGCGAAGCTCTTGTGCAAAATTTTTTTGGCCCCCAACATCTAACCGCATCCCCCAAAACGCGACTCTATCGTAGCTGGAAACCCGAATTCACTTCAAAAATACATTCAAAATTTTCGAGGCCCGCAATAGGCTCCCCGAAAACTAAAAACCAACCACTAACAACTCAAAACTGTTTTTATTCGTTCGTGAATATGATGCGGCCATCCGCTGCAACGTCGCGGTGGATCGCGCGGGGATTAACGAAGGCATCGGCAAGACGCCCCGATCCCGGCCGGAAATAGGCATTCTGAACTTTCTGCACATAATTCCGCGTCTCTCGATACGCGGGGATGCCATGAACGCGGTCAACCGCGCCCTCTCCCGCATTGTACGCCGCCAGCGCCAAGTCCAGGTTGCCATTGTATCGTTCCAGCAACCGCTTCAAATGTTTAACCCCTGCGTCGATATTTTGTTTCGGGTCGAATACGTCGTAAGCGCCATAGCGTTGCGCCGTGGTGGGGATCAACTGCATCAATCCGCCGGCTCCCTTGTGGGAATAGGCCCTCGGATTCCAGTTCGATTCCGTCTCGATCACCGCGCGGACCAGCGCCGGGTCCACGCTATGCCGGTCCGCGGCCTCGCGAACGAGTTTTTCCACGCCATCGCGCCCGATTTCCATGGCTGGACGGCTATGTCCGGTAAAAGAAGTTTCGGCGGGGAGCCAGATGTTCGCGCGGGGCTTGGAAGCATTCAGATTGGCTTTCAGCGGCGGCTCGGCGTTCACAAAAAACTGCCGTCCCGAATCGTCAACAACCCGGGAGATCTGGCCGCTGGCTCCTTGCGCAAAGAGTGAAGCAAAAAGCGCCGCAGACAAAACCAGCGTCGCTAAATGGAGCCCTGCCGTGATTGTCGCGCGTCTATGCATCATGCCTTTGCGGTAAGGCATACAAGATATTCGAGCCCCCGCCACACCGCCACCATTATTCGAGAACGCCTCGGTTCGGTCAATGCGACTTCCGTACTATGCGCCCTGGACCTGCCTTGCGGCAAGGCGCAGAGCCGCTAGGGGTTACGGTCGACTTGACCAAGGCTTGGTCAACCCAAACACCCCCATTTGGGCCGCCCGGGCATTGAACCCAAGACTTTCAGGTCCAAGTCCATTATAACAACGCCTCCACCAGGGAGGGGACGCTCTCCAAGGCCAATTTCAGGCCAGTTGTGTCTTTACCGCCAGCCTCGGCCAGGTCCGGTCTGCCGCCACCCTTGCCGCCTACCATGGGTGCCAATGCCTGCATCAGCTTGCCAGCATGGACTTTAGCCGTCAGGTCCTTGGTGACCCCGGCGATCAGGGCCACTTTTCCATCCTCCGGCATGCCCAGGGCTATCACTCCAGAGCCCAGTTTCTGCCGTAGGCTATCCACCAACTGCCTAAGTCCTTCGCGGTCAACGTTTTGCACTTCGGCGGCAATAACCTTAATGTTTTTAACTATTTGCACCCGCCCTAGTAGTTCGTCGATCTGGCTGAGCGCTCCCTTGCGCTTCTGAGCTTCCAGCTCCTTCTCCAGGTGCTTGGCGGTTTGGGATAGCTTCTCGACTTGGGCTAGGAGGCCGTCTTCGCCGACGTTGAGTTGGCTGGCCACTTGTCGCAGGGTGTCAGCTTGCTTTTGAAAATGTTCCAGGGCGCCGATGCCGGTCACGGCTTCGATGCGGCGAACTCCGGCGGCTACGGATTCTTCGCTCACAATTTTCAGGACGCCGATGTCGCCGACGCGGTGGACGTGTGTGCCGCCACAAAGCTCTTTCGAATAGAAGCCGCGAGACGCGCGCGGATCGGGAATCGTCACCACGCGAACGTTGTGCTCCGGATACTTGTCGCCGAAAAACGCCAGCGCGCCGGAAGCCAGCGCTTCTTCGAGGGACGTAACATTGGTTTCGATTTGCGTGTTCAGGCGAATCTCGTCATTCACCTGCTGCTCGATGTCGCGCAGCTCTTCCGCATCCACGTGCGCGAAGTGCGAAAAGTCAAAGCGCAGCCGCTCCGGCGCATTCAGCGACCCGGATTGCTTCACATGCGTCCCCAGAATATTCCGCAGCGCCGCATTCACCAGATGCGTTCCTGAATGGTTGCGGATAATCCGCGCTCGCCGCTCAGCATCCGCAACAACTGCCACGCGGTCACCGACGCGTAGCGTCTCCTTGGCCACAACCTTGTGCGTCACGAGCCCAGCGACGGGATAAAACGCGCCCTTCACTTCCGCGAGCAGTTGCGATTCCGAGTTGTCGTAAAACGCCCCGGTGTCCGCCACCTGCCCGCCCGACTCCGCATAAATCGCCGTGCGGTCCAGAACAATCTCGCCGCTCTCCCCCGCCTTCAGCTCATTCACCGGCCCGTTCTTCGTGATGATCGCTTCAATGCCGCAATCTTTCGCGCTCGTCCCAAAATAAAAGTCCGGCTCCGTCGTAAAGCGGTCCGCAATCTTCGCGTACGCCGGATTCGCCGCCTCTTTCGCCCCACCCTTCCACGACGCCCGCGCCAGCGTCCGTTGTTCTTGCATCGCCTGCTCAAAGCCCGCGTTGTCTAACTGAATCCCGGCGTCACGAGCGAGGTCGAGCATGAAGTCCAAGGGGAGACCGTAGGTATCGTAGAGTCTGAATGCCGCATCCCCGCGCATAGGCAACGTAGGCACTGAATTCCAACGATCCTTGAATGCTTGTGCTTCGTGCACGCCAGAAATTTTGTCTACCACGGCGAAGAGTCCAGATGGATCGTTGGCCATAAGCTCGCGCGCCGAAGCCGCCTGAATCTCTGCGTGCTCAGAGGGGTATTTCCCCAGCAGCCCAACAACAAGCTGCCTCTTATGATCTTCTTCCCGAATCGCGTCCCATTTCTTAAGCCCGTTGGCAACCGTGTGCGCGAAGCGGTTCTCTTCGCCCAGGACAATTTCTGGGACACGAGCGGCAACTCGCTCGCGGAGTTCCGGGTAAGCCTCGCCCATGAGGTCGCGAACTGCGTTTACCGTTTCGGATAGGAAGGGCTTCGTTGCGCCAAGGAGCCGACCGTGGCGAATGGCTCGACGCATGATTTTGCGGAGAACGTAGCCACGGCCCTCGTTGGAAGGAAGCACACCATCAGTGATGAGGAATGTTGTGGCACGAGCGTGATCTGCAATCACCCGTAGTGACGCCGCGCCGCCTTTTCCTTCTTCCAGGGCTTCTTCGCGATTGAAATCGACGCCGCAGAGTTCCGCGGCGCGCTTCATCAGCGGCACGAAGAAATCCGTGTCGTAATTGGAGATGACACCCTGGAGCACCGCGGCAACGCGTTCGAGCCCCATGCCGGTGTCAACGCA
>JBGPIX010000188.1:0-10300 GCA_041485085.1 Candidatus Acidiferrum sp.
AGCGAGATAGTTGGGCGCGGAGACAGGATTTTCGTCGGCCAGGAAACTGGCTGCTGGGTTGATAGAAGAAACCACTGCCACACGGTCAGGTTCGCGACCAGGCGGACGTCGAAGGAGGAAAGCACTGACCATGCTAAATATGGTAGCGTTCACAGCGATACCCAGCGCCAAGGTAACGGTGGCCACTGTCGTGAAACCAGGGTTTTTCAATAACATGCGTGTGCCGTACCGCAAATCCTGAAGCAACACTTCCAGCATGGGCAACCCCCTCCGTTCACGAACAATTTCTTTTGTTTGCTCGATGCCGCCCAGCTTGATGAGCGCCTGGCGGCGCGCTTCCTGCGCGCTCATGCCCGCGCGCAGATTGTCCTCAATGTGCATCGCTAGATGGCTTTCCATCTCAGCGGCGAGTTCGCGCTCTCGCCGGTTCCTGCCGACAAGTTCTCCCATCCGCAACAGCCATCCTCGTAGGAGCCTCATGCAGATTCCTTTCCGGGAGCCAGGAAGCGCGCCAGAATTTCGGTGGTCTGCTCCCACTCGCGAGCTTCTTTATCCAATTGCTTGCGCCCGGCGCGCGTCAGCTTGTAGTACTTGGCTTTCCGATTGTTGTCAGAAGTGCCCCACTCGGAAGAAATGTAGCCTTCCTGTTCGAGCTTGAGCAGGGCGGGGTAGAGCGTGCCGTAGTTGACAGCGAGCAGGTCGCCGCTGGTCTGTTCAATGCGGCGGGCAATGCCGTACCCATGCAATGGCCCCAGGGCCTGCAAGGTCTTCAGCACCATCAAAGCGAGGGTGCCCTGCCAAACGTCCTTTTTGTCGCCCATTGATTTCTCCTGTAGCTCCTATGGGATACCCATACCTATATGCTACAGTCCCTATGGGAATGCAATAGAAGAGACGAAAGAGCCGAGGTTTTGTTTCCGATTTTTCCCGTTTTTTTGTGCGGGAGATGCGACAGCAGAAAATGGAAAATCGAAATTCGAAATTGGAAAACAAGGAAAACTGAGGACAAGTTCTTGATGGTAGAGGACTTAGATGGATCGGCCCTTATGGGCCGAGCAAGTTATTCAACGATCGCCGATTACTCGACGACGATGCGCTGATTCCAGGGATCTTGCGGTTTCGAGTCGGCGGCTTGGCTGGGTTCTGACGCCGAAGCCTGTGCCGGAAGAGGCGCGGGGCTCTCCTGTACTGGCTTGTCCGTCGGCGGTGCGATGTTCCGCGAGTCGATCGGCAAAAGTTCCGGATGCTGCGCGGCCCATTTGGCGGCCAGCCCATTGAGAGGGCTCTTGGTGTTGTACTCCTGATAGGCGATCATACGGCCGATTCGAACGATCAAGTCATCCAAACCTTCCGAGGCCGCCCAGAAATCGCCGATGCACACGCTCCCCTCGTCAAAATTGGGATGGAACACGGGCGCCATCATGCGGCATTGCGGAGCGCGCCTCGGATAGCCGAGGGAGAGGTTCACTTCGAGTTGATGGGTGTCGCGCTCCTGGATTTCACCTATTGGCGAGACGAACAGGCCCTTGATTTGGAAAGTGATGCGGTAGACTTCCGGCGGCATTCCTGCCGTGCCGCTCACCTGAATTACCGGCCAATTCGCAAACCGCTGAATCAGAGTATCGTAGTCGAGTTTTAGGCGCCTGATCCGTGGTGAAAGCATGATTCCCCTAGAGCGAACCTCCCAAGAAATTCCGCAGCACGCCGAAGGCCGCGGACGCCACGAGCAAAGCCGCCAGACCCGACGCCGGAACACTAGGCCAAATGAAAATTTCATCCCGTCGCGCTTTCCAATAGGCTGCCGCGAAGTAGGTCAGCAATACGGGAACAAGAAGGACCATCAGCGCATTGTAGTGTAGAGCCTCCGCGATTCTCAGATGCAGCAGAGCCGCCAAAGCGCGCGTGGCTCCACATCCCGGGCAGTAGACATGCAAATACCGGAAGACGGGACATTGCGGATAAAAGCCATACTGCTCCGGGGGAAACTTAAAGAGGATCGCGGCGCCGGCCAGTGAGGCGCACGCGACTCCGCGCATTTTGGCCACGAGATTCATCTCAATCAGGCGAACACGCCTTGTCTCTTTCGAGACTCATTGATCTGGGTGAAGTGGTATTGAAAGTAATAGATGTTGAAGAAAAACGTCATGACGCCGTTCAACTGGAGCCCCATGGGCTCGGCCGAGTTGTAATGTTCTTCCATGGAATTTTTCATGCTGAAAGAGGCGGCAATCCAAAGAATCGCGCCGCCAAGCCGGGTGATGACCGCGAGCGATTTTGCCCCCTGGTCCGGAACCGCCGTCAAGATTACATCGACTAGGAAGAGCAGGACGGCGATCGACCACAATACGAGCGCCTTGCTCGTCGGTTGCACTTTCCTCATCCAGTTCGCTTCGACAATGGCCCATACCCATCCGAATAGTCCGCACGTCAGAACTCCAAGCAAAACTACAACACCCCAATGGAGCGATGGGGGCGCGGGGTACTGCGCAGCCGCTGCGGCTGCAATCGACGCCTGCGTTGGCGCCGGTGCGGCTTGCGGCACGGGAATATTCCCAATCACCTGAGAGACGGGCACCCAATCGGTAGCACCTTCACTGTGGCAGAGATCGGTCAGCAGGACATTTCCGGACGCCACATAGCGCTGGAGTTCCGAGAGCGTGTACGGTCCGTACTCCTGGAGATCCCGCTTAATGAAATAATTCATTGCCCCTCCATTTTCAGGTGAACTCCACTCCGTCGTAATCCCTGCTGATGACGCAGACTTCCACGATGGCCCAAATCCAGCTCACCACCGCGCCATAAAAACAAGTCAGCACGGTAAGACAGAGCTGGGAAACTGCTCTCTGTATATACCCTGCATAGAAATTGTGCACTCCGAAAATTCCCAGAAAAATTCCCAACAACACGTAGACCTGGCGGCTCTTCGACGGCTGCGTTTGCGGAAAGAGATCCTGCGGGCGGATCGGTGCGTAGACTCCCCGTGTTGGCGGTACCGGTGGAGGCGGCGCTCCCGTGCCGGAAACCGGTGGCGGTGGCGGCATTGCTCCTTGTGCTGGAGCGTTTTGTGCTCCCAGCGGCTGAGAAGGGCCGGAAAGCTGCAAGATCGAAAATCCACCGCTGTGGGTTCTGCGTGCGACGGGAGCGGGTGCAATCGGCGCGCGAACGGGAGCCTGATTCAATTCCGTGCCGGACACGCTGATCTTCGGCTCATCCTGCGGCGCCTTTGCGCAGCCGAATACGGTGCATCCTCCATTTTCCGCAAAACACTCCGGATGATGCGGCGTTCCGCACCCAGGGCATTCGAGCCGCTCCTCGGCGGCCGACCCCACTTCTGTCCGGCAATAGGGGCAGACCGGATTCACTTACGCTGCCTTTCCGAATAGCGAAACGCGTATCTGCCGATCTGGATGGCATTCCCGCTCTGCAAGACCTGGACCCTCGTGGGCTGGCCCGAAACGTAAGCTGGGCCGAGGGCGCGCAGTTGCACTCGCGTTCCCGCGATTTCCACGATGGCGTGCTCGGCGAGAACGGTGGGGTCTTTGAATAAATAAATGTCGCACTTCTGGTCGCTGCCGATCACCGTTCGCGGTTTATACAGAATGAACTGCTTGCCTGCCAACGGTCCGGCCGTAACGTACAACCAGCGATCTTTCAACGCGCTCTCGACGAGACCGATCGCAATTCCTGTAGCGACTCCGAGAAGGGCAAATCCGACAGCACGGCTCGCCGCGCCTCCCTTAGTAAGCATCACGATGGGATCAAAGATCATCCCGCCGATTCCTGCTCCGATGACTCCGCCCAGCGCTCCGTACATTGTCTTCTTGGAGGATTGCCCAATGATTCCGTAAATTACTCCCCCCGCGGCTCCAAAGACCATCCACGCCACACCTCGCGCGACCCAGAAAGCGGGATTCCGATAAGACTGCGCCCCTGCTTCTGCCGCTATCGCGACACCTATACGGAACATGATTCCAGCGGAAACTTCGAAGACGAATGACAGCACGACTCCGAGTGGCAACGCCAGAAGCCCTCGTACCACAGCCTTCTTCGCGGAACGCTCCACGAGGCTTTCTGCAATCGCAAATCCCACGCATTGGAGCGTGACCACCATGGGAATCATCCAGATGTTTCCCCAACGGCGGCCGCCACCGTCAATAAACGCAGGCTCGGCGATTGCCCAGGCCAAAAGCGTCCCGAGAAGCCCCGCTACGCCAAGATAGAACCAGGCTTGCAAGAGAATGCTGCCGCGCTCCTCGTGGGTCGCGACGGGCTGGTCCGCTGCCTGCGTCACGCTCCCGTAGACTTTCGCGCCGCTAGGGCCTCTGCCTGGCGTGGTGGCAACACCGGCCGGCACGCTTGTTTCCACGCGTGCCAGATCATCAAGCGTAATTTTGATGGGCTCGTTATTTTTGTCGGGGGACATTCTTCTCCTTGTCGCTCCCGCTCTTCGGGGCTTCGATTGCGCCACTGTCTTTTCCGGGAACGGCCTCAATTGGAGGCGGCTCTTGCCGCAGCAATCGCGGGTCAATGGGCCGGTCTGTCAGCGGTCGTCCCGTGGCATCCACCGGCCAAATCAGGATGCGCGGGAACAGATAGAAGGCGACGAGAAAACCGATCATCAGCACTGTAGTGTAGGAAAGTACGGAGAAAGTAACGCGGAGCCAGCGCGGTGCCTCCTGGTCCCCATCCTGCTTTTCCGTTGCTAAGTCCTGCTCTTCATTCTCATCGAATTTTCCCAAGGGCTCCGGTTTCCCGGTTTCACCCGCGCCCTCTCCGCCTTTGTGGTCCACGACGGCGATCTCGGAAAGCCGCTCCAGCCGCTGGCCCACCCAGCCGAAGCAGCCCTCCTCGTCACTATGCGGGTCGTATACCCACGCGACCTGAAGCGGCGAGGAAAAGAAATTTTTGTGAATGAAAGTATCGTGATCGGAGAGAAAAACTCCGAACCCGGGGTGCGAGTGATACCAACCCACGATGCGATGATCAGGATACTTGGCGTCCTTGGTCTGGTAGATATGCGCCCAGGTGTCTTGCGTGAAGGTCACATGTGTTCCGGCTTGGGAGGCGTTTGCACCGGCAATGCAGGCTTCGATCACTAGACTGTTTTTGTCTTCGCTTCCGATCAGCACGCCGCAAACTTCTGTCTTGCTGTTGGAGCGTGCGTGCTGCCGGATCTGCCGGAGCACTTCACCATCGACAACAACGGACGGTTGAGGCCCTTTCCCGCCTTGCTTCCGCACTCTCATACGCGCCTCGTCCGGAGGGTGGGTCCCAGGATTGTTTCGCGGTCGCCGGTGATCAAATAGCCAATCTCGTGCTCCGTGCTTCGCGCTGTGAACACATCAAACAGAGGCAATCCCAATTGATCCAGCGAACGTGAGCCATACGCTTCGCTCCCCGAATAATTGTGAATGGTCGCGACGGTGCGCATCTGCCCGTCCTTCACGCACTTGCCTTCCGCAAAAGCAATGCTCCCGACCGGAGCAAACCGTTCTTCCTCCGCGCCGCAATTCGCGCAGACAAGCTTATGCACGACGTCCCGGCTGAATTCGATCGTCACGTCCGCCGTCCCCAGATCGCGTTTTCCGCGTTCTAGTAAATCCGCCAGCGTCAGCTGGCTCGCGCGTTCCGGGCATTCCACGATTCGCTCGAGCGTGTAATGACTCATGCAGTCCGCATTGGCGGTGTACTCCACGCGGTACGAACTATGGTTCAATCCCTCAAACACAAATCCGTGCCCCGCCAGTGTCGGCATGCCATGGATCAGCTTCACCGCTTCCTGGACTTGGATTCCCGCGATGATCGAAGAAATCGTCGGCGTTGTCGGTACCTTGCCTTCCACATTGCTCTCGCGGGTCAGCGAATTGCAGGACATACGTTTTTCCAACAGCTTCCAGTCTGTTTCTCCGAGGGTGCATTCATAGCACGGCGCCGATCCCGCCACGAACACGCGCGCAACGCCATTGATGCCTTCGATCGCGCCGTCAATCCACGGCCGATTTACTTTCCAGGCGCATCGATTGATCCACAGCCGCGCTTCGCGATTGTCCAGGCCCGCCAGGATCACATCGCTCCAGTAAAAAAGTCCCAGCCCGCAGTCGTGCATCACGTTTCCAACCAGCGCGCGCACATTGCTCTCCCCGCTGATCGCCTCCACGGAATGCGCCGCGACGTTGGCTTTGAACTCCCCGATGTGCTCGCCGCGAAATAACACCGTCCGCGACAGGTTTGATTCCTCGATGCGGTCCAGATCCATCACTACGATGTCTCGGAATCCCAGCAAGCCCAGGTTTTTGAGGATTTCGTTGCCGAGGGCGCCCGCGCCGATGACCAGCACCTTTGTTTCGCGGATTTTATTCTGGTCCCACCAAGGGATCAGGCCGAGCCGGCTATAGCGGTCCTCGCGGACTTCCTGCGCGCCCACCGTAACCATGTTCGGCGGGTTCATGTTCAGCCTGCGGTGATTTCCGGTTGCAGCCTCAGGATGTCTCCCTCGCGCACTCCCGCCTCGGCAAGCGTCTGCGAATCCTGGATCTGGCGTCCCGAATTTTTGTGGTGAAACTTGTAACTCAGGGGCGCGCCATCGGGCCCGTTGGTGGGCAGCCGCAATTTCTGAATCAGCACCGCCACAATTTTGTTGCACGGGGCGTCGTCCGGCAGCTCCACGGGCACTCGTTTGTTTTCGGTCGAATCAAACACCGTCACATTAATTGTGGGCATCGGTTTTTAACCCCGGGGAAGATTGAAAGAGGGCGGGAGCGCTGGACTGTGAATGCTCGCCAGATTTTCCTAGATTGCCGGAGGCGTGTAGATACTCCTGAAACCGCTTGCGTCCTTCTGGGGTGAATTCCCAGCCGAATTCGTGAAGCAAGGCCTTAGCCGCAACTGCAAAATTAAGATTCTCGGCGTTGGGTTGGGCGCTCTTGTCGAACGTGGAGCTGACCACGCCCACCAGATTCCCTTGCTCGTCGTACACTGGGCCGCCGCTGTTTCCGGGACTCACGGGGGCCGAAATCTGCAGCACGCTTTCCTGCAATCGGGAAATAATCCCGGTACTTAGCGTGAACTTCAGCCCCTCCGGGTGGCCAATCACAAAGATGCCCTCGCCTTCTTTGGCGTCGGCAACCGGCTGAACGAATTCTCCCAGGCCGGAATGCCTCGGCAGCCAGACCAGTGCAAGATCCAGCGACTGATGCCTGGCGATAACGTCTGCGCCGGACCACACTCCCGATGCCAGCGAAATCATCGCGCGCGGTTTTTTTGCCACGCTCCACTCGCTGGTTCCGATCACGTGTCTAGCTGTGGCAAACAAATAACCCGCCGAGTTGGCGTGCAGCAGCATGCCCGCGCCGAACGAAGAAGAGAGTATTTCTCGTTTGCTGAATAGCGACTCTGACGCGGGGGAAATCACCGCGACGAGGCTTTTGAGTTGTTTCGACGCGTCGCTGCCGGACATCGTGCCGTCTTTGGGCAAGCGCGGATACTCGGACCGCTCGTCAAGCTCCGCCAGCCCGCTGCTTACCACGGAGGGCAACGGACCGAGGGAAAATACAACGACCACGGCCAGGGACGTCAGGATTCCGCTGATGACCAGAAGCGTCGACAGATACGCCGTCCAAGCGTGCCGCGTTCGCGGTGGCTGGCTGCGCAGCGCCACTCTCAAAATGATGGTAACGAGGCACAGCAATGGCAGAACGGGAACCAGAATGATCGGCCCAAGCCGCCCCCACAACGGGATCGCAGGCGGCAGCTTCGGTTCTAGGCGGACGGCTTGCTCCGGAACCGGTTGGATATCCGTGAGATCTCCGGATCTGATTACGATTTTGTCCACTAGAACCTGCAACCTTTCGCCGAGCAGTCACACCAATATTCGATGGAAAGCCCAAAGCGAAGAGAGTTATATACAGTGTTATACCTCAAAGTGCAAGTTGCGGGAGAGGCGCGCATTCGCCTCGTGTCATAAGCCTCATCGTGATCTTCTTTCAAGCCTTCCAACCTTATTTCTGTCCGTAGGACGTACGCTCTTGACTGGCCCGTAACTTCCCACTAGCCTCTTGCGTCTTAGCTAACGGTCACGGTTGCCGGGGGCAATCGTCCTTTCAACGCTTTCGCGAGGAGTCTTGCATGCGTTCCAAGCTCATTCTTAGTTGTGCATTGGCGGTTTGCTGCGCGGCGCTATTGGTTTTCTTCTCCGCTGCGCCATCGCTGTACGCGCAAGGCGGCGAGCCGCAATACTTTGCCATTCGCGGCGCCAAGGTTATCCCCGTCTCCGGGCCGCCCATCGAGAACGGCACGATTGTCATCTCTCGCGGACTCATTACGGCTATTGGAAAAGACGTCGCTATCCCGCCCGAAGCGTGGGTCATCGACGGGAAAGGTCTCACGGTTTATCCAGGACTCGTTGATGCTTTTACCGATGTGGGAATTCCCGCCGCTCCTCCGGCCAGCGGCGAAGGTGGCCCGCGTCGTTCGCAAGAAGGTGCGGCGCGCGGTCCGGAGGACCGGCCAGCCTCCACTCCCTGGCGCAGCGGCGCAGACGAAGTTAGTCTGAGCGACAAGCGCATCGAAACGTGGCGCAACGGAGGATTCACCACCGTTATTTCCGCCCCGAAAGGCGGAATTTTTCCGGGGCAAGCGGCCGTATTGGATCTGGCTGGCGAACGCGCGGGAGACCTGGTCGTGAAATCGCCGGTGGCGATTCCGGTGTCGTTTCAAACGTCAGGTGGATTCGGCGGCGGGTTCCCGAGCTCGATCATGGGCGTACTCGCCTACGTTCATCAGGTCTGGCTGGACACCGAGTGGAGTATCAATGCGCAGACTGTCTACGAAAAGAATCCTCGCAGCGTGGCGCGGCCCCGCTATGACCGTACCGAAGCCGCCCTCGCCGATGCAGTGGAAGATCACGCGCTGGTTTTGATCCCGGCGAACAACTCCATTCAGCTTCGCCGCGCCCTCGAATTGGTCGATCGCTGGCAGGTCAATGGCGCCATTTATGGCGGCCAGATGGCTTATGAAGTCGCGCCGGAAATCGCGGCCAAAAAATTGTCCGTGCTCGTGAACCTCAAGTGGCCCGAACCCGAGAAAGACGCCGATCCCGAGGACAAAGCGTCGCTTCGAACGCTGCGGTTCCGCGATCGAGCGCCATCTTCGCCAGCGGCGCTGGCCAAAGCCGGAGTGAAGTTTGCATTTTACTCCGGCGGCATCGCCGCGCCCAAGGACGCTCTGAAGGCCGCAAAGAAATCCATTGACGCGGGCCTCGCCCCGGACGCCGCGCTTCGTGCACTGACGCTTTCGGCTGCGGAAATTTTCGGCGTCGCTGACCGCCTAGGCTCCCTCGAAAACGGGAAGATCGCCAATCTCGTTGTCACCGACGGCGATCTCTTCGAGGAAAAAACGAAAATCAAAATGGTCTTTGTCGACGGCCGCAAATTTGAGGTTCGCGAGCCGGAGAAGCCTAAGGATCCGCCGAAAGGCGACATCACCGGCAAATGGAAGTTTTCCTATACCACGCCCGACGGGCCTGAGGAATCCACCGCTGACCTCTCGATGGAGAAGGACGGCACGATCGACGGAACCATCACCAGCAAACGCGGTACTGCGTCGGTGATCGCCGGATACTTGAGCGTGGACAAGTTCAGTTTCACCATCAACATCTTGCTCGAAGGGTCGCCTGCGGATGTCGTCTTCTCTGGCACGTTTGATGGAACTTCGTTGAAGGGCAACATCAGCGTGCAGGGTTTCTCGCTCGATTTCACTGGGGTCAAACCCACCATCAATTCAACTGCAACAGCGGCCGTGCTTGGAGGCGCCCAGTGAAAATCACATCTAGATTCTCTAGCAAGGCAGCGAACTTCCGATTCCTTTACCTCCTTTATTTCCTTTACCTCCCTCTCCCGGCCGCTGCTGCACTGCCAGACGCGCCTTCCGTCATCGTGATTCAGAACGCCACCATCCTCACCGTCTCACATGGAACCATCGAGCACGGCTCCATCCTTATTAAGGATGGCAAAATCGCCGAAGTCGGCCAGAGCGTCAAGGCCCCGAAAGATGCTCAAGTGATCGACGCCGCGGGACAGTTCGTCATTCCTGGGATTATCGATTGCCATTCGCACATTGCTGCGGAAAGCATTAACGAGGGCAGCGTTTCCGTTTCCTCGATGGTGAATATGGCGGAAATTCTCAATCCCGAAGACATCGACATTTATCGTGATCTCGCGGGCGGAGTCACCTCGGCAAATATTCTTCATGGCTCCGCTAATTCCATCGGCGGTCAGACGCTGGTGATCAAGCTCCGCTGGGG
>JBGPIX010000189.1:0-10260 GCA_041485085.1 Candidatus Acidiferrum sp.
CTCGCGCCGGTCCACGCGGCCTTAATGTTGGTGAGAACTCAATTTCGCTTCAAGGCGGGCCTTCACCGCCGGCCATTCCGAATCGATAATGCTGAAATAAACCGTATGCCGGATGCGCCCGCTCGCCGTAATCATGTGATTTCTGAAAATGCCTTCTTCTTTTCCGCCAATTCGTAAAATTGCCGCGCGCGATTTCTCGTTCAGGGAATCCGTCTTCAATTCTACCCGCATACATCCCAGCGATTCGAAAGCGTGCCTCAACAACAGGTACTTCGCTTCCGTATTGATAGCCGTGCGCTGCCACTCGCGCGCCACCCACGTCCAGCCAATCTCCACGCGATGATGCCCGCGCTCGATATTTCCGTAACGCGTGCTCCCGATCGCGCGCCCCGTGCCCTTCTCCACGATCGCAAACGGCAACGACACGCCGCGCTCCTGCTCGCTTAACGCCGTCTCGATATACGCCGCCATTTCTTCTCGCGTTCGAACGGCCGTGGGAATCCATCGCCACAACTCCTCTTCCAGTCCAACCTCCGCCAGCCCCGCCACATGCGCTCTCGCCAACGGCTCCAACCGCACGTGCCGTCCTTCCAGCGTCACCCGCATAACTATCATTTCTGCTGGCATCATCGCCGCATTCTAAGTGTCACGCCCTAGTTCCGCGAGCACCAATTTGGTCACACTCTTCTTGGGTACCGTGAACAAGGAAACGGGATGCGGCCAAGCCTCTGCGTAAGGTATGATAGAGTCTTCGGAAATCATATATTTAGGACAACAATGCCGACTGCCACGAATGGAAAAGTTTTGCTGAGGGTAAGGCCGCGGGGTTTCTGCGCCGGTGTTGTGCGCGCCGTGGATATCGTTGAGTTGGCTCTGGAGGCCTATGGCGCCCCAGTCTACGTGCATCATGAAATCGTCCATAACACCTATGTAGTCGAGCAGTTACGCCGCCGCGGCGCCATCTTTGTCGAAGCCATCGAGGAAGTCCCACACGGCGCGGTTCTCGTTTTCAGCGCCCATGGCGTTCCGCCAACGGTGCGCGACGAAGCCAAGTCGCGCGAGCTCAAAGTAATTGACGCCACCTGCCCGCTGGTGACTAAAGTTCATCTCGAAGCTCTGAAATTTGCCCGTGAAAAGCGCACCATTATTCTCATCGGTCATCGCGATCACCAGGAGATCGTCGGCACCTCCGGCGAAGCCCCTGATCGCACCATCGTGGTGGACTCGGTTGCGGCCGTGGATGCTCTCAAGGTCGACGACCCCGGCAGGCTTTCGTTTCTCACGCAAACGACTCTGAGCCTCTATGACACGCAGGAAATCGTGGCGCGCTTGCGCCAGAAATTCCCGTTCATCCAGGGCCCTGCCAGTGACGATATTTGTTACGCCACGCAAAACCGCCAGGAAGCGGTTGAGCAAGTCGCCAAGGACGTCGATCTGATTCTCGTCGTTGGTTCGCCGAACAGCTCCAATTCGAATCGTCTCGTGGAAGTCGCGCAGCGCAGCGGCGTCAAAGCGCAGCTCATCGACTCCGCCAGGGATATCGATGTGAAGTGGCTCGAAGGCGTTTCGCGCGTGGGCTTGACCGCCGGCGCGTCCGCTCCGGAAGTCCTCGTCGAGCAAGTGAGCGAGCGGCTGGCCGAGTTCGGCTTCACGGATCAGCGCGATCTGGATTTGATTCGCGAGGACGTGCGCTTCACGTTGCCGCCGGAGTTGGCGACCATCGCGCCGGCGCCGCGCCGCTAAAAAGTTTGCAGTGTCCGGCAGGGGAACGCGCAGTGTGTGACCGGAAGGCTTGCCGGCCTGAGATTTAAATGATCCGGTCATTGGTACCGTAGCGCGGTAGACGGGAAATAGAACATAAGGAGTCATACCTTGGCGGTCAAAATCGTCCGTCAGCCGAAGAAGATTGCCTTGATTGGCGCGCCCTCCAGCGCCGCGGCGTTTTCCGCGGGAAGCGAGAAGGCTCCAGCGGCGTTGCGCGCGGCTGGACTCGCCGAAAAATTGCAGGCCGCGGGCTACGAAGTCGTGGATTACGGCGACTGCGTTCCGCGGCTCTTCGCGGACGACGACGAACACCGGCGCGCCCGCAATCTGACTGAAATTGTCGCGGGCCTGAACGATCTCAAGACGCGCGCGGAACTTGCCGTGAAAAGCGGTGCGCTGGTTCTGGTTCTGGGCGGCGACTGCGCGCAAGTGATCGGATTGCTGAGCGGCGCACGGCGCTATTACAAGCACCTAAATCTTCTCTGGTTCGATCGCGACGCCGATTTGAACACTCCTGCAAGCACGCCCTCCGGCCGCATCGACGGAATGGTGGTGGCCCACATCATCGGCAAAGGCGCGCCGGAGCTGGTGCGCTTCTGGAGCGAAGCGCCGCTGGTGCGCGAGCCGGACGTCACGCTCTTTGGAATCGAGAGGCTCGATCCGCCTGAACAGGAATTTCTCGGCAAATCGCCGATGCGGCATATTCTCGCCGCGGACATTCAAGCCAAGGGCAGCAGCAAAGCGGCGCACGAAGGATTAGCGCAAGTGCACGCTGACGCACGAGAATTTGTTCTCCACCTCGATGTCGATGTCATCGCGGCGGAAGAATTTCGTGCGGTGAACGTGCCCGGCAGCGGCGGATTAAGTTTCGACGATGTGCGCACGTCGTTCATCGAATTTGTGAAACACAAGAATCTGCTGGGGCTCGATGTGGCGCAGTACAATCCGGACAAAGATTCCGACGGCAGCGGCGCGAAGAAGCTCGTTGATCTTTTGGTCGAAGCGCTTTCCGCGCGCCTCGAAGCGCTGGCAGCTCCCCCGGCGGAACCCGCGGCCGGTGCGGAAGAAGTGTCCTCGTCAGGAACTACCGCCTGAGAATTTTTTTTTGGCCGATTCAGCGCGGCCTGGACTTTCTCCTCCGCCGACATGACGCAACCTGATATCGCGCGTTATCTAATGACCTGCGCCGACTCTCTACTGACTACTAAAAACTAAAAACTGACTACTGAACACTCGACGCGGCGGCGGCGCGTTTGCGCAGGTAGCGCTGGAGGCCGAGAAAAGAAAGATTCAAGCCGGCGCTGAAGGCGTAGTGATCCGCTTCGCCGCCGCCGAGATTCTGCGAGATTTCGGCGTACGTCGTGGACATGAAGGAATCCATCGCGGCGGAATCGCTGGCGGCAGTGCGCAGAATTTCCGCGGCGAGCGCGGCCCAGCGATGCAGCCGTTCGCGGAAAAGCAAAATGTGTTCCGAAGGATTGTCCGAAAAACCATAGTGCGTGAGAAACAGCCGCGCGGGTTTGCGCTCCAGGATGGCAGCAAAGGATTTCTCCCAGACCTCCAGATCGATGTCCGGCGGAGGAGTTGCGGGCATCGCGTAGGAATTTCCCTCGATGCGCACCCCGGCCGTATCGCCAACGAACGCGACGCCCTCCGCCTGATCGAAATAGCTGACGTGATGCGACGCGTGGCCCGGCGTGTAGGCGACTTCGACTTTGCGCGAGCCGAGCGTGAGCGTTTCGCCGCCTTCGAGGATGCGCAAATTTTCCGCCGGAACGGGAAGCGCTTCTCCAAACAAGCGCTGCAAATCGTTGGGCCAAAGGCGCTGAGCGCTGGCCAGCAGCTTGGACGGGTCAATCACGTGCGGCGCGCCCAACTTGTGGACATACACGGCGAGGCGGGGATTTTCGCGCACCAGCGCCCCGGTGGCGCCGGCATGGTCCAGGTGGATGTGGGTGAGAAGAATGGCGTCGAGGTCGCCCACGCCGAGTCCATGGGCCTGGAGCTGTTGATGAAACGTTTCGAGTGTGGAGCCCGGGCCGGGATCGACGATGGCGCGGTGGCCGTCCGATTCGAGAAGCCCGGCGGCAATGGTGCGCGGGCGCCCGGTCCAAAGATTGTCGAGCGTGGTGATGTAAGGCATGGCGGCGGATAGTTTAGCGCACTTTGCTAAGGCTTCATTGCCCCTTGGGTTCGCTGGTTGGCGTTACAAAGTCAGCGCAGCGAGAGCGCCAACTCTGGCGGAACTTTTCGCGCTCCTCGGGCGTCATGCGCTCCCAGCGCTCGTCCATGCGCTCTTTTATTCGCCGCCGAATATCGGAGCGAGGAGAGCCATGACCACTAAGACGAAAACCTCCGAACAGGATCCGGCACAGCACCAGAAGTCCCAGTCCCTGCCAGAAAGTGATCTGGTGCCAGCCGAACAACGTCGGCAGCAGCCAGTTCCACAACCGCATCACCAGTTCGCCGCCGATCCAGGTAAACAGGATCATCGCCAGGATCGCCAGTGGAGCTATCCAAATCATTTTCTTTCTCATGTTGTGCTCCTCATTTCTTCGTATCATTTCTTCGCAAATTCGTGGTGAATGCTCCGCAATCGTTCGCGCAGATGCAGCACGGCGTAGCGTTTGCGCGAGAGCAGCGTATTCACGCTCACGCCGGTTTCGGCGGCCATCTCCTTGAAGCTGCGCCCTTCCAGTTCGTGCGCGACGAACACTTCGCGCTGCTCGCCGGGCAGTTCGTCGAGCGCAAATTCCAGCTCATCCAGAAGCACGTTGCGGAAGTACAGCGCTTCCGGCCCGGCATCGGGCGATGGCAGCAGATCCTCGATCCGCAGCAGTTCGCCGTCTTCGCCCTCGACCGCTGCGTCGCTGGAGGTCTCCGGCTTCTTCTTGCGGAAGAGGTCCGTGATGCGATTGCGCGCGACGCGAAAAAGCCAGCCGGTCACGTGCTCGATGGGCATCAGCAGGCGATTGGCTTCCACCAGTTCGTAGAAGACTTCCTGCACGATGTCCTCGGCGTCGGAGGGATCGGGCACACGGCGGCGGATGAAATTGCGCAGCCGGGAGCGCTGTTCCGCGACGATTTCGGAGATTTGACGGTCTTGCTCGATCATCGAGATGACGCTCACCGGCCCATCCATCCACTTCTGTAGACGAACGGAGGCCGTAAATATTGTAGAGAGTTAGGCGGGCGGGCGGGCGAGAGAATCTACTCGAAGAATTAGTTTTGTCAGGTGGTGCGAAGGGAGCATATCATCCCGCACTAGCCGATGTAGGAGGAGAGAACCTGCATGACCAAGTCAATCGCCATTGCTTCCCTCACTTTGCTTTTCTGCGGGGCGGCCCTGCACGCTCAACAGCCTGCCGCCACTCCAGCTCCTCCCGCTGCCGCGCAAACGGAGACGGACGAGTACACGCGGTACGAATTGCTGGGGCCGGAGACGACGAGTTTCAAGATAGTTTATGAGGTGACGGCGACGACTCCGGGCGCCAGGGTGTACTTCAATCCGATCCGCAAGGGCAGCGCGGCGAGCGACGAAGCTGTTTACGACGCCATGACCGGGGAGCCGCTGCGATTTGAAGTGGTCAGTGGCGCGGAGGCCATCAAGGATCCGTTGATGGCCGGGGCCGATGCTGGCGGGGATTACATCAAGGTGCAACTGGCGCGGCCCGTTCCGCCGGAGGGGCACGGACGCATCCTGATCGTCAAGACTTATAAGGATGCGAAGAGCTACTACCGCGAGGGCGATGCGATCGTTTTCAATCGCGGCCTGGGCATTCGACGGAACAAGGTGGTCTTGCCTGCGGGATTCGAATTGGTGGGCTGCAATGTTCCCTCGCAAGTATTGCCGGAGGCGGATGGGCGCATCGCCGTCAGCTTCATGAATGCCGGTGCTGACGAAGCGCACCTGATCCTGCGCGCCAAGCCGGGTGCGCAAACCGGGCCGTCCGCCGCGCCGCACCCGGCGACGCAGAAGCGCAGTTGGGAAGCGCCATTCGAAGGGGAGACGGAGCAAGAGCGGCTCTCGGAACGCGCGCATCAGGATCGCGATATCGTTTACTTTTTGCAGCAGCCGGAGACGCACGCGTTCAGCCTGTATCACGATTACACCGAGTCGCGCCCGGGCATGGACAAATACCTGAATGTGGTTCGCGAAGGCAGCACGGTTTCCGAGCCCTCGGCGTACGTGCTCGATACGGGCGAAAAGCAGGCGACGCGATTGATTACCGGCGCGGAACTTGCGGCGGCGAAAATCGAATCCGAAGAACCGGTCAAGCCGGCGACGCAAATCGTGGTGATTTCGTATCCGCCGGTGAAAAAAGGGCAATCGGTGCGCTTGCGAATTTCCGAGACGTATACGGCTCCGGTGAGCTACAGCTTGGACGGCGACGAACTGGTGTTTGACCGCAGCCTCGGCCGGTCGCGCAACGCCGTGGTTCTCCCCGCGGGTTGGTATCTGACTGCGAGTGCGATCCCCGCGACGGTGACGCAACTTCCCGATGGGCGCATCCGGCTCGATTATTGGAATGGGCGGCCGGATTCCGTGGACGTGCTGTTGAAAGCCAAGCGGCGAGTGGGAAAGCCATAACAGCCCGGTAAGCGAGGAAGTAGTTGCACGGAGAGCGAGTTGTGGAATAACCTTACTGGGCCGCGTCCTTTTGCTTCTTCAGGTTTCTCCATGCTTCCGGACAGGGGTGTGGGGAGTGGTGGTGGGCCTGGAGAGGAAGAAGCCAACAATGGAAGAGCTGCAATGCGTCTAACGAAGCCTGCCAGGGGCAGCGAGCGGCCAGCCGGCGGGCGCGTGAATCAAACGGGATTTATTGGATGAAGCTGAGGAGGATGGACATGCGCAATTGGTGTGCAGGATTGGTCATGAGCGCGCTGTTGGCTTTGCCGCTGTGCGCGCAGCAGAAGAGCAGCGGAACTGGCGACGAAACCGCGAATGCTGCGGCAAATGCAGAGAAGAGCGCGACAGCTAACAACGCTGCAGCGAGCAGCAAGCCAGTTGTGACGAAGGGCGTATTCGCGTTGCCCGCGACACCGCGGCCGAAACCTTTCCCGGCGGGAACGCCGGCGGAGACCAAGGATACCCGCCCGCCAGGTTTACTGGTCCCACGGTATGAAGTCGGCGGAATGTATGACTACCTCAATTTCGCGCCCGGCGACCCGTTTTCGAGTTTCAGCAACCAGGGCGCATCGGGATTCTTCACCTACAACGCTTCGAAATGGATTGGTCTGGTGGGCGAGGTGGGAACCTACGGTGGCAAGCGCAACGTTTTCCCGCTCACTGGAACCAATGATTTGGTTAGCGGCGGAATCATCAGTTATTTGTTCGGTCCGCGGCTAAATTGGCGCAAGTTTGATTATTTTGTCCCGTTCGGTGAAGTTTTGGTCGGCGGGGTGAGAGGCAATGGACAGATCACCGGGACGGCCGATCAGAATGCTTTCGCCATGGCCCCGGGCGGCGGCGTCGATCTGGTTCTGAACAAGAACGTCGCCTGGCGCGTGGCGGAGTTGAACTACATGCTGACCAGTTTTTCGGGCATCGGAGTAACGCCCACCGGGCGGCAGAATAGTTTCCGCGCCGCCACCGGCTTGGTACTGCGCTTCGGGATTCCCAATCCACCGCCTCCGCCGAACCATCCTCCGGTCGCGGCCTGCTCGGTGAGTCCGGCCTCGGTGTATGCCAGTTCGGGCGACGGCGTGGCAGTACACGTGACGGCCAGCGATCCAGACAGCGATGCATTGAACTACAGCTACTCGGCGACGGGCGGGGCAGTGGAAGGCACCGGCCCGGAAGCGCGCTGGAATTCAACGGGCGTAGCCGTTGGCTCCTACACCGTGAACGTGAAAGTGGATGACGGCAAGGGCGGTTCAGCGTCGTGCGCGGCGGACATCAAAGTGGAAGAGAAGCCCAATCGTCCGCCGACGGCGTCACTCTCCATCGAGCGCAGCCCGATTTTTCCGAGCGAGCGCACCGGCGTCACCTGCAATGGCAGCGACCCGGACAATGATCCTCTGACCTACAGCTACACCACCACCGGCGGAAAGATCGCGGGCAGCGGCTCGAACGTGCAGTTTGATCCCACCGGCCTCCAGCCGGGGAGCTACACCGTGAAGTGCGCGGTAAGCGATGGCCGCGGCGGCGCGGCTGATGCTTCCGGAAACGTGGATGTGAAGGAAGCCCCCGAGGTCAAGGTAATCAAGCAACTGGAAGCCAAACTGGCGCTGCACAGTATCTACTTCCCAACCGCCCTGCCCACCGTGGCGAAACCCGCGGGAGGCCTGCTGGCCAGCCAAGCCGTAACGCTCGATGCGCTGGCGAGCGACTTCAAGCAGTATTTGACCTTTAGGCCGGATGCGCACTTGACCCTCGAAGGCCATGCGGACATTCGCGGCGCCAAGGAGTACAACATCAAGCTCTCCGAGCGGCGCGTGGAACGCACCAAGAGCTACCTGGTGGAAAAGGGCGTGCCGGCGGACAAGCTGGAGGTCAAGGCGTTTGGCTTTGAAAAGAATATGACCGACGCCGACGTCAAGACCCAGATCGAAGCCGATCCGGATATCACCCCGGCGGAAAAGCAGAAGATTTTGAAAAACCTGCTGACCGTGCGGCTGGCGAGCAACCGGCGCGTTGACGTCACCCTCAGCACCACGGGCGAACAGTCCGTTCGCCGCTTCCCCTTCAGCGCCAAGGATGCCTTGACGCTGCTCAGCAGGACTGGCGGGGAAACACCGAAGAAGAAGACGGCTGCTCCGGCGCCGGCGAAAAAGGCCAAGCCCTAAGGGCAAGTCCATTGCGCAAGGCAAGCTCGCGGAGAAGTAACTCGTAACTTCCAGCGGGTAAACGAAAAATAATACGAGATCCTACAGGCGGGCTCTTCGAGAAGTTTTCGAGGAGCCCGCTTCGTTTTGGGAGCGGGCACTTGGGAGAATCCCCTCGCAGCCGATTCCCGAATTGGAACGAAATGAGAGCGCAGTTCAGGATTCTTTCCCGTAATGGGACTTGCCAGCAGGGTCTTCATTTAACTAATATATTGACAAATGAATAAGTCAGCGGCAAGTTCCTAAACGGAACTCGAGATGCAAGCAAGGCCACCAGCCGGAGGCTTTCATGATTCCAGTCATGAGCGAAGAAGCGCCCATTCGCCGCGAGGTTGTCCCGATGAATATTCTCATCGTGGATGACGAGATGTCCATCCGCGAGACCTGTGCCACGGTCTCGGAGCAATGCGGGATGAAGGCTGTCGCCGTGGCTACTGCTGAGGAGGCTTTGCAGGTTCTGGAACATTCCGCCATCGATATCCTGCTGACCGATCTGAAGCTGCAGCAATCCAGCGGGGTGGACCTGCTGAAGCAAGTGCACGACCTCCACCCGGAGGTCGCCGCGGTGGTGCTGACACAGTACGGGACCATCGAATCAGCGATGGAAGTGACGCGCATGGGCGCCGTGGACTACGTGACCAAACCATTCCGCATTGAAGAGCTGCGTTCGCGGCTCGAACGCGTGGCGCGCGCCGTGGAACTGCAGCAGGAGAACCGCCTGTTGCGCGAGCAGTTGCGCACCCGCCCGGGGTTCGGCGGGCTCATCGGCGTCTCCATGAAAATGCAGCGCGTCTACAAAATGATTGAAAAAGTCAGCCAGCACGAGTATCCCGTGCTGGTCCTCGGCGAAAGCGGAACCGGGAAAGAGCTGGTCGCGCGCAGCATTCATTTTTTGGGACCGCGCAAGGACCGGCCGTTTGCCCCCGTGGACTGCTCGGCGCTGGTGCCCACGCTGATCGAATCCGAACTGTTCGGCTACGTAAAAGGGGCCTTCACCGGGGCCATGCAGGCCAAGCAGGGCTTGCTGGAAGCGGCGCAAGGCGGGACGCTTTTTCTGGACGAAATCGGCGACATGCCCGTGGACCTGCAGGCCAAGCTGCTCCGCGCCTTGCAGGAGCGCGAGGTCAAGCCGGTGGGCTCCACGGAACGCCGGCATATCAATGTGCGCATCATCGCCGCCACCAACCGGGATCTGGAAACCGCCATTCGCACGGGAGCCTTCCGCCAGGACCTGTATTTCCGGCTGAACGTGGTGCAGATCAAGCTACCGCCATTGCGCGACCGCAAAAGCGATATCCCGATCCTGGTGACCGCTTTTCTCGAAAAATTCTCCGACCCACAGGGCCCGGTGCGCACCATTTCCGAGGACGCCATGCGCCGTTTGATCGCCTACGACTGGCCGGGAAATGTGCGCGAACTGGAAAACGCCATCGAGCGCGCCGTCGCTCTGGGTTCTGGACCGATTCTCTGCGTCGGAGACCTGCCATCCAACCTGCAGTATCCCACCACCGAAAGGACGCCGGAGAAAGATGAAATTCTGCCGCTCGAGGAACTGGAGCGGCGCGCCATTCTCCGCACCCTGCGCGAAACGGGAGGCGACAAGCTTTCCACCGCGCGCATGCTCGGCATCGGGAAGACCACGCTGTACCGCAAGCTGAAGCAATACCA
>JBGPIX010000190.1:0-10203 GCA_041485085.1 Candidatus Acidiferrum sp.
TGAAATCAAGCCGCGGCTCCGCAAGATGATTTCGTTTACGCAGATGAACCTTGCGTCGGCGGTGTACGTCGGCCGCATGGACCTGATTTTTTGCATGAACGTGATGATCTACTTTACGGAAGAGCGGCGCCGCTCGCTGGTGCAGCGCTTTTACGACACGCTCGAACCAGGCGGGTATCTGTTCCTGGGGCACTCGGAGTCGATTTCCAAGATGCCCGTGAAGTTCCAAGCCATCGTTTTGAACGATTGCATTCTCTACCGCAAACCCACTGCGGACGAATTGCAGAAGCCGGAACTCGTAGCGGAGGGGCGAGCGTGAGTACGCTGGATCGCGAAGCCGTCGAAGTATTCCTCCAGGAATCCTCGGAGAACCTGCAGTATTTGCGGGAATACGTGAGCGTGCTTCAAGATGTGGAGCCGCGCCGCGAGGATCTGGAACGGCTTTACATTTCGGCGCACACGCTGAGCGGCACTTCGGCGAGTTATGGATTTCCGCGCTTCTCTGAAATTGCCGGAAAACTTGCGCACGTTTTTCAATATGCATTGAACGCGCCTCTTGGCAGCGATCTGCATGGCCCCTTAACGGAATTTCTTTCGGATGGAATTTCGCTACTGGAAACGGATCTTCTGGAAATCAGCGACACGGGCAAAGAAAGTGTCGATGACATCGCCGTTTTCAAAGAGCGCTATCGTTTTGCGTTCCCGACTGAACCGCCGCCGCTGAATCTTTCACAGCCGGAACCGCGCGAACGGTTCGATGCGGAGGAAATCCACGAGCCCGCGGTGGCTGCGGCGACTGGCTCATACTTTGACGCGCTGCCTACGGACGACGAAGTGCCGGACGAGATTCTGGAGTTCTTCCAACCGGAAGCGGAAGAACATTTGCAAGTCGTCAGCGATTGCCTGATTTCGCTGGAAGGCAATAACAATCCGGAAGAGATCAACAAGCTGTTTCGCGCCATTCATACGGTAAAAGGTTCCGCGGCCCAAGTTGGCCTGAAGAGGCTGGGAGCAATTGCGCACCGCGTCGAGGATTTGATTGGCCGTTTGCGCGATGGCGAGATTGAACCGTCGCCTGCCGTGGTGGACTTGTGTCTTGAGTCGGTGGACACGCTGAAGAAGACGCTCCACCGCCAGTGGGCCGATGAAGTCGAAATGCGGACTGGCGTCGATTCCCTGCTGGGCCGCATCGCGGAGTTCGCTCCGCTTGACTCCGAAGAGGCAGAAGCATCGGCCGCGTTCTCTGTTGCTGGTGAACCTCAGAGTGCGAAGGAAATCGAGGCCGCTCCGCAAAACACCGCATCCGCAAAGAAGGCCTCGAAACAAGTCGCAGGGGGCACTTCGAAGGTTAAATCCGTTCGAATTGCGCTGGCGCGGCTCGACCGCATGATGAATACGGTCGGAGAGTTGGTCATCAACCGTACACGCATGGTGGGACGCGTGGCGGAACTCGAAAAGCTCGTCGACACACTCAGCTTCTCGAAAGAGCGGCTGCAGGGAAAAGTCAACGAATTCCAGGAGAAGTACGAGTTTAATCGCATCAGCAACAACCGCACCATGCCAAGATCATTTGGCGGTGAACCAACACCGCAAATGCTGACAAGCGCGGCCGCGGGCGACACGTCGTTCTGGTCCGAATTCAGCGAACTGGAAATGGACCGCTACGACGATTTCAATATTTTGTCGCGGTCGATGGCGGAAATTTCGGCGGACGTCAACGAAGTACTCTCGCAACTCGAAGGTTTTATCGGGCGCGTCGAAGGCGACATCGACGAGTTCACAAAGCTGGCGCATCACCTGCAGGACGAAATTACGGCGGCGCGAATGGTGCCCATCGGCACGCTGTATTCGCGATTGTCGCGGGCTGTGCGCGATGCAGCAAACTCGACGGGCAAACATGTCGAACTGGATCTCTCCGGAAGCGAAACCGAGCTCGACAATAATATTATTCAGCAGATTTCCGACCCGCTCGTGCACCTGGTGCGCAACTCCGTTGCACACGGAATCGAGCAGAGCGCTGACCGCGTAGCCGCCGGCAAATCATCTGCGGGCAACATCATGCTGCGCGCCTACCACCGCGGCAATCACATTTACATTGAAGTTGAGGATGACGGCGGTGGAATCAACTATGAACGCGTGAAGCAGAGCGCGCTCGAACGAGGTCTGGTCTCCGAAGAGACCGCTGACCGGCTTACGGAACGCGATCTCCGTGAAATCCTGTTCCATCCAGGGTTCTCGACGGCAGCTGCAAAAACGGAACTGGCCGGGCGGGGAGTCGGGCTCGATGTTGTGCGTGCAAACCTGAACGCACTCAACGGTGAAATCGAAATCGAGAGCATCAGCGGCAAGGGCACGAAGTTTACGCTCAAAGTGCCTCTCACTCTCATTATTTCCCCGGCGCTGTTTGTGCGCTGCGGCACCACGAATTTTGCTTTGCCATTGGCGGTCGTCGAGGAAATCCGCCGCCTGCGCGCGGATGAAATCGAAGATGTCGGCGGAAAACTGCTCACCAAGGTGCGCGACGTGGTCACTGAGGTCGTGCGCCTGGATACCTATCTAGGCTTGCCGCCTCTTGAACCGATCAACGGGTATTTCCGCATGGTCGTTGCAAATGCCGGAAGCCGGAAGATTGGCCTCGTCGTGGAAGAAGTTCTCGGCAAGGACGAAATCGTTATCAAGAACCTGGGCGAATACCTGCGCCGCGTGAAGCTATTCCCGGGCACTACCATTGCTCCCGATGGCAGCCTCATTCTGCTGATCGACTTGAACCGCATGGTTGCGACCGAACCGAGCGAGCGCCGTCCGATTCAGGCCAGCGCCAGCGCCGCGCGAATCTTTGCGCCGGGCTCGACGGCGATTGCGCGTGGAAGCATTCCTTCCGAGGCCATTGACCGCGTCGAACAAGAGCGCGTCATCGTCGTCGCGGACGACTCCATCAGCGTCCGCAAATTCGTCGGCCGCATGCTGGAGAAGAACGGCTACCGCGTGAAATTAGCGGCGGATGGACTCGAAGCCGCCGAACTCATAACGCAGCACGGCTGCCACCTGGTCATCACCGACCTCGAAATGCCGCGCATGACCGGTTACGAATTGATGGTGCAACTACGCCAGAGCCCCTCAACACGGCGGATTCCGGTGATGGTCGTTACATCTCGTGCAGGCGCAAAACATCGCGATCGCGCCATGAAGGAAGGCGCCACGGCATTCCTCACCAAGCCCGTGCAGGAAGATCAACTCATTGCCGCAGTCGAACAACTTATAGGAACGGAGGCGCCGCGCCCGGTCGCGCCGGTAGCGTAAACAAACTATGGCGACTCCCACCAAAAAGTTCCGCGTGCTTGTCGTGGATGATTCCGCATTCATGCGGAAAGTCCTCGAGGGCATTTTCAACGCTGACGAACTGCTGCAAGTTGTTGGCAATGCGAAGGACGGCCGCGAGGCCGTGGCCATGGCGGAATCACTCAAGCCTGATGTCATCACCATGGACATCAATATGCCGCACGTGGACGGCCTCCAGGCCACGGCGGAGATCATGACCACGAATCCGCGTCCGATCGTCATCGTCAGCTCTGAATCGCGCGAAGGCGCCGCAAGCACGCTTCGAGCGCTGGAACTCGGCGCCATTGAATTCGTCGCCAAGCCCTCCAGCGCCATCGACCTTGACATGCAAAGTGTGAAGGACGATCTCCTCCGTAAAGTTCGAATGGCCGCCAAAGTGCGCGTCGTGCGCACGGCTTCACGCCTGGCGTTAACGATTCAGAACTCAAACGGCTCTAAGACTCCGGCGCCCGCGCCGGTGAGCACCCGTCCGGCGCCATCTTCCGGGTTAGACCAGCGCTTCCCTGTAGTTGTACTGGCCGCGTCCACGGGAGGACCAGCCACGGTAATGCGCATCGCTCCAGGATTCACGGCAGACTTCCCTGCCGCCGTGATCCTCGTGCAGCACATGCCGGCCGCGTTCACCACGCAATACGCGGCGCAGTTGGCAGAATTCACTGAAATCCGCGTCAAAGAAGCGGAAGCCAACGAGTCCCTTCAACCGGGCACGCTCTACATTTGCCCCGGCGGCCAGCATCTTCGCGTCACCCCGACGGGTCGCATTCAGTTGGACGGATCCACCGGCCGCATCAGTGGCTACCTGCCGAACATTGACGTCACCATGGAATCCGTTGCGGCTTTCGCCGGCCCTCTGAGCATTGCGGGCGTACTTACTGGAATGGGCAACGATGGAGCCAATGGAGCCAAAGCCATCAAAGATGCGGGAGGCCTGGTGTTAGCACAGGATGAAGCAACCTCCGTGATTTTTGGCATGCCGGCAGAAGCCATCAAAGCCGGTGCCGTCGATCAGGTTCTCGGCATTGACGATATCTACGCCGCCATTGAAAAGCGCGTCCTGGGAATTTGCCGCACAGCACCCGCGGGAGTTCGCTGATGCGTTTAGCGGCCCCGGTAAAGCCAAGCTCAGCGAAGACAGAACAAATCATTCTGTTTCGTGTCAGCGGACAATTGTTCGCTGTCTCTTCCGCTTCCGTGCAGGAAGTGCGCAGCGCCGATAGCATGTCCGGCGCCGCCACCGAAATCAGCGCACCGGGGATTCGAAAAGTGCGGCACGTGGTGCGGCGAGGAGATCGCTCTCTTTTTATCGTCAATGGCGCCATGCATTTTGGATTACACGCAGCGGAAGGCGCTTTGCTTTTCGTACTGCGCAAAACGCGCACGGCCCTCTTGATCGACGGCATCGATAAGATGACCACCATGACCCGGCTTCAAGCACTGCCACTCTCTTTCTGTCACGAAGAGCGGCAGTGGTACCGGGGACTGACCGCCCTCGACCAAACCGTCGTGCCGGTGGTGAAGCCCGAAGGGTTCTTGTCACCCGAAGAACTGGCTTTGCTCGATGCGGCGCTCCTTCAAGCGGACAATTCCGCCGCGGCAGCTCTCGTGGAGGCAGACTCCGGGCAATGACGGTATCGACCGAACTCGAACTGCAATCCTTCGTCCTGCTCCGGCTGGGCGAAAGGCGGTTTGCCGTTTCGGCGAGGCAGATTGCCGAACTTGTTGCGCCGAGCCGTGTGTTTCGCTTTCCTCACCGGACGCCGAAGTTGGAAGGCGTGATCCTGCGCCGTGGCCGGATTGTTCCGGTGTGCGACGTTTCCGAAATGCTGCTCGGAAAACGTCTGACCTCGCGCCGCTTTTATCTGATCGCCGTGCGCAACTACGGAACCCTGAAAGAATGGATCGCCATGCCGGTTACAGGCGAGTGCGAATTAATTAATTCAGAAATGATGGCGGCATCGGACTCCGACGCTCCGCATGTCGCGGGCTGGCTGTCTCATGACGGTGACGTGATCGAAGTCTTGAATCTTGATACCCTCACGCCCGGCCCGGAACAAGCACTGGCGCACGCTGCGGCGCCGCAAACCGCGGAGGCACGGCCGTGATCCCTGCCGGACGTCCCATAAAAGTTCTTCTGATCGACAGCAACGTCTATTTTGCCAAACGCCTCGGCGATGCGTTGAAGCGCGAAGGTTTCGAGGTGGTTTCCAGCACGCAAGCAGCATTTGCGCTCACCACGCTTGAATATGACGCGCCGGCCGCCATTCTCTGCGCGACAAACATGCGGGAGATGGGCGCTCTGGAGATCGCAAGAATTATTCATGCGGACCCAAAGAATTCCAATTTGCCCATTATCGCGCTTGGTGACGGAAGTCAGCGCGCCCTGATGGAGGCCTTTCAGGCTGGCTGCGACGATTACATCGACCGCAACCGGCAACCCGCGGTTATCGCCGCTCATGTAAAGCAGATCATCGTCAGCAAGGCGGAAGGCTTCCAGCCCACGCAGATGCTGGACCAGTCCGACACCAGCCTTAGCGGCAATCTGACGCACCACGACCTCACGGGCGTCATGCAGATGCTGGGACACGCGCACCAGACGGGCGCGTTGCACATCAATGCTGGCGAGACGGACGGTGTGCTGTTCTACGACGCCGGAGCGATTTCACACGCGGAATGCGGCAATTTGTTCGGCGACGAAGCCGTCATTCACATTTTGAAAAGCCTCGGAAGCAGCAATGAAGGCGTCTACAAATTTACCTATGGAACCACGTCGACGCAGCGCACCGTGCTGCGCTCGGCCACCGATCTTATGCTGGATGCCATGCGCGAGTTCGACGAGGGCACGCGTGACATGGCGGACAAGGAAGCGCTATGAGCGAAGCGATGACCATCCCCCCGCTGGGCGAGGCTCCGGCCAAGCGGACCCCTACTGTCTATTTCATCGATGACAGCGCCACCATGCGCGAAGTCATCAAGATCGCTTTTCGCCGCGAGAACATCAACGTGATTACCTGTGCCGACGCGGCTTCGGCGCTCGCGCAGTTCGAGCAAAACCGTCCCGACGTGGTGATCACCGACGTGATCATGCCCGATCAGGACGGCTACTCCGTTTGCAGCCAGATTAAGCAGCACCCGGATTACAACCAGACGCCTGTGGTTTTAATGTCCGGCGTGGTCAACAAGAGCGTCGCCGACAAAGCGGTCTCGGTAAAAGCAGATGAGCTGATACGCAAACCTTTTCAGCCGCAGGAATTGATTGGACGCGTGAAAAGCCTTTTGGATCCGAAGAGCGCGGCGCCAGTTCACGTGGCTGAGCGCCCGGCCGCTTCAAATGCTTTGAGCAATCTCTTTACGCCGCCTTCCGCCCCGGCCGCGCCTCGCCCCATTGCACCGCCGCCCTCGGCGTCCGCGACACCCGAATCGGCGTGGCCACGAGCCTTAGCCGAAGCGTTTACTCCGCGGCAGCCCATGCAGCCACACCAGGATCCATATCATTCGAATGCGACCCCGGCTCGGCCCGCGCCGACGGCTGCCGACGTCCAGAAACTGCGCGTCGAGATCGCTCATTTGGATCTGCTCGTGAAAAAACTGCAAACCGAACTTCAGATCGAGCGGCAATACAATCAAGCTCTGGAAACGCAAATTCGCACGCTCACGGAGGTGGGCTAGCAGTGCCGGAAGCGGCCTGCTATCCTAAACTTGAGTTTTACATCGTCGAGTGACCGCTTCACGATCTCGAGTACGGGCGCCAAAAGAGTGGAGATTCCAGAGCGGCCTGTCTGTGCTCAATACGGTAGGCAGTACTTTTGTACCATAGCGATTGGGCTGGACGCGCGCAGACAATGGAAGGGTCTGGATCGTTCGCAACCTGGACGGTTCTGCCCAGCCTGGATTTCGCCCTGGGCCTCTCGCAACCCGGGCAAAAGGAAAGACCAAATTGTCTTCCGCAGAGGACATGAAGCTTTTGGCTACTTCACCTACGGCCGAATCTACGGAGCCGCCGTTCGAGGAGTCCCCGGTCGAGCTGGAAGAAGTCGAATCCTCCCCGCCAATTCCCAAACCACTTCTTAAAACCAATATGGTTGCGCACGAAGTACGCGTGACCGCAACCTTTGCGCCGCCCGACAAGAATGCGGTCGACCGCGAACTATCCACGGAAGAAACTACTTCAGTCCTGATCTGCGAAACAGGCGGAGTGATCCAACTGTCAGCGGCTGTGGTTCCGGGGCAATTGCTCTGCCTCTCGAATGTGGAATCGAAGCGCGAAGTCGTCGCTCAAGTGAAGCGCAAGCGTACTTACCGGCCGACGATTTGCTATGTCGAACTGGAATTTGTTGAAGCCGCTCCCCGCTTTTGGGGTATGGAATTTTCAGCAGCATCCGCGTTGCTGCCAAAGAACGCAAGGGACGCCGAGGCTGCCCAGATGGTGATCTCCGCGGAAGCCACGGCGGATGAGCCCGGCCAACTCCCCGCTGCCCCGCCTATCGAGGAAGTACAGGCGTTTAAGCATGAGGTGGAGGTTCTGCGGGGACAACCCCAGTCGGTACGAACGCCTCTGGAGAGCCTTCAATCACCGCCGCTGGCGCCTGACCTGGCGTCGGTACCGGCAGCGGCTCCACAGGCCTCGACATTACCGGCGGGCAGTGCACCGAGCACAGAATCAAATGTAAGCGGTGGGTTGGACGCAGCCGCTGGCGAGGCCCCTGCGGACAATTCTTTGCCGGCAGAGCGCATTCCTGATCTGCCACAATGGACACCTGAGGAACAAGCGCAACTGCCGCAGCCTTCGCTGGACTTTAGTATGTCCCTGCCGAAGCGCAGAAGGTCGTTGCGTGCAAGAGGGAGTTTCACGCCCAACTTTCGGGGCGGAGTCTTGCGTCTGGCGCTGCTCACCGCAGCGCTGGTGGTCACCGTAGTCGGAGCAGCATGGTTCAAGCATTGGCTCCCGTGGCAATCCGCCGCAAATAAAACATCGATTAACCAGCCAGCAACCGCCGCGAATGCGAATAACTCGTTACCGCCAGGAAGCCCGGAGTCTTCGAGCGAGCATTCGGATTTCACCAACACGAAGGTGGCGAGTGATGCGCCTGTAACGTCAGCAGGAATGCCATCTCGCAGCGCGGTAGTGTCCAACCCACCTCCGCCCGAACCGAATGATGGTAGAGAACCCCCTGCTCAGCCTTTGGCATCGAGTAACTCGGTAGCAGATTCTGCTGTCAGGAAAACCTCCCCCTCGGCGGCGCTAGCAGCGAAACGTTCGCCGGACCGCACAACAGCAAAAGCCGCCTCCGACTCAGTCGCGCCAACTGCGGCGGAGAGCGTTGTGGTGCCGCCGAAGTTGATCAAATCGGTGCGAGCCGTGGCCTCTTTGGAAGCCCTGCGAGACTTCGAAACTGGCAACGTGGTGATCGACGCGGTCGTCGGGACGGCTGGCGAAGTAAATTTCATCAGCGTCCTTTCTGGTCCTCCGTCATTGCGCCCTGCCGCGGTTGAATCCTTGAAGCAGTTCCAATACGAACCAGCCACGCGGAACGGCCAGCCTGTTCCCGCACACGTTACGATCAGCATCCATTTCCGGTTCGAACCGTAAACGGCCCGGTTCCGGGCATCCGCGCACCTGCTAGGAACTTCGGAGCGTGTCACCGCGAGGGTGAGATTCGAAGTGTCGGTGCAAACTCCTCTCCCCGTAGCCAGTTGACGCTCGAACAGGGATTCAGTAGCCTCAATTTGCGTCTTTCACGCATCGTTTTCACCTGATTGTTTCTCGAGGGGGGGACCCGCAATGGGCAACAAAAGCGACTCTGCCATTTCCCGCCGTGAATTTGCACGACGCGCCGCCTTTGTTTCCGCGGCTGCATCGCTGGCACCGTCAAATCTTCTTGGCGCGGAATCTGTCGCCGCAGCGCTGCCAGCCCAACAGCCTGCCAACGCTTCGAAGCTGTCGCCGGAAGGCCAGGCCGAGGTCGATTCGCGGATTCAGGCCATCTTTTCGCAATATGGCAGCAGACTCTCTGACACTCAGAAAGCCGATATTCGGCGGCTGTCCACCGAAGCGCAGCCATCGCTGGATCGCCTTCGCGCATTCGCAACGGAAAACGGGGATGGTCCAGGGCTGTATCTGAAGCCACTCATCGAGAGAGAAAAAAGGCCCTTGCCGAGGCCGATGACACCCAAGCCGGCAATTGCACCGAAGAATTCCTGAGGAGCCTCCCGAATGCCTGGCGAAGAGATTTTCTATCTTTCCGTAAGCGAGCTCGCGAAACGCATTGAATCAAAGAAGCTCTCGCCCGTCACTCTGACGCAGGCCTACCTGGACCGCAGCCAAAAATTCGGTCCGCGCTTTAATGCCTATGCGCTCCTAACTCCCGAAATTGCCCTGGAACAGGCCAAGGCAGCGGAAAAAGAAATCCAACGCGGCCACTACCGCGGCCCGCTGCACGGAATTCCCTACGCCGCCAAAGACCTCCTGGCGGTAAAGGGATTGCCAACCACTTGGGGCGCGAAGCCTTTTGCGAATCAGGTATTCGATTACAACGCGACCGTGATCGAACATCTGAATCGCGTTGGCGCCGTGATGCTCGGCAAAGCATCCATGATCGAACTTGCAGGCGGGATGGGTTACCGCTTCGCGTCCGCATCCCTGCAAGGTGAAGCGAAAAACCCCTGGGACACCACATGCTGGACTTGCGGCTCATCCTCCGGTTCCGGCGCGATCGTGGCTGCGGGTCTGGCTGCATTTGCGATCGGCACGGAGACTTGGGGTTCCATCATCTGCCCCTCGGCCTACTGCGGTGTGAGCGGTCTGCGGCCGACTTACGGCCGCGTCAGCCGTTTCGGCGCGATGGCACTCGCGCCTTCGATGGACAA
>JBGPIX010000191.1:0-10187 GCA_041485085.1 Candidatus Acidiferrum sp.
GTCATGCGGCCGCCGACGCGGCACTCCGCTTCCAGCACCAGGGGCTCAAGCCCGCGATCCTTCAATCGCACGGCCGCGCCGAGACCCGCTATGCCTCCACCGATGATGATGATGTCCGCATCCCTGCTCTGCGTGCCCATGAAGTCTCTCCTTAGCGGCGCGTCCCGGCGAAGAGGTCGACAGCCTGATTGCTGCGTGCATACTTCACGTCGTCGAATCTTTCGTGCAAGAACTTGTCCCAATCCTGGCGTTTGGTCACGTGATAAATCACCGGGCCGAAAATTACGTAATTGTGCGCGTCCCAGCCGTGTTCGAAGAAAAGCACTTTGCCGCCGGGCTTCAAGATGCGCGATGCTTCGCTAAAAAGATTTTTGCGCGCCCCACCAGTCGGAATTTCGTGCGTCCCGAAACCAAAACAAACTGCTTCGCAAGACGCATCCGCCAAGGGAATGCTGAAGTGGTCTGCCTTGGACGGAACAATTCGCGCGTTGCCCTTCGGCGGCAATTCCAGATCTCGCACATCCTGCACGGCTTCTTCAGGCGATTCGCCTTCCACGTTCCAGCAATCCACGCTCTGAATCGTCGCTTCTGGCAGCACATCAGAGAGAAGGAAAGCATGGCGGTACGTTCCGATGTGCAAATCCGCGACGGTCACTGTGCCGCTGACTTCACCCAATTCGACGAGGCGGCGGATGTAGCGCACTCCCGGATGCCCATACATTCGATAGAGACCGAACAACGAATACGCCAGCAAGACCAATCCAAGCGCGGCAAGCCACCATGCAGCCTTGAGTGCCATTGGTACGCGGAACAGAACTCCGATGGCACCCAGTGGAATCCCCACAGCAAGAAATTTCTTTGTAATTCGCCAGTAGTCGCGGCGACTGACGTACACGGCGCGTCCCCAGTACCACCACGCGCTCGGCCGCTTGTCGGCAACGGTTCCCGGATACCAGTGTGAGGTTGCTTTGTGTGGGTTGGTCATAGCTCCTCCTCGAACTCGAAACTAGAAACTAGAAACTCGAAATTCGGAACTCGAAACTCGAAACTGGAAACTGGAAATTAGAAATTAGAAATTAGAAATTAGAACCTCTCATTGCAGCTTGACTTGGAATTCTTAGGCCCAACCGGCGTCCTGCAGCATGTGCAGCACCTTCGCCTGAAAAGGCTGGAGAAAGGGCCGGACGAAGGCCGAATTCGTCCATTCGATGGCTTGCGCAAGCAAGTCCAGAACACCGTCAACGAGCTTGTGCGTTTTCTGTTGGTCCTGCGACTCGTCATAAATCAAGCAGAGAATCATTCCCAAATGTGCCAACCAAAGAGCAGAAGGCAAAAGCTGCTGCATTTCTTCGCTTAGCTCGGCCTCGGCAATGGCTTCGCGGAAAATGGCCATGCTGTGCGCCCGCTGGCTCTGCGTGCCTTTTCCGAAGACGGAGAGCGGGTGCTCGGGATCTCCCGTATAGCGAAAAAGCGCACCCAAAAAGCGGCGGTCGTCCTTCAGGATTTCCAATTTCGAATGCAGCAGAATCCCGAGTCGCTCGCGAAGCCCGGACTTCTCTTTCCATTCTTCCCGTACCTTTTTGGCGTGAGTCCGCTGCACTTGGTCGTAGTAAGCAGAAACAATCGCTTCCTTGCTTGGGAAATAGTAGTAAGCGGCCCCGGTCGCAACCTTGGCGGCGCGGGCAATGTCTCGCATGGTGGTGATTTCGAAGCCACAACCCCGAAAGAGCGCTAGCGCCGTGCGCAGGATCAATTCCTTGGTGTTCTCGCCTTCAGGCCTGGCCGTCAGAGTCATGGTGCCATCCTCCGAACTGAACATGTTCAAATGCTAGCCGAAGATCGGAATCCTGTTAAGAGAAATCTGAACACGTTCATATCTTGGAGTAAGGCATTTTGTTTCTTATACTTACTTGTATCCTCCAACGCGGCCATCTATTGCAGCATAGCTGTAGGAGCGATCTCGCCCGATTGAGCCTTGTCGGCATTATGGGCTCCCTTTCAGCCTACTCCAGGCACAGAAAGCCCTACCTTATTGATTCTCTTGTCTCTAGAGGACTTGCTGAGTAAGATGCCGCACAGAACGGTCGGCAGTCAGGGTCTGACCCCGCGGGGAACATTCCGGGAGCATTTTACGTTCCATAGTTGGCAGGCCGAGATGGACTGCCGGACGGCTTTTGGAGAGAGAAGCCGACTCGCAAGACGCCTTGCACCGTAGCAGGTTGAGAGGCTGATGATACGTTGGAGCAGGATGCCCAACTGGTCCAGCAATGCCTCCAGGGCGAAGGGTCGGCCTGGGAGGAACTTGTGCGTCGGCACAGCAGGCGCATCTTTAATATCTGCTACCGGTTCACGGGAAACCGAACGGAATCCCAGGACCTGTCGCAGGATGTTTTCCTCCGCGTGTACCGGACTCTGGGAAGTTACCGTTCGGCCCATGGCGGTTTCGCAACTTGGATGACCAGCGTGACGCGCAATCTGTTGATTGACCATTATCGTAGAACCAAGAGGGATCGCGTCACGGACTCCCTGGACGACAAAATGCCTTTGGTAGAAAACAAGGAATCGGCAGGCCGTCGGCCGGATGAGCAGGCGCTGTTGGGCGAATTGAGCGGGCAGGTGCAATCGGCGCTAACGAAGCTTTCGCCGGAATTGCGCGAAGCGGTAATCCTGCGCGACTTGCAGCAATTGGAGTACAGCGAGATTCAACAAGTTTTGGCAGTGCCGGAGGGAACGGTAAAATCGAGAATCAATCGCGGACGCATCGAACTGGCGCGCATTTTGCAGCAGATGGGAGTGCGCCCGTCATGACCGGGATTGGGATCTCGAAGCGAGCGCGGAGCACGGTATGAACTGGACTTGCGAACAAACCGAAGCGCGCCTGAGCGATTACCTTGACGGACTTCTTCAGCCCGTCGAGCAATCGGCCTTTAATCTCCATGTGAACACATGCGAGAGGTGCGCACCACTCGTCGCGGCGGTCGCGCGTACGCTGGGCGGATTGTACGCCATGGAACCGGTGGAACCGCCGGCGGAGCTCGAGAACGCGATCTTGACGGCCACGCTTGGGGCGCCGAGTTGGCGTAACCTGAGGCGCTGGCTGAAGAGCCTGCAATCACCGCGGTTTGTGTACAGCATGGCTTCGCTAGCCGCGACGCTCATTGTGATTCTTGCAGCTTCCGGTTTCTCCTTCAGCAAGCCAAAGTTGGCCGAACTACGTCCGGCCACGATCTATCGCAACGCTGATCGCAAGGCGCATCTGGTTTATGCGCAGAGCGCCAAGTTCGTCAGCGATCTTCGCGTGGTCTATGAAATTCAAACTCGCTTGAATGAAAACGAACAGAATCCCGCTACCAGGGAGCAAGCCGTTCCGCAGAATTTTCCGGACAAACAACCTGGCCGCACCGACAACACGAATCCGTCCGCGCCGAAGCAGCAGAACCGTGCCGACGAAATCGGCCGGAGTTTGCGGGTTCTGGCTTCGCAATTCCCCGTTTTTAGCGGCTCGGTTGGTGAGAGGAGAATGCCATGAACTGTGCCGTCCATTCCGATGTGGACGCCGTCGGCTACTGCCGCAATTGCGGCAAGGCCATGTGCTCGACTTGCGTGCGTCCGGTGCGCGATGTTTTGTACTGCGAAGAGTGCCTGGCGGGCATCGTTGGAATTCCCGCTGCGGCATCGGCTGCTCCGCCTCCTCCCGTGCAATCCCAATACCAGGCACCTGCCGCATCACCGGTCCACAGCAGATCCAATCCGGCAATTGCTTTCTTGCTGGGATTTCTCCCGGGGATGGGCGCGTTCTACAACGAGCAATTCGGCAAGGGCATGATTCACTTGGCGATTTTTCTTGTGCTGTTCATCAGCGGTGTGGATGGCGCGATGAGCGGAGGAGCGGAAGCCGCTTTGTGGATTTGCGTTGCTGGCCTGTGGATTTACATGCCTATCGATGCCTACCGCACCGCAAAAGCCCGGCAGACCGGCGAAACGTTGAGCGACCCGCTCGATGCTTTCACGAAGGAGCGTCCCATTGGGCCAATTCTTCTAATTGGCGCAGGGCTCCTGCTGCTGCTTCACAACTTTGATTGGTTTCCGTGGTACCGGATTTCACAGTTTTTTTGGCCGGCGGTCTTGATTGGCGCGGGCGTATTGATGATGCGCAACCGGCTCGACCGCAGGTCGTAGGAGGATTTCCATGAGTAACCGTATTCGATGCGCGTGTCGCCGATGTACGATTCGCGGGCTGATGGGCCCCGCCGTCATCATTACCGTCGGCGTGCTTTTTCTTCTCGACCAGATGAGCGGCGGCAATTTCTCGTTCGGCAACACTTATCCTGTCATCCTCATTGTGATCGGCGCCATCAGCCTGGCCGCTGCGGCTTCGTCGGCTGAGGGTCACGTTTCCGGGCCGGCGCCTCCGCCGGCACCTGTTGTGCCGGGGTCCGTACCCACTGTTCCGCAAAATCAATTTCCCGGCCAGGGACAAGGGCAATAAGGATCTATGGCGAATCCTCGTCGACGCGGCAGCTCACTTTTTCCCGGCCTTTTGCTCCTCTTTGTTGGCTTGCTGCTGCTCCTTCACAACTACCGAGGGCTCGACGTCTTCACGGTGATCGGACACTGGTGGCCTCTGATCCTGATTTTTTGGGGCGCCCTCAAACTTTATGAGCGCATGGCAGCCAGCCGCGCTGGGGACCCGGGGGCGGCAAGGATTACTCCCGGCGAGGTTTTTCTTGTGCTGGGACTTCTGAGTCTTCTGGGCATCGTGGTTGCGGTCGACTATGGAAGAGAGAATATCCCTCGTCACTTTGGGGAGTGGGGAAACAGCTTTGAGTTCGATCTGGAGGTCGCGCCCACAACCGTTCCCGCGGATGCCCGCATTATGATTCGCAACGGCCACGGTGACATCAGCGTGCGCCCTTCGGATGAATCGGAGATTCGAATCTCAGGAAAGAGGAATGCAAAAGCGTGGAACGAGGGCGACGCGCAGAAAGCGGCCGACAAAGTTGGCATCGAAATCGTTCAGAATGGCGACGGCTACGAAGTCCGCCCGACGGGGACTGGCGCGGGCGACTCCCGCATCAGCATCGATCTGGATGTGGCGGTGCCAAAGAAAGCCGCGCTGACCATTCGAAACGAGAAGGGCAACATCACCGTCGCCGATATGACCAAGCCTGTCAGCGTGACGAATGGCACGGGTGATGTCGAAGTTCGTGACACCGGCGGCGATGTCAGTATTGATGTTCGCAAAGGGGACATCAAGGTTTCCGATACCAAAGGCAACGTCAAGATTGCCGGCCACGGTGGCGAAATCAATGTGTCGGGCGCCACCGGCGGACTAACCATCGATGGCGAGTTTTATGGCGCGATCCGGGCGGACAAAGTCGCCAAGGGCGTGCGCTTCGTTTCGCAACGCACCGATTTGACGCTCTCGCAACTCGCCGGCCATATGGAAGCCAGCCCGGGAAACCTGGAAATCTACGACGCTCCGGGGAACCTCAGCTTGCGCACGCAGGACGACATCATTCTGGAAAACGCAGGCGGCAAGGTGAAAATAGATAATCGCAGGGGAAATGTGGATGTGCGGTATTCGTTTTTGCCGAAAGAGGACATCGAAATCAATAACGCCTCGGCGGGGATCACCCTGAGCATGCCAGAGTCCGCGAGTTTTGAGATTGCCGCCGATTGCCATTCGGGTGATATTGACAGCGAGTTTCAGTCGGACTCGTTAAAGCTTACTCCCGGAACGGGGTCGGGCGATTCGCACCTGGAAGGAAAGTACGGAAGCGGGCGCGGACCGAAAATTACTTTAAAGACCAGCTATGGTTCGATTTCGCTGCGCAGGACGAGTTCGGATATTCCAGCGCCACCGAAACCGCCGCGGGTTAAGGCACCTCCGACACCGAGCGATTCAGAAGAAAACTGAGCGAGGCTCGGAAGCTGCTCATCTGGTGGACCCGGCTGTTCAGCGCTCCGCCAAGCGGTTCAATTCCTGAAAAAATGTTGGGAAGGACACTCCGGCGCAATCCGCGTCGCGAATTACGGTGTTTCCCTGGGCCGCCAGGCCAGCGACGGCAAACGCCATGGCGATACGGTGATCACCATGCGGCTCGATCTCCGCCCCGCGCAACTTTCCGGCGCTGCGGCCCAGCACTTTCAATCCGTCGGGCCGCTCCTCGACCGACGCGCCCATCCGCCGCAGATTTTCCGCGAGCGCGGCGATGCGGTCGCTTTCTTTTACACGTAATTCAGCGGCGTCGCGAATCTCAATTCCCTCTTCCGTATATGGCCCGAGCGCGGCCAGCATGGGCAATTCGTCAATCACCAGAGGAATCTGCGCTCCCGCGATCACGCCCCCTTTCAGCGATGCTCCTTTTACTGAGAGGTCGCCAACGATTTCGCCGTGGACGCTTTTCAGCCCGATGATTTGGATCGAAGCGCCCATGGAAGCGAACACGTCCAGAATGGCGGTGCGCGTTGGATTCAGGCCAACGTTGTGGATCAACACGTTCGAATCGGGGAAGAGCGAAGCCGCGGCGATAAAAAATACCGCGGAAGACAAATCCCCAGGCACGTCGAGGGATTTGGCGAGAAGCTTGCCGCCACCATTGCCGTTGGCGAGTCCGTGAACTCGAATCGTCCGCGCGTCTTTTTCTATCGATGCGCCAAATTCTTCGAGGGCCAATTCGGTGTGATCCCGAGTGCGGGCCGGCTCCGTCACGCTGGTCACGCCGTCCGCAAAAAGTCCCGCCAGCAAAACGGCGGATTTTACTTGCGCACTGGCCATAGGCATCTTGTAGTCGATAGCCTTGAGCCTGGCTCCGCGAATTTCCAACGGCGCGAAATTGTCTTCTCGCGCGCGGATGTCGGCGCCCATTTCACGCAGCGGACCGATGACGCGCTTCATGGGCCGCTTCTGCAGCGAGCTGTCGCCTGTGAGTTTCGAGGAAAATGGCTGCCCCGCAAGTATTCCGGACAGCAGCCGCATGGTGGTTCCGGAATTCCCGGCGTCGAGCGCGCGCCAACTGCTCTTCAATCCATTCAGCCCGCGACCGGTCACGCGAACCGTATCCTTGTCGGTTTTGACTTCCGCACCGAGCGCGCTCATGCACGCGAGTGTGCTGTGGCAGTCCGCAGCCGCGGAAAAGTGCCGCAGTTCGCTGGTGCCTTCGGCCAATCCCGCGAGCATGGCATAGCGATGGGAAACGGATTTATCGCCCGGCAGATCCAGTCCGCCGGTCAGGTGCTTCGCAGGTTGAATGGTCTCTTTCTTCACCACAAAATTCTAACACGTGGCGCCATATCACTTCGAATTACGCGCGCCCGTCCCAATTTCCATTTTCAAATTTCCATTTTCCGCACCCAGCCCTGTCCTTCCGGTCAGGTTTTCGCGGAGCACGCCCTGTACCACGCGCTGAAATCCAAGGACCTCGCAATACGTATTATTAGCTGAGGAGAATTGACATGTCCGCGCGCAGCACGTTCCTTCATTTTGCCACCAAGGCCGGCATCTTGTTCGGCGCACTCTTTCTGGTCAGCGTACTTCTTGCCGCCATTCCCGGCCATCGTGCGCCTGCAGCGCCCGTGCAGGAGGCGAAGCAATCGTCCACCTCGCAGTCCCGGGAATCGCATCCGATGGATCACAGCAGCATGCCAGGCATGGATATGGACGACGCCAGGGCCAACGAAGCGCACGCCGTTCAAGACATGACGCCCGGGCATATGGACGCGCACAGCCAACACATGCACATGACGGCAATGCGTCCGCAAACTCCCGAAGACGCCGCGAAGGCCAAAGAAATCGTCACACAGCTTCGCACTGGCATTGAAAAGTATAAGGACTATCACGTCGCGCTGAACGAAGGTTACAAAATCTTTCTACCCAATCTCCCACAGCCCGAATATCACTTCACGAATTACGTGAACGGTTTTCTCGAAGCCTTTAAGTTCGATCCGGCGCGCCCGACTTCCCTGCTATACAAGAAAACTCCCGATGGATACGAACTCGTCGGCGCGATGTACACCATGCCCAAGCGCGCCACGGAAGATCAGCTCAACGCGCGAGTTCCTCTCAGTGTAGCCATGTGGCATCTGCACACGAATCTCTGCATGCCCCAAAAGGGACAGTTCCGTAATGCAGACATGACCAAGTTTGGTCTCAGAGGCACCATCGCCACTCAAGAGGCCTGTGACGCCGCGGGCGGCCATTTTCATCCCATCATCTTCGGCTGGATGGTCCACGTCTACCCCTACGAAGATTCCGCCGACAAAGTCTTCGCCATGCACCACCACATGGACTAGCCAGGCAGTGGTTTCTGCCGCGCCGAGCCTGCTTCGCCGTTCGAGCGAGCTCCCGCCCCCTTTCGTTGACTTGTACCCAAGCGCAACCTAATATGACCTTCCGATGGCGGTTTCCATCCTATGATCGGACTAACCGTCTCCCATTACCGCATCCTGGAGAAGTTGGGCGGCGGCGGCATGGGAGTGGTGTATAAAGCCGAGGATTTGCGGCTCGGGCGGTACGTGTCGCTGAAATTCCTGCCCGAAGAGCTCTCGAAGGAGCCGCTGGCTATCGAACGATTTCAGCGGGAAGCGCGGGCCGCTTCTTCGCTCAACCACCCTCACATCTGCACGATTTATGACGTGGACCAGTACGAAGGGCAGAGCTTCATCGTCATGGAGTTTCTCGAAGGGCACACCCTCAAACACCGGATTACAGGGAAACCCATTGACCTGGAGCGCGTGCCCGAATATGGCTATCAGATGGCGGATGCCCTGGAGGCGGCCCACGCCAAAGCCATCATTCACCGCGACATCAAGCCCGCGAATATTTTTCTCACCGATCGCGGCCAGGTGAAACTGCTCGATTTTGGACTAGCCAAACTACTGCCCGAGCGGAAGGGCTCCAATCGCGCCAAGGCAGCAGCAGCAACTTTCGGCAATACAACCCAAGATGCACACCTGACAAGCGATGGCGTGGCCTTGGGCACGGTCGCTTATATGTCTCCCGAACAAGTTCGCGGGCAAGAACTTGACGAGCGCACGGACCTGTTCTCGCTCGGGCTCGTTCTTTACGAAATGTCCACTGGCCTGCGGGCGTTTTCGGGAAACACATCTGGCGTCATCTTCGACGCAATCTTGAACCGCGCTCCCACCCCGCCGGCGCGCCTGAATCCAGCCATCCCGATTCAATTGGAACAGATTATCGCCAAAGCGCTAGAAAAGGACCGGGAGCTGCGCTACCGGTCGGCCTCGGACATGCGGGCAGACCTACAGCGTTTGAAACGAGACACGGATTCGGCGAGCGCCATGTCGTTATCGACGGGTCAATCATCCAGCCAACTGTTGCGCCGCTATTGGCCTCATTTTGCGTGGGGTGGTGTTCTGGCGGTACTGCTGCTCCTGTTCGGGTCAAATGTGGGCAATTTGCGAGACCGGGTATTTAGCGGAGATAGCCAGACTCGCATCGAATCGATCGCGGTGTTGCCATTCGCCAATTTGAGCAACGATTCGAAAACAGAATACTTGAGCGACGGAATTACGGAGAGCTTGATCAACAGCCTCTCCCAACTGCCCAACCTGGCAGTGATGTCACGCAATACGGTTTTCCGCTACAAGGGCCAGCCGGCAGACCCGCAAAAAGTAGGGAAAGAACTGCACGTCCGAGCCATCCTCACGGGCAGACTCATTCAGTCCGGCGACGAATTGATGATCAGCGTGAACCTGGAAGACGTGCAAAACAGCCGGCAGCTCTGGGGCGAACAATATAACCGCAAGCTTTCCAATCTTGTGTCCGTGCAGCAAGAGATCGCCGGAGACATTTACGGACGCTTGCGCCCGCGGCTTGCTGGGGAAGAAAAGAAATTGCTGGCCAAGCGGCCAACCGAAAATGTGGAGGCGTATCAACTTTACCTGCAAGGCCTGTTTTACTGGAACAAGTGGACGCAAGCAGATTTCAAGAGAGCGGCGGATTTTTTTACGCAGGCGGCCCAGAAGGATCCGCGCTACGCACTCTCCTACGCGGGCCTCGCGGATGCTTACAGTCTGCTGGGCGACGCCGGTTACTTGCCGCCTTCGGAGGCCTGGCCAAAGGCCAAAGCCGCCGCGATGCAAGCACTCGAGATTGACGACACGCTCCCGGAAGCGCACACGTCCCTCGGCCTTGTGAAGGAACATTTCGAATGGGACTGGAC
>JBGPIX010000192.1:0-10136 GCA_041485085.1 Candidatus Acidiferrum sp.
AGTTACCGCCAGCAACTTGCCCCTCAACGGCAGAAACTACATCAACCTCGAAGCCATACAGCGCGATGCGCGAAAGAATGCCGAGAAACAACAGCAAGTGGCCTCCGCCAACGTGTTCAGTCTCCAGCAGCGCATTTCCGGTGTGCTGCCGGTGCGCGTTGATGTGCCCAGGGCAGGGAACTCGTACAACTTCGTGAGGCCGCTGGTTCTCGACGAAGAAACGAAAGTGACGTTCACGTACAAATCGAAATAGTTGTGTTAGCGAACAAGAGAAGCAGGTTCACGGATCGGCACACGCATCGCGCGATCCAGCGCCTGCTTCTCTTCAGGTTCGAGCGCGCGAGTCGTGCCCTTCGGCAGATTGCCGAGGGCTAGCGGTCCGATGGCCACGCGCACGAGCCGTAGCACTTCTATTTTGAGTTCTTCGAGCATGCGCCGGATATGGCGATTCTTGCCCTCATCCAAAACAATTTCCAGCCAAGAATTATGTTCGCCGCCCCGAAGCATGCGGACACTTTTTGCGCGCAGGTATTCATCATCGCTCGCGTGGATTCCAGTCCGTAAGTTTTGCAGCAACGCTTCGTCGGCGATCGCGCCGATCTGCACGTGATATGTTTTATCGAGATGCGTCTCCGGCGCGGTGATGTGCGCCGCCCATTCCGAATCGTTTGTCAGCAGCAACAACCCTTCGCTCGCTTTATCCAGCCGCCCCACCGGTGCCAGCCAAGGCAAATCCGCCGGCAAATATTCATAAACTGTCTCGCGGCCTCTTTCGTCTGCTGCGGTCGTTACCACTCCGCGAGGCTTATTCAGTGCGAGATAAATCTTCGACGGCGCTGCCAAGGGTTGGCCGTCGATTTCGATTCTGTCTTTCCCCAGGTGTACTGGCGTCTCGGGATCGCGCCGCGCCATCCCATTCCATTTCACGCGGCCTGCGGCAATCAGTTCTGCCGCGCGGGAGCGCGAGCAGTAGCCGAGTTTCGAGAGTGCGCGCGCGAGCCCGACTTTTTTGAGCGACGCGCCTTGCGCTTTCTTGTTTCTAATTCTACTTTTCACGGACCAATCATAACTCTTTGCAGCCTGTCGCTTGGCGGCTCTATTTTGACGCGGGCAACGGCGCGGGTGCTGATGCAGACGCGGGCGTTGATGGCGCTGAAGGCTTTGGTGCCTCTGCCCCGGAATCCGCGGATTTCGTTGATGCTGGAGCAGCGTCTGCGGAAGGTTTCAGCGCTTCGTGTTTCACCGCTCCGTATCGCGCGGCGAGCCATTCGCGCACTTCGGCGGGATTGTAATTGAACGGCCCCATTCCGCCGCGATAGGCGATGTGACCGCTCTCGTCAATGATGTACAAGCGCTCGGGCCATGCTGCGTAGGCATCATTGGCCGCGTTGCTCATGTCGTCGATGCCGAAAGGCAAGGGAAACTTGAATCTCTTTGTAAAATCATTCGCGATGACCAGGCGCTGCTCTAGCGTTTTCGGCTGCGCGTAGCAGACGTCATCCTTATCCTTTAAGTTGGATTTCATCTGCCACTCGTCGGTGGGATGGGCTTCGCGCACGTAGATGGTCAGAAAATCGGCGTGCTCTTTGTAATCCTCGTAAATCTGCACGACGTCGCCGACCTGGCGACGGAATGGCGGTCAAGTAAAGCTCCCAAAGACCAGCACGAGCGGCCGCTCGTGGGTACGTTCGCGGATGTGGAAACGGCTAACGCCGTCCAGCGCGACAATCCGCGCGTCCGGTGCGTCGCTGCCCACCTTCAACGTGCCGCGATGCATGTGCGGCAGCGCGTACCGCACCATGCCATACGCGTCCTTCGGGCTTCCCGCCATCACGGACAGCCCGATAAAGGCTGCCACGAGAAGCACGCCAAGAATGCCCGCCGTCCACTTCCAGAAACGCTTCATGCCAAGTCGCTCCACGTCATAAACTTAGGAACGCTCCCACAAAAATCGCCGCGCGAAGCCGCTGCGGGCCAACCGGAGCCAAATGCAGCGGCGCAAGGTAGCACCGAATGAAAATCGTAAGAATAGTGCTTTTATACTAGTGGCGATCCCTCGCGCGAAGAGTCTCTCGTTGCTCCTGGTATCGCGCCAGGGCTTTTTCAATCACTTTCGCCGCGGCATACGCCGGCCGGATGTCATCCACCTGGACCTGCTTGCCCTCCAGTTGCTTATAATCCTGGAAAAAGCGCTTCAGAACCAGCAGATGGTGCGGCGGCAGTTCGTTGGCCTCGACATAGCTGTTGAATTCGGGGTCGTTGGTGGCCACGGCGATGACCTTGTCGTCGCTGGCTCCGGAATCGATCATCGTCATCAAGCCAATGGCGCGCGCTTTGATCAGCGCCAGCGGCTGCACAGGTTCCTGGCACAAGACCAATACATCCAGCGGATCGTTGTCTTCGGCGTAGGTCTGCGGGATGAATCCGTAATTTGCGGGATAGAACACTGCCGAATGGATGATCCTGTCTACCTTCAAGAGCCCGCTGGCTTTATCCAATTCGTACTTCACATTGGAGCCTAACGGAATCTCGATCACCGCTTGAAAATCGCGCGGGAGGTCATTTCCCGGTGAAACGTCGTGCCAAGCGTGGAGCATCGTTCGTAATCCTCGGTGGCGGATTGGCTCCTCACATTATGTCCTGAGATGACCGCAAGCGCCAGAATGGGCAAGAAGCAGTCAAGTACGCCGAGCGTCTGCAGGCAAACGTGGTGGCTCCTTCGTGCCCATTGCCTCGCGGATGGTTTCACAAAAAAACCCCTAAAATGCCTATTGACAAATCCATGATTTGTACTATACTTATCGCCGTAGATAACTGCGTATGGAGTGCGGGAGCTTGCTCCCGCTTTTTCTTTTCTGGGCACCCATTTCGGTTTTTGCTAGTCCAAAACAGCCAAAACTGCGTTCTTTAGAATCAATCAATTACGAAATGCAATTTTTGTAAATCCTTTCCTTTGATATTCATGCAAATTGGTGGGGGTAGGGGCACAGGCATCACGGCGCTTGCACGGCGGGTTCTGCTAGAATCGCCGCGAAATGGCGAAGGTTGAACAGATGCGCTTTGCGGTGGGGGACCGAGGCGAAGCCTCGGCGCTGCTCTGCCGGCCAGCGAAGGCGCGGCAGCTCCTGGTGCTGGCACACGGAGCGGGAGCGGGGATGACTCACCCATTCATGGAGAAGCTGGCAGACGAATTGGCTGGCAGCGGCGTGGCGACGTTGCGATATCAGTTCCCCTATATGGAGCAAAAGCGGCGGGTTCCAGACGCGCCCGGAGTGCTGATGGCGACCGTCGTGGCTGCCGTGCGGGCGGCGGCGGAGGCGGCTCCTGGCTTGCCGTTGCTGGCAGGAGGCAAGTCCATGGGAGGACGAATGACGTCGCAAGCCGCGGCACAAGATCCGCTGGAAAGGGTGCGAGGATTGGTGTTCTTCGGTTTTCCGCTGCATCCGCCCAACAAGCCGGGAACGAAACGAGCCGACCACCTCGCGAAGGTCACGATCCCGATGCTGTTCCTGCAGGGAACGCGAAATGCGCTTGCCGACCTTAAGTTGCTGCGTCCAGTCTGCGCGAAGCTCGGATCGCGGGCTACGCTGCATGTCGTTGAAACCGCAGATCATTCGTTTCATGTGCTGAAGAGGTCGGGAAGAACAGACGAGCAGGTATTGCGGGAACTAGCGGAAACAGCAGCGTCTTGGGCGGACACAATTTAAAGATGCAAGTTAGACTCGCTAAGAATCGGGGAAGTTAGCGATACAAACTTGAGGTATGGCCCTCCGGAGCGTGTCACCGCACGGAGGGTTCTTTTTGCCCGCCCATATCATGAATCGAAGTCAAAAGTCCCACACGCAGAAACGGCGTATGGCGCATCCGGCATGCCGCCTAGCTTTAGGCGCGAGGGATTATTGTTTCCACGGCATGGCAGAACTGATCAATCTCCGCAGTTGAGGTGTAAACATTGGGACTGACGCGAATGCCGTTAAGGCTGGGCGCCGAAATGGGCGTGACCAGGATGTTGTATTTGGTCAGGAGCGCATCGCTTAGTTTTCCGGGATCCATGGTTTCGAAGTGGATGGTGCCGAATGCACCGGACTGATTCGGATCCAGGCCTACCAGCATTCGGGCGCCAGGAAGTTTGCCCAATCGTTCGGCCCAGCGCTGCTTCAAGTACCGGAGTCGCGTGAACTTTCGCTCGGCCCCTATTTGCTCGTGGAACTCCAGTGCTTGCAGAGTCGCATTATGCATGGCCGCCGGGTGTGTTCCGATTTCTTCGAACTTGCGGATGTTCTTGTCCATCGATTCCGGTGCCGCCATCAGTGCCCAGTGTTTTTCGATGCGGTCCTTTCGTACGTACAACATGCCGGTACCGATGGGCGCCGATAGCCACTTGTGCAGGCTGGCGCCGTAGAAATCGCAATCTAAATCGGAGAACTGGAAGGGAACGTGCGCGAAAGCATGGGCCCCGTCCACGATGCTGGTAATGCCCCGGGCGCGCGCCATTGCGCAGATCTCCTTGACGGGAAAAATCTGGCCGGTCATGAACACCACCTGCGAGACATGGATGACGCGCGTGCGCGGCGTGATTGCCTGTTCATACAAGCGCACCAAATCAGAGACATTACTTACCGGTACGGCAAAGTCCAGTTGCTTGAGCACAATTTTTTCCCGGCGCTCGCGCTGTTGCCACGTGGTGATCATGCGGGGATAGTCCTGGCTGGTTGTGAGGACTTCGTCGCCGGGCTGGAGGTCGAGGCCGAACTGCGCGATCTGCAGCGATTCACTGGCGTTCCGCGTAATGGCAATGCATTCGGGATCAGCGCTCCACATACGCGCGAGTTTTTTCCGTACGTCTTCGATCCGGGGTTCCAAATCGTGCCACATGCGGTAGCTGGGGAGCTGGTTGCTATAACGTATAGCCTCGATCTCGGCATCCAGGACCATGGAAGGCGACGGCGCAACCCCGCCATTGTTGAGATTAATCAGCGTCGGATCGCGGACATATGCGCGGCGGATGGTATCCCAGTAGTTCTCGTCGTCGGCTACCTCTTCCGGAGAGAGATGCGCGTAAGTGCGGTTCAGGGCGGCGGCCAGCACAAGGGCCTCGGTCCCCAGCAGAAAATCACGGCGGTTCAGTTCTGGGCTCATGTCCGTAAACTCGCACCAATACCTTTGAATTGCAAGCACGCAGTACGCTGGCGACGGGTGCTTCCGTTTTTGGTGCGCGCGCGCCAGGATACCCGGGAATTTCGGCGCGCGAGGAGTGCAATCGCAACAAAGAATTTTCGGCGGGCTGCTAATATCTTCGAGCATGAGCTTGAGGTGGAGGTGACGATGACGCAGATCTCTCCGATGTTGGCAGTGAGCGACGGAAGTGCGGCGATTGAGTTCTACAAGACAGCATTTGGGGCGGAGGTGTTGTGGCACTTGGGAGACGGTGGGCACGTCGTGGCTGGACTGGCGATTGACGGCGCGAAGTTCTTCCTGGCGCACGAGGAGCCTGATTTCGGGACGCGGGGGCCGGGCGCCGTGGGTTTCACGACGGTGAGGATCGAACTCTTTGTGGACGACCCAATCGCGGTGCACCGGAAAGCGGTGGCGGCCGGAGCTACGGACAAAGATCCCGTGGTGGAACACCAGCACGAGACGATGGGACTGAGACCGATCAAGAGGATGCTCCACGGTGCGGTGATCGACCCGTTCGGGCATATGTGGCTGATTGGAAAGATCATCGGGTAGATCTCCGCGGAACATTTTAAGAACGTCAGGGCACGGGACTTTGCGATGCGGTGGCACGCTCGAAGAGGAAAAAAAATTTAACGCAGAGGGCACGGAGAACACAGAGGGCCCAGAGAGGAGAGATTTCATCGCATGCGAAGAAGCCGCAAGCGGTGGCGCAGAGGTCTCCCTGCGGTCGAAATGACGGGGCGGGGGAGGGCGATAAAAAGACTAGCGGATTGGGGAACTGGCGCAGGGTGAGTTGCGTACAGCACTGTGAGGTGGTCCATGTCTAACCTGCCTGGCAATTTTCGGTATGCGTTGCGACAGTTCCGGCTGGCGCCGGTCTTTACGGCTGCTGCGGTGCTGACCCTGGCCCTCGGGATCGGGGGTACCACGGCAATATTTACCTTGATCCATGCGGTCATGCTGCGCTCGTTGCCGGTGTCGGATCCGGGAAGGCTCTACCGGGTAGGGACAGGGGACGATTGCTGCGTGGAAGGCGGGCCGCAGGACGAGTGGGGGATGTTTTCGTTCGCGCTATTTGAACGGCTGAAGACGCAAACGCCCGAATTTGAGGAAGTGGCGGCGTTCCAGGCGGGCCGGGGCATGATGGGGGTGCGGCGGCAAGGCGCGGAAGCGATTGCCAGGCCTTTGCGGTCGGAGTATGTGACGGGGAACTACTTTTCGGTGTTGGGGGTGCGAGCGTTTGGCGGACGGGTGTTTACGCCGGAAGACGATACGCCGGCTTCTCCGCCGGTGATGGTGCTGAGCCACCGGGTGTGGCAGACGAAGTACGGGAGCGATCCCTCGGTTGTGGGTTCTACTTTTGCGGTGGAAGGGCATCCGTTTACGGTAATTGGCGTGGCGCCGGCGGGATTTTTTGGCGAGACGCTGCAGAGCGATCCGCCGGATATTTGGGTGCCGCTGCAGCAGGAAGCCATGATTGATAGTCAGGGAGGACTGATTCACCAGTCGATTTCGGCGTGGCTGCGGATGATGGGGCGACTGCGGCCGGGGGCGTCCACGGACGGAATGTCCGCACGGTTGACGGGAGTGCTGCGGCAATGGCTGGAGCATGATTCGGGATACCCGGCGGTGTGGATGCCGGACGTGATCCGAATGCTGCCGAAACAGACGCTGAATGTGGTGCCGGCAGGAGCGGGCGTCGCGGTGATGAAAGAAGAGTATGGGCGGAGCTTGCAGATCTTGCTTTCGGTGTGTGGGCTGGTGCTCCTGATCGCATGCGCCAATGTGGCGAATCTACTTTTGGCGCGGGGAGTGGCGCGCCGAGGACAAACGGCAGTGCGGCTGGCGTTGGGTGCGACACCGCGGCAGATCGTTGGACAAGCTTTAACAGAAAGCGTCTTGCTTTCTGTCGGCGGTGGCATTGTCGGGTTGCTGGTGGCCGTGGCAGCAGCGCGGCTGTTGCTGGCGCTCGCATTTCACAGCGCACACTTCCTGCCGATCAGCGCGACGCCTTCGCTGATGGTCCTGGTGTTTGCGTTTGGGTTGGCGCTGTTGACGGGAATCATTTTCGGGGCGGCTCCGGCGTGGCTGGCGACGAGGACGGATCCGGCGGAGGCGTTGCGCGGTTCAGGACGCGGGACGAAAGATAGGTCTTCCTTCACACGCAAGGCGCTGCTGGTGGTGCAGGCCACCATGTCGGTGATCCTGGTGGCCGGGGCGACGATGCTGGCGCGAAGCTTGAACAAGCTCGAGCAGCAAGATTTCGGCTATCGCGTGGCAGGGCGAGTCGAGGTGGATATGAATAGTCCACCAGCCAGCTACACGCAGCCCCAGCTAGCGGCGCTGTACCGCCAACTGGAAGAAAAACTGAAGCAGATGCCCGGGGTGCAAGGAGCGGGGCTGGCAATGTACAACCCGCTGACGGACAACTGGGGCGAGTTGATTATGGTAGCGGGGCACCCGGCCGGGAAGTTGAGCGAAGAGTCGGGTGCGTCGTGGGATCGCGTGAGTGCGGATTATCTGCAAAATCTCGGCGTGCCGGTTTTGCGCGGGCGCGCGTTCACCGCGGCGGACAACGAAACTTCGGCGCCGGTGGCGGTTGTGAACGAGGCTTTCGTGAAGAGATTTTTCAAGAGCAACGAGGATCCGCTGGCGCAGCATTTTGGGCTGGACGTGCCGGAACTGGCGGGGACATTCAGCATTGTGGGAGTGGTGGGCGATGCGAAGTTTGCGGGCTTTGCGCTGAGCCGGCCGGCGCGGCCGATGTTTTACGTGCCGCTGGCGCAGAATGTGGCGTACACCAACGAAATGATGCAGAAGCTGGAGCTGCGCTCGCACTTCATCGGCGGAATTTTGCTGGTGACAAATTTGTCGCCGGGCGTGCTGGAGGCGCAGTTGACGAGGGCTTTTGCGGAATTAGATCCCAACTTGACCATCAACAGCATCAGGACCATGAAGCAGCAGATTGAGCTTTCCTTCGATCAGGAGCGCGCCGTTGCCGGTCTCGCCAGCTTGTTCGGGATTGTGGCGCTGGTGCTCGCGGCGATCGGATTGTACGGCGTCACGGCCTATAGCGTTGCGCAGCGGACCAATGAAATAGGGATTCGTATGGCGCTTGGCGCGGACCGCCCGAAAGTGATTCAAATGGTGCTGCGCGGGGCATTCAAGCGAGTGTTCATTGGGCTGATATTGGGGTTGCCGCTGGCGATTGGTGCTGGGAGGCTGATCTCGGCCCAGTTGTATGGCGTTTCTGCCTGGGACCCGCTCGCGCTGGGCGTGGCTGCGGGGGCGCTGGCCATCTGCTCTTTTTTCGCGGCGATCATTCCGGCAAATCGGGCCGCATCTATTTCACCGATGAACGCATTGAGAATTGAGTAGTGCGTAGTCGTTCGAAAGTGTCGCAGCCCGCTCTTAGGCGCGGGCTTTGTCGATCATTTCTTCCCAGATGCCCTTGGACTTGAGGATGACTTCGACGAGTTCGCGAGCAGCGCCTTTGCCGCCGGGGGCCTTGGTGGTGAAGTGCGCTACGCGTTTCACTTCCGGCGTGGCGTCTCCCACGGCAACTGCAAGTCCAACACGCCGCATGATTAGAAGGTCAGGGAGGTCATCGCCTAAAAAGGCGACTTCGGATTCCTTGGCGCCGGTTTTGCGCAGAACGTCTTCGTAGGCGGCGATTTTGTGTCCCTGCTTTTCATACACAAACTCGATATCCAGCTCTTTGCAGCGTCGGCGGAGAGCGGCGCTGCCTCGGCCGGTGATGACGCCGGTGCGCAACCCGGCGGTAACGGCAAGCGTGAGGCCCTGGCCGTCGTGAGCGTCGAAATTTTTTATTTCCAGCGCGGCGCCGTCGGATTGCGACGCTAAAGTGACGCTGCCGTCGGTGAGGGTGCCGTCCACGTCCATCAAAAGGACCAGGATGGGCTTGGCGCGTTTCGCCAGTTTTGGTGGGATTTTTTTTCTTCGCTTGGGCAATGCAGTCTCCTCTTATCTTGTGTATTTCGAACCCATCTTAGGTACGCACACGTTGCCGAATAGGGGCGCCCGCCGCGGCGGGCGCCCCTACAAGGAGAAGAACGGGTCTGAAGACCCGCCACTACATTAGCTCCAGAGTCCACAGGTCGTGCAAATGCACTACGCCGAGGACACCTTTGGCTTCGTCGACGACGACGATGGAAGTGATCTTGCGCTTCTCCATCAGGTTCAAAGCTTCGCTGGCGAGCACATGCGGAGCGATGGTTTGCGGGTTCTTGGTCATGCCATCGGCTGCGCGCATTTCCAGAACCGCCCCGCGATGCTTTTCCATCAAGCGGCGAAGGTCACCGTCGGTCAAGATTCCTGCGAGACGCCCATCTGGTTCGAGGACGGTGGTCATCCCGAGCTTTTTAGCTGACATTTCGTGGAAGACGTCAGGCATTGGTGTGTCTTTCGAGACGCGAGGGAGAGCTTCGCCCGCGTGCATCAGATGTTCCACGCGCAGGAGTTTCTTGCCGAGGCTGCCGGCCGGGTGCAGCGCGGCGAAATCATCGGGGCGAAATCCGCGGCGTTCAAGAAGCGAGATGGCCAATGCGTCGCCGACGGCCATTGCAACTGTAGTGCTTGCTGTCGGCGCGAGATTCATGGAACAGGCTTCTTCTTTTACGCTGACGTCCAGCACGACATCACTCGCTTCGGCGAGTGTGGAATGAATTTTGCCAGTCAAAGTAACCATGGGAATTTCCAGGCGCTTCAGCGCTTCCAGGAGCCGGATAATTTCCTCAGTCTCACCGCCGTAAGAGACGGCGAGGAGCGCGTCGCCGCGAGCGAGCATGCCCATATCGCCGTGCAAAGCCTCCGCCGCGTGCAAGAAGAAGGATGGAGTTCCCGTACTGGAAAGCGTTGCCGAAATTTTCCTGCCGATGAGGCCGGATTTTCCCATGCCCGTAACCACAACACGGCCTTTGCAGGCGAATAAGAGGTCC
>JBGPIX010000193.1:0-10129 GCA_041485085.1 Candidatus Acidiferrum sp.
CTGCTGAAGCGGTACGCCAGAACGGCGGAACCGGCTGCATTGTAATTGCTTTGAGTGGGCGGCCGATAATTCTTCATGCGCTCTTCCTCATCCTGGAGTTCGTCGCGCGTGGGAGTATGCGCCGGATCGGTATCCGGCGGCGGAGTCTTTTGTCTTAACAGGCAAGAATCGATGTGCGCGGAAACCATTTCGAGAAGAAGGCGCTGCCACTTGGGGTCGTTTTGAAGCTCCTCGATGTCATTGGCGAGGCGGTCGTCCATTTCTTCGCGCGTGGACCGAGGGAAAACGGTGAGGTAACCAAAACTTAGGGCTTGTTTCTTGACTTCGTTGAAGCAGGTGCGATCGCAGCGATTGAGCTGCTTGAGGCGGCGGCGCGCTCCGGGAGCAATGGGAATGCCCGAGCTAGGTGAAAGATCATCGTTGGTGAAGACGCGATGCGGCTTGGGGGAATTGGCTTTTGCGGCGGCGGACGAGACTGGCGTGGCCGGCGTTGGGTCTTTCTTTAGAGGATCTTGAGCCTGTTGCTGCGCGGGGGGAGCATCGGTGGATTGCGGAGTGCCGGCAACAGCTAGTTGCGGCGCGCTGAAGACTGCAAGAAGGAACACGGCCGCAAGGACGGGGACTGGAAAAGCTGTAAAGGCGCGCGAGTTTGAATAAGCGCTCATGGGAGGGTGTAGTCCGGGCAAACTCGTGTGGTGGCTTCACTCACCTGATATTGCATGAGGGTGGCGCGGAAGGGAGCGAAGCGCTGAATGGCCTGGATGCGCTGGATGAGCAGGCCGGACTCATTTCTGTGCTGGAGGACCAGTTTTTGCTCGCGCTCGTAGAAACGGGAATTGACGTTGTCTCGCGTGTACGGCGCCACGTTTCCTTTGCCAAGGATTTGCGCCTTCTGGCGCTGGATGTCGCACCAATCGCCGAGCGCCTTGAGAGCCAGCTCCAAATGATTGTTCCAGACGCGGTCGTAAGCGATCTCATGCCGAGCGAGAGTTAATTGGTTGCGAAACTCCGCTTCGCGTTCGGGGCCATAACCCCACTGCTCGCGGAGGATGGCTTCGCAGGAGAGATCGCAGACCGGATTGTTTTCTTCGCCGTCGAGATCTTTCAAGGAAATTGGCTTTGCCGGTTTTACGAGATCGTCTTCAGTGATGACCTTTTTTTGATGGACGGCTTTCTGGAGAGGCGACGAGTCGTTTGACGTGGCGGCAGGTTGTTGGGCGGCGGTCGCGGGTGCAGGTTTCGCGCTGGGATTTTCAGAGGACTGCATCGGCGCAGCGACGGAAGTGTTCGCCCCGGCAGCAAAGAGCAGAACGGAGGCCAAGAAACACGTGGTCCAACGTGCGGGGGCATGCCGCATTCGCTGAGAAAATCGCATGCGGCGGAACTCAGGGATCAGCGGGGTCATCCGTGTCTTCCGGGGGAGCGGGGACATTGATCGTGCAGGTGGCGTGAACGAGTTTGTCGACCTGCATGTGCATGTATTGGGCTTGCAGATTGTCGGGCGCAACTTTGGCGATATGCGCGTTGGCGCGGTCCAGCGCGGCGTTCAGGCGATTGCGGATTTCGCGAAACTTCGGTTCGTACTGGCGCTCGACGGCCAGTTCGCTCGGCGTGATGTTGCGGGAGTCGGCGTATTTCCGCAGGTCTTCCGTTTTCCGGACTTGTGTCTCGCACGCCAGTCCCTGGACGCCGAGAATCTCGCCAAGATTTCCTTGCCAGTCAGCGTCGCGCTTTACGGTTTCGATGGCGTCGAGAAGAGCGAGTTTCCATCGAGCGGTGTAGCCGCCGTTGAGTCCTGCGCGCTGGGCTACTTGATCGAAGCAAGCGCGGTCGCAGGTGTTGAGCTGCTGCAGGATGTCGCGCCCACCCTCGATGGTGATGTCGTGGGGGCGAGCGTCGATATCATCGTTGGTAAAGACTCTGCGCGGTTTTGCGGGAGGCTTGACCTGTGGATCGGGCCCTGCGGTTGCGGGCTTAGCCGGCGCTTGTGGGCAATTCGCCGTGCAAGGCGCGGGTGCTGGACTGCTTTGCGTCGCAGGCGCGGCGCTCGCGGGATCGGCGGACTGTGCCGAAACAGACAGCCCTGCCGTTAAGAAAACAAGAACGAAGGCGAGAATGTAGCGGCGCACGGAGGGAATTCTCCTTACTCACTCGCACCTCCATTTTATCGCATGGCGAAGCCGCACGGCGCAGCGGTCGCACATAGTTACCGTAAACGATATTAGCGGAGCGGGAAGGCGGAGTCGGCTCCGCAAATTCAACACAACTCGCGGAACGGCGGAGCAGGGCTCCACTAGATTTGGAGTCAGCTCTACTGAATCGTGAGAGTCAGGGGCGACGTATGCGTCAGCGTCCCAGAAGTCGCGGTGACGGTGACCGTGTAGGTGCCCGCGGGTGTGCCCGTGGGTGGTGGAGGCGGAGGGGACGAAGAGCTGCCGCAACCAATCGCTTCCGTCGTCAGCATTAGAACAAGGATAGCTAGTGGAAGGGCCCCGATGAGGCGCTGACGACGCGTCCGAGCAAAACGTAGGAGAAGAGTACTCATCAAGAACATGAGCAAGAGGACGGGTAGAAATTGTGGCCGTGAAATAAAGCGCAGGCGAGGCCACAACAGAGGAACGGCACCGCGCGCCATGGTCGTTACTACAACCGAAGCGGTGCCACTACCATTGGGAAACGAGGCTGGATTGACGGAACAAGTCGTCGCAGTCGCGTTGAAAGGGAGAGCGCAAGACAAGTTGACCTGCGCCGAGAAACCGTTTTGAGCAGCGATTGAGATTACGTTTGCAAATGTAGCGGTCTGACCAGCGGCGACAGTCTGAGTGGTCGTGCCCGAAGAGGTGATGGTGAAATCGGGTGGGCCGGGCGTAAAAGACAGCGTGATATTCGAGTATCCTCCGAGAGCTATGGGATTGGGATCTGGGGGGCCGAAAGCGCCCACCAAGATGTAGTAGGTGATACCTGCGGTGACGGGGATATTTTGAAGATCGGACTGCACAATGACGCCGGCGTTGATGTCGTCATTACAAGCATTCGGGACCAACGTGAGATTCCCTGCAGTCCCCGTAAAGACGGCCAAAGTAGTGTCGTAATTGCTAAATTGCGTTGAGAGGTCGGCGATCGTTCCGCTCGAACTCGGGGTGAAGGTAAACCAGACGGTGTTGTAGCTGCCATTCTTGCCACCGCCGCCTGCCTGCTGCGTGACACACGGCGGAATCGGATCGGTTGATTCGGTTGTCGCCGCGGAGCTGTCCACGATGAGCTGCCCACCCAGACTGTTGAAAGCCATTGCGCCGGCAAAGTTGTCGTTAACAGGCGGGGGCGCAACGACCGTAAAAGTGGGCAAGGGCGCCGGACCCGCTGAAGGAGAGAGGGTGATTCCACCGCCGGGCGGGAGTGTTCGCACACCGACTGAATTTAAACTGCCATACCCAGTTATGAAGCTGCCCGGAATCGTGGCTGACAATTGTGTCGAAGACTTGAACGTTGTTGGAAGGACGACTTGTCCATGCGGCTGGGCAGTGGTCGGCGTGACGTCGGGATTGAGCATAACTTGTGAGCTGGCCGAGAAATTTGTGCCGATCACGGTAATTGGGATGTCAGCGGAATTGACATTGACGGGTGTATTGGTGGGACTGACGCTGGCAATAGTGGGGGATGCCGAGGGGACAACGAACGTCAAGGAATTGCTATTTGCGGATCCAACGGAGACGGAGACCTGAACGGTTCCGCCAGAAGCGAGCAACGAAACGGGAACGATGGCCGTCACTTGAATGTCGGAAACCATGGTCGGAGTGAGCGCCGTCGTACCGCTACCTGCCTTCCACTGGACGGCCGTGGCGCCGGTAAGGGCGCTGCCGTTCACACTTAAGGTTAAGGGGGATGTAGCCGAAGCTTGAACGGAGAAGGGTGAGAGGGAGGTAATGTGCGGGCCCGCAGGGAAAGAGAAATTCGTAAGGACTAGAGACCAGGCGCCACGGCCATGGGTGCCAGCAACCAAGGTGCGTGACGGCTCATTCAACTTCAAAGAAAGCACGGCCACATTGGGTAGGCCGGTGCCGAGAGTGTTCCAACTGCATGCAGTGCCAGAGCAAGTCCCCTGGAATACGCCGATATCAGTAGCCGCATAGATGGTTCCGGGAAGATCAGGATCAACGACGAGGTCGTTCACGGGAATGTTGGGAAGGTCAGTGGAATTAGGAGTTTGGCAAGCGCCGAGGTTCGTGCAACTCACATCGGCCCAGCCCGCACCGCCATTCATACTTACGAAGACATGGCCCAAAGCGTCCTGCCCAGAAACGGCAAAACCGGAGAACGCGGCATAGACTGTGTTTCCTGTTGGGTCGTGGGGATCTACGACGAGGGCTGTAACGTTGCGGACCGGGTGCTGGGATTGTCCCGCAACTTGAGAAAAGGAAGCGCTACTAGGGGCCACATTGGTTGCCACGAAGATATCCCCACCGTTGGCTCCGGCATAGACGACGGCAGGATTAGTAGGAGATACACCAAAAGCAGTGAGATAGTTTCCGCTCCTTGTCGGAAGCACTCCGGAAATAGCGGTGAAGGTGCTACCGTTGTCGGAGCTTTGATAGACATGGTCGGTGCCGAAGTAGACGCGGCCGGGTGTGGAGGGATCAGTCGCGATGGGCGGAATGAAGTCCACGCTATCGGTGCCACTAGGATTGATGCCGCCGCCTATTGGGACATAGGAATTCGGATCGGTACCGCCCGAAGGCGAGAAAAACAAACGAATGACCTGGCAGGTGATATAAACCGACGTGGGAACCTGAAAATCAACAGCAGTCTGGCCGCCATCGCCGCATTTCGTGTTCGTCCAGTTAAGGTTGCCCTGAAAGACCTGGCTGCCGTTGTCTTGAGCACCGCCAAAAGCAATCGTGGGATTGGATGGATTCACAGAGAGGTTCGGGTAGAACTGGGTGAGGGTAAGATTCTGGTTCAGGTTTGTCCAGGTCACCGTTGAGGCCTCAGCATCGTCCGTACGCCAGACGCCACCATCGTTCCCGAGATACATGCGGACCTTGCCTGTTGGCAATTTGACGAAAGCCATGGCGTGCTGATCAACATGAGGCAACGTGGGATCGCCGCCATTAGAAGTAGGAATGGCTGGAGAAAATGTTCCGCCGGAAGCAGAAGTCCCGTTCCTGGAGCGCATCACCCACTCGAACGCGGTAGAGCTCGTTGCAGATGATCCTCCAATAAAAACTGTGTCCTTGTTGTTTGGGTCTACCTTGATGACATTGTCGTACCAACATTGCTGGCGACAGATGTCTGGAGCGGTGGTTTGTATCCAGGAAGTGCCGCCGTTGGTAGTAACAAACACGCCGAGATTAGTAGTTGAGTTGGTGGTGGCATTTGCAATGGAGGCGTAGACAGTGTTTGCCGCGGCGTCAGGTGCGATACCGAGATCGATGCGGCCCATGGATTGGGTGGTCGGAGGAGTAACAAGGTTGAAGGTGATGCCGCTGCAAGAGGAGGCGTTGGCATTCGCAGATCTGTAGATGCCATTGGGAGTGGGAGCACCGGTGGCGGTACCGAGCGGGCGTCCAAGCGCGGCGTAGGCGACTGCGGGACTAGCGAACCCGACAAAGGAGCCCGCCTCGCCGATTAGGAGTGATGTCCAGGTGGTCCCGCCGTCGGATGAGCAGTAGATTCCACCTGCAGTTTCGCTAGCGGTACCGCCCACTCGAGGAATCTGAGCGCCAACAAGGACAAGATTTGGATTACTGGGATTTACGGCGATGTAGCTGATGCGTGCGCCGCCGTCATTGAAGAAGCCGAAATTCAGCGTGTTGGTGAAGGGTCCTAGGAAAGGGCAAGTGGAACTCGGCGTAACGCAGGTCTGGGTCCAAGTTTGCCCGTGGTCGGTTGACTTTAGGACGCCCGAACCGTAGTAAACGTCAAAACCAATCGACGCTTGCTCACCCGTGCCCGCATAAACCGTGCATGAACCTGGTGCTGGATTGCAGGCAGAAGGCGCAAAAGCGATGGAGCCCATTGCCAACGACGGATTTGAGTCTCCAGTGGGAATCCATGCATTGCCGCCATCCGTGGATCGCCAGATGCCGCCCTGCGCGCCACCAATGAGTACTGTATTACCCGTGGAGTCGCTGGGATCGACGGCAATGGCTACTACGCGTCCGCTGACCGGAGTGAAAAATCCGCCACTTGTGGGCTTGGGACCGAGAGAGGACCAAGCTCCGCCGACGACAGAACCAGCTTGCGGAATCGCGGCAGCAAAATTGCCATCGGACTGGCGTACGAGCTTCCCTTCCGCTTCCATCATGCGCTGCATGTGCTGGAATGCCTTGAAACGCGCGCTGGGGGGAATGCGGCCGTTTACAGAACTGCGCTGCTTGTAAAACCATTCATCGCGTTTGCGGATTTGGTCGGGACTATCTTTGTCGGATTCGGTCTCTCCAGCCTTGTCAGGTCATCGGCAACATTGGCGGACTCTACCGGCGGGATTACTTTCTTGGCGGCTGGGAATTGTGACTTACTGTTTGGCGTTTCGCCGGAGGGGGATTTTGATTTCTCCTGGGCGCTGCCAACACTGCCAAAGAGAATGATGGAAACAGCAATGACGACGCACAGCTGAAAATTGGGCAGAGGCGATCGCATAATCCTCCCACACAGAAGATTCGGATCGAACTTTTGCAAAAATGTCTTCAGCCAAATGGCGGAAACCCGTGGCGAGAGCGAAGTACTTCAGCGGGAATTCCGGAGCATCGGGGACAGCGGCCGACGACCTGGCAACTACATTTTCAGCGGGAGCATAACATTTTTGTTTGTAACGCTGAAGGCAATTGTCTGGAATGAGAGACGCGCGTGGACCGGAGACGTGCCCCGCTACGACTGGTCGATCAGCCTGTGATGAATGGCGTCCCGGCACGAGCCGGGATGCGCTAGGACTGATCTATAAGCCGGTGATGAATCGCGTAGAGCGCCAGTTCGAGGCGGTCGGAAACGCCGAGCTTGTCGAAGATGTTGTGCAGATGGTTTTTGACGGTTTGCTCGGAGATGAAAAGTTTTTCGCCGATTTCCTTGTTGCGGAAGCCCTGCGCGACGAGCTGCACAATTTCTTTTTCGCGGTCGCTGAGCAGCGGCTTCTCGCGGCGCGGACCGGATTCGCTGGATTTCGAAAACGCTTTCATCACTTCGGCGGTCATGCGATTGTCGAGCCAAATTTCGCCAGCGTGCACACGATGAATGCTCTTCACCAGGAGATCGGTGGCGGACTGCTTCAACACTACGCCGCGCGCGCCAAGGCGCATGGCGCGAACCACGTCGCGATCATCCTCCGCCGCGGTCAGAACAACAACGCGCGTGGGCAACGTGTCAAAATTAACTTCCTCTAATACCGCCAAGCCGTCTTTGTCCGGCATGCGCAAGTCGAGCAAGAGAATATCGGGCTTGAGTTTGGCGAGGAGCTTGATGCACTCCGCGCCGTTCTGGGCTTCCCCGACGATGGTGATATCCTCGTCGGAATCGAGAAGCTTCCTCAGGCCATCGCGAAAGATCGCGTGGTCATCGGCTAGTAGTACCCGTATCTGTGGTTTCGTCGTCTTGGCCATATCATCCGAGTGGAACTTCTATCGTTAAACGCGCTCCATGCCCCGGGTTTGACTCCACAGTCAAAACCCCACCCACGGTACGCGCGCGCTCCTTAATGGAAATGGGACCCAGCCGCAACCGATCCAACTCGTCGCCGGTAAAACGGCCGGCGAAGCTAAACCCCTCACCGTTGTCATCTACTACGAGTACTAGACGGCTGTCATCCTGCGACAGTTTTACCACGACATGGGAAGCCTTGGCATGCTTTTTTATGTTGTTGAGTGCTTCTCGGTAAATCTGGAAGATCTCGCGGCAGACGCGGTCGGGAGCGCGTAATTGGGCCGAATCGATCAGCAAATCCAGGGCAACCGTGGATTCATTGCGGTAACGCTCGGCAAATCCGCGCATTAAATCGACCAAATCGGCGCTTTGGACGCGGAGCGGGCGGAGGTCGGTAACGGTCTGGCGGAGCTCCGCACCTTCGTTTTTGACGGTTTGTTGGAGGCTGGTCAGGCCACTGACGGCCTGCTCCGGCGCACCGGGCACGCGGCGCCGCAGGACATCGAGCTGGATTTCGATGCTGAGAAGGGTCTGAAGAATGCCGTCGTGGAGGTCGCGGGCGATACGGCTGCGCTCGGCTTCGATGGCACGAGCTCGTAAGTGCCTCAAAAGAAAGATGTTCTCCAAAGTTGGAGAAACGTGCCCGGCGATGCTTTCCAGCCAGGCTAAGTCCTGTTTTTGGAATGGCTTACGGCCGTTCAGGAGGAAAATTCGGCCGCTCGCCTGCCCTCCCTGGTCGAATGCGACCGTCAGGAAGGACTTTACTTTGAACTCTTGGGCTGCCGGGCCGGGCAGGCGGGGCAGATTCTTGATCACCCTGCCGTCGCGCCGGTCCCATCCGAAACCAGAACCGGGCCCGCTCAGCGAGTTCCAGCAGATTGCGGCGTCCATGTCGTCCAGCAAGAAACCGTCGGTGCGCGCCAGCGGCATGCTCTCTGGCACCAGCCGCTCACTTTCTCCGGCTTTCAGCCGCCAAAGGAAAATACGCTCGAGATCGGTGTCTCGAAAGAGCAATAGAGCTTCTTGCGCGCCAAACGTCTCGGCTAGCTCATCGAGGAAGAGGCGCAGCGATTCCGCCAAGCCTTGGTCCACTTGCATCGTCGCATTGATGCGGGAAAGGAAATCGATTTGCACCACAAATCGCCGGTTGAGGTCGCCAAGATACGCCAGACCCGCGCCTCCGGCAAACGTTCCAGCCAGCAGCCCCAACCAGGCAACCCAGCGCATCCAATCTACTTCGCCGCGTCCCGCCGTCCGCAAAACCAGGACTAGGGACATGGCGCCGGCAAGGGGAACCGTTAAGCCCAGTCCCCAGCGAATTCCTCCCGCGTAACAGACGAACATGAACGGAAACCACACCGGCACGGTAGAAGGGCTGATGTAGATAAAATATCCGAGGGCGAGCAGATCGCACAGTAGCGGCAAATGCCAAGAGCGTTTGCGGAACAGCCGCTCCAATTGAGTCACCGCGAGGGCCACGATCAAATAGGCAATCAGGAACGAAACGGAACGCCGTAGCTCGCGCGATGGCGGGTGTTCCAGTACGGCGAGCAGTGCCAGCAAAATAAAGACTGGTCGTGCGTAAACAATCTGCCGGTCAAAATGGTGACGGTCCGTTTGATGGGGGCTCATGCGCGGGGACGCGTGTCCTGTCCATTTAGTCTAGCAAGGTGGGAGTATTGTCGAGCGCCGCGTTGAGGCTAAGTTTTCCAGCCTGCAACGGGCGGTGAATGATGGCCTGCGAGGCTGTGCGTCTATTCTCCGTCCGCGGGAGAAGAAAGAATCGATCGTCACCGCAACGCCTCACTTATTTCGTCTGTTGCGATTCCGAACACACAGGTTAAGGGTCTATAACGGCGCGGAGATCGATTCCGCGAAAATACTCTGGGCGCGAGATATGGATGCGGCGCAAAACAAAAAGCTCTTTGACTACTTCAAGGATCGCCAAATCTGGCTAGTGAAGCCCGACGAACTGGACCGCGAGGCCAGGCAAATCAAGCCCTACCCCACTGCGGCGGCGCAGCCCTGGCCTTGAACGAGAAAGACACCGAGGATTCCGCCTGCTTCATGCACTGGCATGCAAATGAACTGCTGAGGTGCTCGCAGGCCGCGCCCTCCCGCACGAAAATTACGTCATCCTAATTGGAGTGGCGCCTTATTCCTCGCCTTTCGCGGCGCATAGGCGGCGTGGTAAACTTGACGCGGGTGGTGGGAGTAGCTCAGCTGGTAGAGCGTCGGTCTGTGGCACCGAATGTCGCGGGTTCAATCCCCGTCTCCCACCCCAAGTTCACATATTGATGTCAGATGCTCCATCGCCGGCGCACGGCAGGTGCGCTTCCCGCGGCACTATTCGATCCCACACACGGCACGCGCATTTGCGACGACCGTCGCCAAATCATCGAGTTTGGAAAAGACCGCGGTAATTCCGCAGGAAAGCGCATTCTTTTCGAGCTTCATATTGTAGTCCGCCGCCAGCATGAAGACCCGCAATCCGGGC
>JBGPIX010000194.1:0-10111 GCA_041485085.1 Candidatus Acidiferrum sp.
AAGAAGGAAGGGCTGAGCGTTTCGATCATCACCAAGTCGAATCAGATCGTGCGGGACATCGATGTGCTCCAGCGGATTGCGGAACGGTCCAATCTAGGGATCGACATTACCATCACCACCTTGCGGGCTGGGCTAACGCGGCTGCTGGAGCCGCGCGCGCCGCGGCCGGATTTGCGGCTGGCGGCGGTGAAGCAGTTGCGAGAAGCAGGGCTTCCGGTGGGAGTGTCCGCTTCGCCCCTAATCCCGGGAATCACAGACCGCGATGGGGATTTGGAAGCGGTGGCTGCGGCGGCGAAGGACGCGGGCGCGCAATGGTTCTTTTCGGGCGTGCTGTTCCTGATGCCGTCTTCGGCGAAACAGTTTCTGCCGTTTGTGCGGGAGAAGTTTCCCCGGTTGGCGAAACAGTATGAAGATTGGTACGCGAAGAATGGGTATGCCCCGGAAGAGTATCGGAAAAAGGCTTCACAGCGGGTGGCGAGGATCAGGGAGAAGTTTGGTTTTGCGACGCGGCCGTGGGTGGAACCGAAGGGAAAGGTGCCATGTTCGCAGATGGCTCTGAGTTGGGATGCGGGATTGGTAGCGCAAGAGTTGGAACGACCACGGGCTTGCTAGGCGGGGTGACGGACGCTGGAGGAAGAGCGGGAGCAGAGCTCCCACACTCCAAAAACTCTACGGGACGATGATGCGAGATTCTTCGCGCTTTAGTTCGGGGGATTGCGGGAACTGGCTGCGAAGGAATTCGATGAAGCGGCGGGAACGCGAGCGGCCGTTGGTTCGCAGCAAGCCCATGCGATAGAGGAAAACCCATAGATAAAATAAGTCCATGTCCTTGAAGGCAGCGGAATTGCCGCGCTCGGCCTGCTGCTTCTTAACTTCAGTAATGAAGGCGATCAATGCGGCGTAGAGTTCGCGCGGGAGGGGCGCTTCCGGCGGTTTTTCGTAGATGATGCCGGAGCTGAGCGTCTTGTAGGTATGGGCCAGGGCTTCGATGGCGGTGAGGACGTCCGTGTCCACGGCGGCGGGCTGGACGGCACAGAATTTGGCAATGGAGAAGGCCAGCGCAGCCATCAGCTGTTGATGGGTGTAGACGATGTCCTGGGGAATCTTCTCGTCCAGCAGGGGAGTGTCGGCAGGAAGCGAGCGTTGGTGCTGGTCTTCATAGCGGTGCGCCGAAATAAGATAAGAGCAATCGGATGGGCAATCGATCGAGACTTCGCGTTCCGTACCGCAACAGACCGCGCAGATCTTTTCGCCCTTGGCGGGGCAGAAACGAGCTTCTTTACGTTTCTCACAAATCGGACAGGACACGGAATCTCCTCGCCATGATGGGGCAATGCAGCAGAATACGCTGCGCTTACAGAAAAAACAAAAAATCAGCGCGGGCCGGGTATCATTTTTCAAGGCGGGAATGTGAAACGTATGTCTGTTCATCCAATCCGGCGGGAATACCCGTTTCTGGCGAGCGAAGTGGCTTTGGACGACTTTGTGCATCGCTGGGATGCCGGGCGGCTGACGAAACCTGAGTGGACGCATGCAGCACACGTGGGCACGGCGGCTTATTTCGCTTTCGATCTTGCGGCGGAGGCCCTTTTCGAACGGATGAAAGCGGGAATCATCCACCAAAACGAGTCCGTGGGCACGGCGAATACGGAGGACAACGGGTATCACGAAACGCTGACACGGTTCTGGGTGGAAACGATCGGGGCATTTGTGAGGAGCAGGAGCTTTTCCACGCGCTTCGAGGCCGTGAAAAACGCCACACAACTTTTTGGAGAAGACCGGGACCGGCACCGTTTGTACTACGGTTTTGACGTGGCGCGGGACCGCAGGGCGCGGCGCGAATGGATCAAGCCGGATCGCGAGCCGCCATTGGAGGAGGCAGCAGCTAGGCCATGATGACTTTTTTCTGGAAGCGGCGGGCGGCAATGATCAGGAGAATCGAGCCGATAGCGAAGAGCGCGAGGCCGTCGGTCCAGAGCTGGGCGATGCCCGCGCCGCGGAGGATTATGCCGCGAGTGATGTTGATGAAATAACTTGCGGGAATGAAATAGCTGATGACGTAAAAGAAAGTCGGCATGGTCTCGCGCGGGAAAATGTACCCCGAGAAAAAGATGCTGGGGAGAAATGTCAGGAAGGCAAGTTGGATGGCCTCGGACTGCGTGTTGGCTTTGCTGGAAACGAGAATGCCGATGGACAGCGAAACGAAGAGATACGGGAGCGAGAGGAATGCGAGCAGAAAAACGCTGCCATGAATGGGAACCTGAAAGACGAAGCGCATGAAGGTGACAATCAGACACAGTTCTGAAAAACCGATTGCGAGATAGGGAAGCAGTTTGCCAAGAAGAAGACCCATGGGACGAACGGGCGTGACGAACAACTGTTCGAGCGTGCCGCGTTCTTTTTCGCGGACGATGGAGAACGCGGTGAGGAACGTAGTGACGTTGAGCAGCAAAATTGCGGTCAAGCCAGGCAAGAGAAAATTCGGGGAACGGGAGTCGGGGTTGAAGAGTATTTTAGGGCGCATATCGACAGCAAAGGTAGAACGATCCGCGAGAACGCGGCGCAGGGACTCATCGAGACCGATGGCGGTGGTGACATTGATGGCCTGGCCAGCCACGGACGAGTCCGAGCCGTCGATGAGCACGAGGACCTGAGCGCTCATGTGATGGATGAGCCGGTCGGAGTAGTCCACTGGGATTTTTATGCCGACGCGAGCTCTCCCCGCGATGATGGCATCGTTGAGATCCCGATCGTTGTCCACGTAACGGAAGATGTGAAAAGTGTCGGAATTCTTCAGCCGGTCGAGGAGTTCCCGGCTTTCGCGGCGGCCGTCGGCGTTGTAAACGACGGTGTTGACCTGGCGGATGTTGGTATCGATGCCAAAACCGAGCACGACCATCTGCAAAAGCGGAATCACAAGAGAAAAGAAGAGCGTCGCGGGATCGCGCCGGACGTGAAGGACTTCCTTGTAGAAAACGGCGCCAAAGCCGCGAAAGATATTACGCATTGGCGGCCTCAAGCAGAGCTTGATGCTTGTAGGTGAGCTCGACGAAGACGTCTTCGAGGCTGGGAGCGAGCGGACGAATCTCACCGACGGCGATTCCGTTTTTCAAGAGCTGGTCCCGGAGATCGTCAAGATTGAAACGGTCTTCGATGAGCGCATGGATGGATTGCCCGAAAATGGTGGCACTGCGGATGCCGGGAATCTGGCGGGCGAATCGAAGCGCGCGAGTGACTTCCGGTGTGGTGATTTCCACTCGCAACGTGCCTTGAGGCTGAACGTCCGGAAGTTCCCGGAGCGAATTCGGCGTGCCGTCCGCAATGAGCTTGCCGTAATAAATGTAGGCGACGTGGCTGCAGCGCTCGGCTTCGTCCATGTAGTGTGTGGTGACAAAAAACGTGATGCCGTGGCCGGAGAGTTCGAAGAGCAGATCCCAGAGCTGGCGGCGAGCGACGGGATCGATGCCGGCGGTGGGCTCGTCGAGAAAAAGAAGCTTCGGTTCGTGCAACATGGCGCAACCAAGGGCGAGGCGCTGCTTCCAGCCGCCGGAAAGTTGCGAAGCCAGGCGGTTTAAATAGGGTTCGAGGCCATTGAGCTGGACAATTTCGTCGATGCGGCGCTTGAGGCGCGCGGGTTCGAGACTGTAAATGCGGCCGTAGAACCGCAAATTTTCCGTGACCGTCAAATCGTAGTACAGGCTGAAGTTTTGCGACATGTAGCCGATGCGCTCGCGGACGGATTCGGAGTCGGTGCGAACGTCGATGCCTTCGACCTGAGCTTCGCCTCCGCTTAGCGGCAGAAGGCCGGTGAGCATTTTGATGACCGTGGTTTTGCCGCTGCCGTTGGGGCCAAGGAACCCGAAGATTTCGCCTTTTTCGACGCGGAAGCTGACGTCATTCACGGCGGTGAAGTTTCCGAAGCGGCGCACAAGATTTTGCGCGGAGATGGCAACTTGCGGGATAGCTTCCTGGTAAGTTGCCATCGCGTCAGCTCTCTGCTTTCAGTTTCACGTCCGCAGCCATGCCAGCAAGCACGCGGCCAGCGGGGTCATTGATGCGAATTTTGATGCCAATGACTTGGTGCACGCGCTCTTCGCGGGTTTGCACGTTGCGAGGCAAGAATTCGGCCTGCTGATTGATTTGCTCGACTACACCCTCGAATGCGGTTTTTGGAAAAGAATCGACGCGAACTTCCGCTTTTTGTCCGACCTTGACGTGGCCGATTTGCGTTTCGGGAATGTAGATACGGATGTAGATCTGATCCTTCTCCAGAAGGGTGGCGACCGGCGTATTGGGCGCGATGAGGTCGCCCGGGCGCACGTCGAGAATTTCCACAGTCGCGGCGGAAGGAGCAACGACCTGCCGTTCGCGGAAACGGGCTTCATCGTAAGCGTACGCTGCTTTGGCGAGGTCGACGTCTTCGCGACGGTTGCCACGCTCAAGTTTCTCCAGGTTGGCCTGTGCCTGATGATAGTGCGCCTCGGCGGAGGCGATTTCCTCGGGACGATATCCGTGCTGGAGTTCCTCGAATTTGTGTCGGGCACTCTGTTGCTGAGCGGCAGCGACGAGCCAATTGGCCTCGGCGGTATCCCGCTGTTGCTTGGAAACAAGATCTTTTTTCGCCAGCGCTTCGTAGCGGTCGAAATCCAGATGCGTGCGAATTTCGTCAGCCTTCGCGCGATCGAGGTCGGCTTGCGCGGCGGCGATGTCTTCCTGGCGATAGCCATTCTTTTTTAGTTCGTACTCCGCTTTGGCTTGAGCCGCGGCAGCGCGAGCTTCCGCGATTTCCTCGGGACGGTAGCCGCGTCGCGCTTTTTCGGCGTTGGCGCGGGACTGCCCCAGGGAAGCTTGCAATTCCTTGTCATCAAAAATGATCAAGACCTGGCCGGGTTGAACAGAATCGCCTTCGCGGACCAAAACTTTGTCGATGCGACCGCCAACTTTGGAGCCAACGCGGATATTGCGAGCCTCGACGGTGCCGGAGCCCTGCAGAGCGGTGTCGCGATGGAACCATCCGGCGTACAGCCCGCTGACGGCCAGCGCGACGACGGCAATTAGTAATATCAGGATGCCCTTGCGATTCATGAAACTAGTCTCCCGATGTGAATAAAGGCGCCGGCAACGGCGGCACCAAGTTCGCGCGAGGCGCCAACCCGGACCAGAGCAAATTGAACGCGGTTTCAATACGCGCGTGCAGAGTCGCGTCGCCATACAGCGACCAGATCAGCAGAGTGCCGAAAATGGTTTGTCGAAAGACGTGGGCGATCTCTGCGGCTGGGAGGTCGTCGCGGATTTCGCCGCGGTCCTGACCGAGCTGAATCATCTGGGTATGGAGGGCATGCACGCGCCGCTGCAAATCCATCATCGCTGCACGAACCGGGGTAGTTGAAAGATAGGCCTGGAGGAGGGCCCGGATGATGGCAGGGTTGCGCGTGGGCTCCTGGGTCATGCGGACACCCAGCGAACGGAGGAATTCGGGCATGGGCTCGCCATTGCCGCGCGCCGTTTCGATCGCTGATTCCAGCTTGCCAAGTTGCATCTCTCCGAAGGCCAGCAGAATGTGGTCCTTGCTCGGGAAATAGTTGAAGAAAGTGCCTTTGCCGACGTCCGCAGCCTCGGTAATGTCCTTGACCGTTGTTTCAGCGAACCCTTTTTGGGCGAAAAGGTCGAGGGCGGACCGGAAAAGGCGCTCGCGGATGTCGGCGCTCCGCCGCTGGCGACGGTCCGACGTGGGGGTCGGGCCGGAACCAGAAGAGGGAGTGTTGGAATGGGGATATGAAACCATTATGACCAATCCTCACAAATGACCATAGGTCATAATTGATTCGATGTCAAGCCTATAACTCCCCAGAATTGCTGTGGCCCTTCTACCAAGGGCGGCGCAAGTGAAGTAGAAAAAAGAACACCCCGGTTTGCACCGGGGTGTCTTGTGACGACCTGTGGATTCAACGGCTGCTTACTTCAGTGACTCGGGGTCCGAGGTGTTCTTCGGCGACTTCTGGTTCAAGTACGCCACCATTTTTTGGGCCGACGGAGGAACCGCCACGGCACCCTTGAACACGATGGACTCAGCCTCAACCTTCTTTCCGTAGATGCGCTCGTTGGCGTCATTGTCAGGGCGAACTGTTGAACCCTCCAGCGAGAGGCCGGCGAAGAGGCCACGGGCGCGGGAATAGCTCAAGACTTCCGCACGCATGGTGACATCGGTGGAGGCATTCGCAGTGCGTCCCTTCGGACCTGCGGCTGCGGAGGCATCAGCGCCGAGCTTTACTTTGCTGCTCAAGATGGAGCGAGCGCCACGCGGATTCATGACCAGCAGGACAAAATCCGTGGCTTGGCCGCCAAGCTGGAAGCCGACGCTGCCGCCTTCCAGAGCCATCATGGTGGGAGCGCTCCAAGGACCGGTGAAATGCTCCCCGCTGCGGCAGATCATCGCCCCTCGGCCGTAGCTGCCGCCAATCACAAAGGCAGCTTTGAGAACGGACGGAAAAACGATAATGCATTCCGCTTTGTTGATAAGGTCGTCGGGGATGTCGTCCGGAATATCCATAACTTCCTTGATCACCGTCCCGCAATTTTCCAGGCGTTCGGTTTCCTTCTTATCTTTCGCCGCCAAAAGTGGTTGTGCAACGAGCACCAACGCCACCAGGGAAGAGAGTATTCGCTTCATCACAGTTCACCTCGTCGTAGTTTTCTGGGCTAGAGCCATCATAGAGTGCCCGCAGGCTGGGTGCAACCTCGGGGCTTGAAGACCAGCCTGAGAAGCGGGCTTGATGCAGTGGTTGGTTCCCTGAGATAGGACGCGTAAGAGACGGAATGCGTTGTCTTTCGACTATACTTTTGCAGACCGGCTTGGACGCGGGAGACAAATGAGAATCGAGAAAATTCTGCAGCGTGGCGCGGCGGCGCTGGTGGCGACCGCGCTGTGCACATTTGGAATGGGCACCTCGTACTTGCGAGCACAATCGAACACGAAGACACCGCAAGGATGCTGCGGCGCAAAAAAGCAGAGTCTGGCTACCAGGAGGGCCGCAGCGAAATTCGCCGCGCGCGCGGAAGAGTTGCTGGCCACGCCTCCCACAAGCAAGGGCGAGTGGGGAATGCTCATCGTGGATGCCGAGAGCGGAGACACACTCTACGAGCAGAATGCGGACAAGTATTTCGTGCCGGCGTCGAATATGAAGCTCTTCACCACCGCGCTGGCGCTGGCGAAACTTGGGCCGGAGTATCGCTTCCACACGACGCTGGAGACGCACGGCGCGATTTCCAGCGAGGGATTGCTGGTCGGAGATCTGGCGCTCATGGGGCGCGGCGATCCGAATCTTTCGAACAGAAAATTCCCCTACGAGCTGAAGGAAGAATTTGATGGCCCACAGGAGAAGGCGCTCGTGGAACTTGCGGATGCGCTGGCGGCCAAGGGAGTCAAGGAAATTTCCGGAGACGTAATCGGCGACGACAGCTATTTTCCCCGGGAGCGCTATCCGAATGGCTGGGAAATCGACGACATGGTGTGGGAATACGGCGCGGCCATCTCGGCGATCGTGGTGGACGACAACACCGTAGCACTGACTCTCACGCCGGGAGAGCAGCTGGGCAATCCCGTGCAAGCGGCGGTGACTCCCGCGACTCCGGACTTCACTGTGGAAAATCAGGTGACCACTTCCGCGGCGGATGTGAAATCAGATTTGACGCTCACGCGGGAGCCGGGCGCGAATTTCGTGGTGGTGAAGGGCAGCCTTCCGGCGAAGAGCACTCCGCGGAAACTGATTCTGGCGATTGAAGAGCCGGCGCAACACGCGGCAGTTTTATTGAAGCGGCTACTGGAGGAGCGGGGAGTTAAAGTGGCGGGTGTCGCGAGAGCCCGGCACGATCACGCGGAAGTTGCCGGCGATCCCGTTGTGCTAGCAGAACATGTTTCCGCGCCGCTGGGCGACGCGGTGAAACTCATCAACAAGATCAGCCAGAATCTCCATACCGAAATGCTGCTCCGGACCGTGGCGCGACAGAGCGGACCGTGGGCCACAACGGACGAACTAATGAAAATTCCAGCAGATTTCTACGCGACCGTGGGAATCGAGCCCGGCGACGTGATTCAAACCGACGCCTCGGGATTGTCGCGGCACGATTTGGTGACGCCGCGGGCCATCGTGACGTTGTTGAGTTTTGCCCAGAAGCAGCCTTGGTTCGGGACTTACTACGCTTCGTTGCCGGTAGCGGGACAAGACGGCACATTGGAAGACCGCATGAAGAACACCCCGGCGGCGGGGCGCATTCACGCGAAAACAGGCTCGGTCGAACACGTGAGGACGCTTTCCGGTTTTGCAGAGACGCCGAGCGGGAGGCGCTTGATCTTTTCCTTCTTGAGCAACAATCAGGGTGGGAAGAGTCACGAAGCGGCGGACGCTTTGACCGGGCTGTGCGTGGCGATGCTCGAGGAGTTCAACGTGACGCCGCCGAAACGCGGGCTGGAACACAAGTACCCGCAGTAAAATTGAGGATCGCGCATGGAGAAAGAATTGATCGTTACCGTGTTTGGCAGTTCGCGGCCGCGCGAAGGCGATGCTGATTACGAAGAAGCGCGCGTCCTGGGGCGAGCTTTGGCAAAACACGGATTCTCGGTTTGCAGCGGCGGCTACGGCGGCGTGATGGAAGCGGTGTCTCGCGGCGCGAAAGAATCCGGCGGGAAAACGGTGGGGGTGACTGCCGATTTTTTCAAGACCGCGAAACTTAATTCCTGGGTCGACGAAGAAGTGCGGTTGCAAACGTGGGAAGAAAGACTCTTTGAGTTGATCCGCCGCGCGGACGCGTTTGTAGCCTGCAAAGGCGGGACGGGTACGCTCGTGGAGCTTGCCGTTGTCTGGGAAATGTTGAATAAGACGGTGATGGCCGGGAAACCGTTCGCCGTCCTCGGAGATTTTTGGCAGCCGGTGTTGGACCGCGTACGGGAAGTCGAGTTGGGGCATCCGGCGCCGTGGGGTGAGGCAAACGGGCGCTTGGTCTATGTCGCGACCACGCCGGGCGATGTGGCAAATCATCTGACGACGAAGTTGAAGAAGAGTTAACGATGTCACGGACCGCGCAAGACGTTTTGGAGTTCGACAAGCTGCGGGAATTGTTGCGGCTGAGGACCACGTCTGCGCCGGGGCGTCGCGCGGTAGATGCGCTTGAGCCCGGAATGGACCGCGCGGCGCTGGAATCGGCGTTCGCATTGATTCGCGAAGCGGCCGAGTGGCTGCGCGCGGGGCGCGAACTGGGATTCGGCGCGCTGGCTGATCCGCAGGGCTGGCTCGAACGCATTGAGGGTCCGGGTATGGCGCTGGAGCCGGGCGAATTCCTGGATGCGGCATCGCTCCTGGAAACGGCGGGATGGCTGCGGCAGCAGTTTCGCGAAGAAGCGGTGAAGTTTCCCTTGTTGGCCGCGCGGGCCGCTTCGCTTGGTGATTTTCGAGATGTGCACACCGCGATCCGGCGGTGCGTGCTGCCGAACGGCGAGATCAATGATGACGCGTCATCGGCGCTGCGGCGCATCCGGGCGAGCATCACGGAGACGCGCGACGCGATTCAGAGGAGCCTGAAGCAGATTTTGCGCGCGCGCAATGCGGAAGCGGGAGAAGACTATGTCACGCTGCGGAACGATCGCTTCGTGATTCCCGTGCGGGCCGAACACCGGCGGAATCTTCCAGGCGTGGTGCACGGAGCAAGCGCGACGGGGCAAACCGTTTTCATGGAGCCGTTCGAGACCGTCGAGTCGAACAATCAATTGGTGCAGCTTGCCGAGGACGAAGCCGCCGAAATCCTGCGGATTCTGCGCGAACTCACGGAAAAACTTCAAAGAATCCGCGAACCGCTGCTGGCCGCCGCAGCGACGATTTCGGAACTCGACAGCGTGTTTGCACGGGCGCGATTCGCGCGGGATTTCGACGCCGCGATGCCCGAGTTTTCCGCAACCAATGAATTGCGCCTGGAAGGTGCGCGCCATCCGGTACTGGAAGACAAGCTTCGCAAAGAAAATCGCGCCATTGTTCCGATGACGCTGACTCTTGGTGGTGAAGAACGCGTGCTGGTGATCAGCGGGCCAAACACCGGTGGCAAGACCGTCGCGCTGAAAACG
>JBGPIX010000195.1:0-10090 GCA_041485085.1 Candidatus Acidiferrum sp.
CCTTGAGCGCATCACCCTTCAAACGCCCGCTGGTTCCTCCGGCAAAGCGGACGTTTTCGTTGCTTCTCCCGCGGGTTCCACGACGTCCACAAAGTCATTCCAGTATCTGCAAAGCATTCATTCAAATTCGCTGGCAGGATTTCTCACGTTCCTGCTCTACGATCAGGGCCGCCAGCAAATCTACATAACGAACATCGACCACGTCGAGGTTTTCAGCCTGCAACAAAATATCTTTCTCCCCGCGATTCTGCCCCCCATTGGCTTGGCTCCCAATGTTGGTTTGCGCGGCTTGGCCTTGACTCCCGACGATTCTCAGCTCGTTGTCGCCGATTTCGGCGCGCAAAATGTTTATCTCCTCGATCCGGTGAAAAAAACAGGCACAACCGTACCCGTCGGCGGCATTCCCGGCTTCACCAATTCTGGTCCTGCCCGCGTTGCCGCCACCAGCACGCAAACCGTTTTCGTCGGCATGAGCGGCGAAAACGGCTCTTCTGGTGCTTGCTCCGCTTGCCTCGCGCAGATGAATCTCACCGCGAGCCCTCCAACTATTCAAATTGCTCCTCAACCGGAAGTCACTAGCCTCACTGGCGCGCCGTTGGTTATGGGAACCACCTCAGGCGACCACGTTTTTGTAGCCTTTGGCGCTTCTCCCGGCGGCCCGGTCGCCGTATGGAACGCGAGCGCTCCAAATCAGTTCACCACTTCGGCTGCAAATGCTTCGACAACAGATTTGGGAGCCGCCGCCGACGGCTCCATGTTCGCCGCTCGGACGCAGGGCATAACCGAAATCCGCGACGCAAATCTTTCTCTCGCTTCTGTTCCCACTTCTGCTGAACTCGCGCAAATCCCTGGGCGTCAATCGGTCCCCGGCGTTACTCTGCATCCGTCGGGCGCCTTACTCTATCAACCGTTTCTTACCGGCGCTCCCGCCAGCGCTGGAGTCAAGGGTGGCGTCGATATTCTCGACGCCCATTCGGGCGCCCTTCGCCTGCGCGTTTTTCTTCCGCAGCAGTTCCTCACCGATGTCGATGGCCTTCATGGTGATTTTCTTACTATCGACGAAAATGGTCAGCGGCTCTTCGCCATCACTTCCTCCGACGGCACGCCCCAACACGCAGCCTTGACCATCGTTCAACTCGCCGCTGTTCCGCTGGGAATCGGCAGCATTACGCCCGCCACTGTTGCCGCAATCGGCGGCGCTACTCTCACCATCCGCGGCAGCGGCTTTCAGAGCGCCACCACGCTCACCATCAACGGAAAATCCGCCAGCGTCACCTTCAAAGATGCCAACACTCTTCTCGTCGCAACGCCCAGCCTCACCGCGGGCCCCCAGCAAATCACAATCACAAATCCCGACGGCGAAACCGTCTCCCTCGACGCTGCAATTACTGCCAACTAAACGGGTTTGAATTTAGCGAGCGGTGGCTGCCGCCGCGGCGCCTTCGATTTCGGTGATTTCTTCTGCGGAGAGTTTCAGTTCGCCGGCGCGCATGATGCCTTCCGATTGTTTGGCATTGCGGGCGCCCACGATGGCGCCGGTAATGGCGGGGAAGCGCAGTGTCCAGGCGATGGCCACTTCGCCGGGACTCCGGCCGTGGCGCGCGCGACCACGCGCAAGCGCTCGACGAGTTCCAGATTTTTCGACAAACGCGGTTCGCGGAATTCCGGATTGCGGGTGCGAAAATCATCGGCCGGAAGGGAAGCGGCGCGTTCCCGAGTCATCGCCCCGGTGAGCAGGCCGGAAGCCATGGGAGCGTAGGAAATCACGCCAATGCCGTGGTTTTCGCAATAGGGAAGTATTTCCGTCTCAATCGCGCGGCGAATGATGGAGTAGGGCGGCTGCAGCGAAGTGACCGGAGCGATTTTTTCAGCGCGCTGGATTTGCGCGGCGCTGAAATTGGAAACGCCGATCCAGCGGATTTTGCCTTCCGCTTTCAGCGCCGCGAGAGTCTGCCAGGCTTCTTCGATGCCGGGTTTGCCCTCGTCCGGAGGCCAGTGCATTTGATAAAGATCAATCGTATCGGCCTGCAGCCGGCGCAAGCTGTCTTCACATTCGCGGCGAACGGATTCGGCGGAAAATTTCTTGTAAATTTCCCCTTTTTCATTCCAGCGCAAAATGCATTTGGTGAAAACATAGGGCCGCGGCCCGCGCCACTCCTTCAGCGCGCGAGCAACGATTTCTTCGGAGTGGCCCAAGCCGTAAACCGCCGCGGTGTCAATCCAGTTGACGCCCAATTCCAGCGCGCGGTGAATGGCGGCGATGGAATCCGCATCGTCTTGCGGGCCCCAGGCAAATTCCCAACCGCCTCCGCCGAGGGCCCAGGCGCCAAAGCCGACAGGAGTGATCTGAATGTCGGAATTTCCCAGTTTTCGCGTTTCCATCGAAATCCTCTTTTTCCCCGCGGATTCTTCCCGGACACAGGTCCGTTAGGCGCGCTGATAGTCCGGCTTCCAGGCCTTAATGAGCTGCTTGATGGCCTTGCGTTCCGTCAACTTTTCGTCCAAGACTTTTCGCGTGAGCGCCGGTAATTCCGCATCGCTCGCAAACCGCAGCGACACGATTTGATCGATAGTCAGCTCGCCGGTCCTCGCTTGCAAATCCGCAGGGAGGACTTGCGCGTAGCGAAGGCGTTCCTCCAGACGAATAACGCGGTCCTGGACCGCGAGCGCAAAGAGCCGAGCCTCGAAAACGAGGATGACCAGAGCCGCGGCCAGAATCACTCCAAAGATTCCCGCGAAAGAAAACCCCAACTGTCTCAGCCGAAACAGCGACCAAAAAAAGTTGACTACGAAGACCGGCACAGCAAAAAAATGAAACACCGGCACATACTTTCCATGATTCCCAAGATTCTGCTCCGTCATTGTGATTCCTCCAATGTCGCGCTGGATTGTAGCAAACTTCGTCGGACGCCCTGCAGGACTCGCCGAGCGGCGATTCTTCCGTTTCGATGCGCGGTCTCTTTTTTAGTTGCGAGCCGTTCTTACTTTTCCATGTCCAGCGGTAACTTATTTCGTCATTTCATTCTTGAAAATCGAGCCGTTGTGCATGACAAATTTCACATGCTCCAATTCTTCAATACGCTTCAGAGGATCTCCCTCCACGGCGATCACTTCGGCGTATGCTCCAGCAGCGATCACTCCAATCTCGCCCTTCATGTCCAGCATTTCCGCTGAACGTGACGTTGCCGATTGAATCGCGTCCATCGGCGTCATGCCCATGGAGACCATTCTCTTGAACTCCTGCGCGATGGATTCCGTCCACGGAATGCCGCCCATATCCGTGCCGTAGACAATCTTCAGATGGGCTTGCAGCGCTTTCTTGAAGGTGATTTCGTGCACCGCGGCCCGTGCGCGGTCGCGCTTTCCACCCGGTGTGTCCGCCTGGGCCCAGTCGCCATAATAGGGAGATAGCGTTGGGCAATACCACGTGCCCTGCCGCTGCATCTGGGCGATCTGCGCATCCGTAATTTCGAGGCCGTGCTCGATGGAATCGCATCCGCCATCCAGCGCGCGCTGCAGGCCGATTCCGTTGTAGGCGTGGCAGGCTACTTTTTTCGTCCAGCCGTGGGCTTCGTCGACGATGGCTTTCAGCTCTTCCACCGTCAGCGTGGGCTGTGAAACCAGCTTTCCTTCTTTGTCCACCCAGGAGCGGTGGGTCATGTAGACCTTGATCCAGTCCGCGCCGTGCTCGAGTTGCTGGCGCGCGGCCTTGCGCGCTTCGACCGGCCCATCCACAAGCTGCGCGCCCTTGGGCATCTCCAGTTCCGGAGCATAGCCTTCCAGGTTGTAGCCGCCAGTTGTGGAGATCGCGCGCGTGGCCCCAAAAATTCGCGGCCCGGGAATCGTTCCTTCTTCGATGGCCTGTTTGATTTCAACATCGCCGAAGCCGGCGCCTTCGGTTTCGACATCCCGCAGCGTGGTGAAGCCTTGTTCCAGCGCGCGCCTCGCCGCAACGGTGGCCCTCGCGGCTCGCAGAGCGATTCCAGCCTTCAAAATATTCTCGTCGTAGCCGCCTTTATTTGGATCCTCGCCCCACAGGAAAATGTGCGTGTGGGCATCGATCAGTCCGGGCAGAACGGTGGCATTCGAGAGATCAATCACTTTTGCGCCGGATGGAATCGCCGCTGAACCGTCGACCACTTTCTCAATGCGTTCGCCGCGCACAAAAATGAGCTGGTTCTTTCGTGGGGCTTCGCTCACGCCATCGATCAGGACGCCCGCGCGAATCACCGTCAACGCCGCCGAGCCTTGTCCGCCGGCCTGACCCAGGGAAACACTTCCGCCGATCGCAAGCATGGCCACAGCAAATAAAATTCGCTTCCTCATCCGTCACCTCCACAAAGCCCGGCTAGCTTGCAGCAAAGCGACGGGTGATTGCAACCATTCCGCGCGGCACCAACGCTTAGGAAGGTTTCTTCTTGGGGTCCGGCGCCGGGATGGAGGTATCCCAATAACTCTTGTAGCCGGGATCTGAACCCGGCTCTTCGTCCGTGTCCGCGTCTGTGTCCAAATCCGCGTCCGCGTCCAATTCCGCGAGCGAGCCGGGGTTTGAGTCTGAACTGGGGGTGATGTTAGCGTCCTCGGCTGCGGTTTCGGCTGCATCCTCGTCGCCGGTGTCGTCGCCTACTTCCGTGTCAACGTCTTCGAGGTGGACAGAGACGGGGGTGTCAATGGTCTGGGGTTTAGTGGGGTCGAGGATTCCTGCGGCTCGGTCGGCATCAATTTGGGGGAGGGAGCGGAGGAGTAAACCGCAGATGTGAGAGAGAACAGCGGCACGGCGAGGAGAGATGCGGTTCTGGGCGAGGAGTTGGAAGAGGTTCATGAGGGCATGGTTGATGCCCTGGGCGGTTTGGAAGGATTGGAAATTGCGGCTGAGGTCGGAGAAGTGGTCGGCGGCTTCTTCCTCCAGTTGTTCGGAGCGATGCTGGGGACAGAAAACCGAGCGCGGATCGGAGACGGAGAGGCGGCATCGGCGGCCGCCTGAAGAGCGATGGGCACAACGAACGGAAACAACGACGGAGCTAGCAGTTTGTGGTTTCATTTTGGTCCTCGAAGCGGGGCGGGTAGGAGCCCGGCAGTTGTGTTTTTTGACGCAGAGTGCGGAAACGATTGAAAACAATGGGGTTGAGTTTTTTGGAAGTGCAAGAAAGTGCAACGGAGTGCGCAAGAAGATGAAAGGAAGGGGGATAGGTCAACAAGACGCCGCAACGTCCGAATGTTTGAAGGTCTGAACGTCGAAGAGAGGGAGGTTGAGAGTTCAAAGTTGGAAGCGAGGAGACGGCAGAAAGGGAGAGGGGGAGGGCGCGGCGGGAGGCGGAGCGTTTCGCGCGGGGTGGGCTGGAGAGAGAGGGGGCGAGCGATCATGCCACACAGTATCATTGATTAGCATATTTGTCAAGTACTAATAAAGTATGTATAATGAGTGAGTTACGGAATCGTTCGAATGGGCGCGTAACAGTAGGAAAACAAAGGGGTAGAGCTCACTGGTGGTGGAGGAAATGCTGGAAGGAGGAGGGATGGTGCGAGCGTGAGGTGTTTTTCGAAATGTGAGGGGCAGGGCGGAGAAATCAAAGGCCCCAGGCCACGCACGGCCTCAATAGTCAGCATCTTCGTGGACCCAGTGGGGAACTGGGCCGAGGAGGGCGAATTGTTTTTCGTCCACACGGTGGAGCTTTACGCGAATCTGGTTGGCACCGTCGCTTCCGTCCAAAATCAGGGATTGCGGGTCGAGGGAGGAAAAGGTAAAGGCAAACTTTTTCTTGGGATCATTGGGCTTGTCCATATTGAAGGTTTTCTTTTCCATGTCGCGGTGCAGCCAGTAGCCGGTCCACTCACCGTTCATGGATTGGATGCCGACGCCTTTCGGGAACTGGAAGATCATGCGTTGCCAGCGAAATTGGTCGGTCAGTAAGGGGGGCAATGGTATCCCGGAAAGGGTAAATTCATCGACCGCCCAAATGCCATAAAAAGGGGGCCGGGAGGCGACCTCCTGTTTTTCAAGACCGTGCGATTGATAAAGGTCTGAGCAGAAGAGAAATGCCCCCAGCAACAACTGCACAAGCAAGGCGCTAGCGTTCCGCCGGTTACGGCTGAAGAGAGGCGTAATTGCGGCCGGCTCGGCGGCGCGGTTGAGGATAAGGAAGTCCGCCAAGCGCCGGGCATCAGGAAGAACAAGAAAGGCGCACATGAGCAGAAGGTGCAGGGAGTAGAGTTTCACCGGTACGTCGTAAAGGAGGTTAATGGCAAAGACGTTGGACATAGCGACGATGCCAAGGAGACCGCCGAGAGTGGTCAAACGAGGGACGAAGAGCAGAATCCCGCCAAGCACTTCCACGCAGCCAGCAAAAATGCAATAGCCGCGAGAAGCGCCCATAAAGGTCCAGAGGAGGTCCATCGGCGAAGATTCCCCGTAAGTCCCCAGAAGTTCATACCAAGTGGGTGAGTGAAATTGCTGCTGGAAAATCTTCGCCGCACCGTAGCTGAGCAGCGCGGCGCCGACGGAAAGCCGGATGTAGAACCGCAGCCATTGGTGGATCTTCCGATAGTCTGAACGGGAGCGGTCGAGGAAAGACCACAGCACGGCCGCGGCGAGAGCGAGCGCGAGGTAACACAAGAAGAGCACGTAGTCATAAGTGGTATCGCCGCTGCCGTTCGAGAAGTTGGTAATCTCGTGGCGCAGGTGTAGGAGGTGTTTGCCGACCCAAGGGACAAAGTGGTGCCAGAGGAATTGATATTTGTCGGAAATGGATTCGGTGTGGGGAAGGGCAAAGGGACCAAAAGGGAAGGGAAGGTTGTAAAGAACGAGATAGACAAAGGCCAAGCGAAAGGCGAAAAGTGTCGCGCGAGGCCAACGGGCCGGATCCTGAGTCTCCATTTCTGACCCTCCGTGACTGGCGCATTCTACACCCGTGGAGGCGGATGGCGCGGTTATGTGCCGAGGAGATTGGGCTGGAGGCGGGAATAGCCGTGTTCGTGGGCCCAGAGGGTGAGAGGGATGGCGGCGAGGTCGTCGACGAGGGGGATGGCGTGGCCGTCTTTGGTGAGGTCGACGGTGGGGAGATAGAACTTGCAGGTATCGCAGGCTTCGACGCGGATGTGGGGCAGTTGTTCGGCGACGTAGACGGGCAGCTTGGTTTCGGCTTCTTCGCCGCAGGTGGGGCACAAGATGCGGCGGAATTCCCATTCCTGGGAGCAGAAGGAGCAGAGGAGGAAGCGTTTGCCGCCGTCGCCTTCGACGCGCAGGACGCCGGAGAGTGGCCGAGACCCGCAAAGCGGGCAGACTCTTGTGGTCACGACGATGGGAGGCCGGGGGAGCAGCGCGGCGCGAAACTCGGCGTAGGGTTGCAGGAACGCTCGGGCGAGGAACTGGGCGAAGGCGCCGACTTGCTGGTCGTACTTGCCGGCATGCGCCCAGTAGGCTTCGAGGCTGGCAATCCAGGAGTCCGACGACAGGAGCGACATCTGATGCGCGGATTTTGCCAATGCTGGCGGAGCATGCTGTTCGATGGTGGAGAGAAAGCCGCGGAAGTGGGGAAGAAGGACGGTGAGGTCGAGCGGAGCGCGCAAATCCGCCGCAGGCGTGCTGCTCGATTTTGCGCCATTAGAAGCGACGATATTGGCGCAAAGCGATTTTTGAAATGCCGCGATGTGCTTGTAGAAATCGAGAAATTCAGAGGCGAACAAGTATTGCGCAGCAAGGCGCTCGGCACGCCGGATTCGCGCGTCGTACTCAGGTCCACCGGTCTGGATGGTGGTCATTTGCGCGGCGTGGTTGATTCGCCGACGATTTCTTTATACCAGCCGGGGTGATAGCGCTTGGCAAAGGCGATGGAAACATCGCCGCGAATGACGGAGCCGAACGCGCCGCGCTCCGCAAAAACGCCCATGTAGATGTGGATCAAGAACAGGCCGATGGTGAAAAGCGCGGCCGCGGGATGAACGAGAATGGAGATGTAGCGCAACACGCGAAGATTCCAGGGAATGACCGACGGGAACCACAAAACAAAGCCAGTCGCAAGCAGCGCGACCGCGCTCCAGAAAAATCCCCAGAAGAGAAATTTTTGCCCCGCGTTGTAGCGTCCGGCTGGCGGCATCTTGTCGTCCTGGTTCGTACTGTAATACTTCACCGCGCCCCACCAGGCCTTGTCGGTATCGGTGTGCTTCATCTGCGGCGCCCACATGGAGTACATATTCCAGACGGATGCGAAGAAGATGAGGCCAGCCCAGGGATGGAACATTCTTGAGACCGGTGCTCCGCCGAGAATCACGGCGACCCAGAAAAGCCAGGGCGACCAAAACGCCAGGCCGGTCATGAGCAGATAGATGTAGGCGGCGGCCGCCACCCAATGCGTCAAACGCTCGCGCAGGTTGTAGCGGAGGACGTGGCCGTGAGGAATAATTTGTTCGGATTGGCTCACGTTTTTGCTCCTCCCGGATTGATGTCCTCATCTTCGCGAGCCTTGGGGCCATAACGCAGGTAGTGCACGAAGAGGCCAATCAATCCGCCGACCATGGCGACGTTGCCGAGCCACTTCAGCGGGCCCTTCCAGAGCTTTACAGTCCACGGGATGCGCGGATCTTTCGGGAGGCCGCCGTAAATTTCGGGCTTCGAAGCGTCATGCAGCACGTAAATCACGCCGGTGCCGCCAACACCTTTTGGATCGTAAACGCCGGCGTTCGGGAAGTTGGAATGCTTCTGGAGTTGCTTGGCGCGCTTGCCGGCGAGATCCAGCATGTCTTCCTTGGTGCCGAAGTGCAGGCAGCCGGTCGGGCAGGACTTGATGCAGGCAGGCTCGAGGCCTTCGCTGACGCGGTCGGTGCACAGCGTGCACTTGAACACGCGATTGTTCTTCGGGTTCATCTTGGGGATGTCGAACGGGCATCCCGTGATGCAGTAGCCGCAGCCGATGCAGTTGGCTTGCTGAAAATCGACGATGCCGTTGGTATATTGGACGATGGCGCCGTCGGCGGGACACGCGGCGAGGCAACCAGGCTCGGCGCAATGCATGCACTGGTTCTTGCGCATGAGCCACATGAGAGAGCCGTCTTCTTCGCGAACGTGCTCGTTGAAGAGGATCAAGTTCCAGTAATTCCAGCGCGTTTCCGGCATGGTCTGGTAACTGTTGCCGAAAACCGTTTCGCCGAAGGGCAGATCGTTCCATTCCATGCAAGCGACTTCGCAGGCCTTGCAGCCAATGCAGGTGGTGGTGTCGATGAGTTTGCAAACCGTGTATTCGCGCTGGGTGTCTTCGCCGGGAACGCTGCCGGCGTGTCCGGAGATTTTTTGAATGCGTAGTGTGGCCTGGCTCATAGCATCCCCTACGCTTTCTCAACCTTTACGAGGAAGCCCTTGAATTCCGGCGTGTAGGCATTGGGATCGACGACCGTGGGCGAAAGCATGTTGGTCAAAGACTTGCTCGTCTTGCCTTCGTCCTCCGCGATGCCGCGGTAACCCCAGTGAATCGGAATGCCGATCTGATAGGTTTTCTTGCCGTCGATCATCATGGATTTGATGCGCTTGGTGACCATGGCCTTGGCAATGTAATAGCCGCGGATGCTGGAGACTTTCAGTGTGTCACCGCCGCGGATGCCGCGTTCTTCGGCCATCTCTTCGGGAATTTCGATGAACGGCTCGGGAACGAGTTGCACGTTCATGGGATTGTTCTTCGTCCAGTAGTGGTAATGCTCGGTGAGGCGGTAGGTGGTGCAGATGACGTCGTAGCCGTCCTTGGGCGTGCCGTACTTGTCTTCGGGGGTCTTGAAGCGCTTGACGACTGGATTTTTCGACTGCCCGGGATGGAGCGGATTGTCGATGGGGCTCTCGGTGGGCTCGTAATGCTCCGGGAAGGGGCCTTCGGCAAAGGCGCCGAGCGGGGCGAAGATGCGGCCGACGCCTTCGGGATTCATGATGAACGGCCCCATGTGGTCCTTGGGTTTGGAATCGACTTTGAAGTCGGGCACGTCATTGCCGGCCCACTTTTGCGTGGCTTCGCTCCACCACACTTGGCGCCGGGACGAATCCCACGGCTTGCCGTCCAGGTCGCAAGAAGCACGGTTGTAGAGCACGCGGCGGTTCGCCGGCCAGGACCAG
>JBGPIX010000196.1:0-10041 GCA_041485085.1 Candidatus Acidiferrum sp.
CGGGCGATCGGTCACCACGCCGTCAATGGGGCTGGTGATGCGCGAATAACTGAGCAGCGCCTGTGCACCCCGCATTCGGCCTTCCGCCGAAGAGCGTGAGCCTTGAGCGGACTTGAGAGCTTGTTCTTTTCCAACGCGCTGCAGGTCGGCGAGCTGCTTCTGCGCCTGCTCGTTCTGGCTGCGAGCCTGAAGAAAAGCGACCTCGGCGGAATCCAAATCTCGCCGAGGAATGGCGCCTTGCTGGAACAATTCCTTACGGCTCTCGTAGACTTTTTGTTGCGCTTCGAAGTTCGATTTTGCGGAAGTGGCGTCCAGCTCAGCCTTTTGAATTTGCTGCGGGAGGCTAGAGCCAACTGTGGTGGCATAGCTGGCTTCCGCCTGTTCGAAGTCACCCTTGCTGGCCTCCGCCGCGGCGGACAAATCGCTGTTTTCCAACTCGACGAGCAAATCTCCTTTTTTGACTCGCGCGCCTCGCTGCACATGAAATTTCTTGATAGTCGAACTGATCTTCGGCGCGACGGTGGCTTGTTCGAGCGGGAACACCACCGCTTCCACGGTAATTACCTGGGAGATGGGGGCACGCTTCACCGGCGTGGTCTGCACCGAAACCACGGGCTCCTTTTCTTTTTCGGGGCTGCTGCAGCCGTTTGCAACGCAGAGCACGGCGACGACGGCCAGAAAAAATGTCTTCATGCGCCGAAACCTTTTATTGGTGTTCATCGTGGGCTTCATGGAGTGGTCAGAACCCCCGTCAGGGTTTGCAAATTTGCGAGGGACACGCGATAACGCACGGCGCCGTCTTGATAGGCAGTGTTGGCTTGCGCGAATGTACTCTGCGCGTCCACGACTTCCAGGACGGTAGCTTCGCCGCCCTTGTAACGAAGTGTCGTGAGTCGCAGGCTTTCCGCAGAGAGTTCAGCCGAACGGCTGAGTCCGCTTAGTTCGTTCAGAGCCGTGTCCGCTTCGGCGTACAGAGATTTTATTTCGGCGAGGAGCTTGCGCTGCGCGAGAGAAAGTTCCCGCTGGGCCTGAGTGCGCCGCAACTCGGCTTGCTTGATGCGGCTTTGCGTGGCGCCCCAGTTCCAGATGGGAATATTCACGGTAGCCGCAGCCGAAGTACCTAGATTGGATACTCCGCCCGGACCATTCACGGCAAACTGCGCGGCGTCGATTCCGTACCAATAGTCGAAGCTGAGCGAAGGCAGGTACCCGCCGCGCGCGCCGGTTACATCGTGTCCGGCCTGCTGGACAGCGGCCAGCGCGGCACGAAGGTCTGGATTGTCCCGGGCCGCGCGCTGCTGCACTTCTGGGAGGGTCGGCAGTGGGACATTCGCATGAAGGTCTTCGGCGAGTTCAAAATTGTCGTTGAAATCGGGGAAAATCAGCACCGCAAAATCGAGCCGCGTGTTCAGAAGTCCCAGCTGGGCCTCCAGCAGTTGACGGCGGCGCTCCTGCATCTGCAATTCGGCTTTGATGACATCGGAGTGGGCAACCTCGCCGCCCTTCTCCAGGTCTTGCGTCAATTTCAAGAAACGGTCGCCCTCATCTGCATTCTTCTTCGCGGCTTCCAGCTTGAGCTGCGCAGCGGCAACGGCGTAGTAACTCTGCACCACGGTGACGACTAGCCCGCGAGAAGCAATCTCCGCGCGCGCCTTAGCGAGAGCGGACGCCGCGGTGGCTCGCCGGAAACCGGAAATCGAGACAAGATCGATAGACTCGTGCACGTTGGCCTGGCTGATGTATTCGTGCGCGGCATTGTTCGCGATGAACCTGACGTTACCGTTGCTAAGCTGGCTGTATAGCGCCTGATTGTTGTAACTGACGCTGGGGAGAAGCGCGGCCGCCGCCTGATAGCGATCCTGGCGCGCAATCGCGGCGTCGGTCTGGGCAGATTGAAATTGTGTGCTGTTCTTTCTGGCCCGCGCGAGAGCGTCTTCCAGGGTAAGTCGAATGGCGGACGACGCGGCAGGTGCGGCCTGCTGAGCGGCGGTTCCCGGCGGCGGCGCGGTCACGGGAACTGGCGATTCCTGCGCTCCAACCAAACCGGCACACGACAAGAAAAGAGCGGCAGCCGAGGCTCCCAAGAGAACGAGGATGCAGCGCGATTTCATAGATCTGGCTCCTGGGCCGGCCGAAGGCACACGCACGGCAAGGAAGAATTTAAACTAACGAAGCGTACATAAACGCAGGATTAACCGCTAGTTGCGGGGGAGAACGGCCCGGCAGGAAGATAGGCCGTAAAGGTGCTTCCGCTCGGGTCCGAACGCGTCAACTCCAAACGGCCGTGATGGGCTTCGGCAATCCAGCGAGAGATGGATAAACCCAGCCCCGCGCCGCCTCCGTCGTTCTCCGACCGGGAACGGGCTTTGTCCGCGCGGAAGAAGCGTTCAAAAATGCGCGGCTGAAGGTCAGCGGGGATGCCTCTGCCGGTGTCAGTTATGCTCAAAACATATTCACCTGCTAAGCGTCGGCAGGTGACCGTGACGTGCCCACCCTCCGGAGTGTACTTAATCGCGTTATCCAGCAGATTGAGAATCATGCGGCGCAAAAGAGATTCGTCCGCACGGATAGGAGACTCTGGGGCATCCTCAAAATTCAGGGAAATCTTTTTTGCTAGTGCTAATGTTCTGGCGGAATGCACGCATTCGCCAACAAGCTCATCGAGGTAAAAATCGCGCGGCTGGAGCGGATACTGGCCGGCGTCCGCTCGCGTCAGCGTGAAGAGATCCTCCACGATGTGGGTGAGCCGCTCGGCCTCGTGGTGAAGCACGCCCAGCGATTCCCGGTATTCCTCCAGCGAACGTGCTTGCTGCGAAAGTGCGACCTCCGCTTCGCCGCGCAAAATCGCAACTGGAGTCCGCAATTCATGCGAAGCATCGGCCATGAAGCGCCGCTGGCGTTCGAAGGATTCGCTCAGACGGTCCAGCAGGCTGTTGAACGATTGCGCCAAGTGCCCGAGTTCGTCTCTCTCATTCTGCACCGCCAGCCGTTCGTGAAGATTGGCGGCGCCAATGCGGCCAGCCTGGCTGCTCATGGCCACGACAGGGGCTAGGCTTTTGCGGGCGAGAAAGTAGCCTCCAGCACTAGCGAGGAGCAACGCGAGAGGAATGGTCCAGGCAAATGTAGCTCGGATATCTTCGAGCATTTCTTCCCGCGCATGCAGGGATTGGAGGGCAATGACCGTGCAAGGCTGATCGTCGAGGGAAATTTTCCGTGAAAAGCCGCGATAGCCATCCCGCCCGCCTCTCAGAGAGATAAACATGCTCCCAGGGCGAGAGGATTGTTGAACCCTGCGAGGCGAGGCGATTTCCTCTAGCGCTTGTTCGGGCGTGAATCTGTCGTGCGGAGCGGCGGCGGGAAGGTCCCAGGAGGTCACCACCGGCTTGCCGGATGAATCGAGGACCATATAAATGTGATCGCGGAACCGGTGTTCGAAGATGGCTTCAATTCCCGCGGTTTTCAGAGACTCGGGCCCCTGCTGATCTTTCAACTCCGCTTGAAGAGTGGTCACAAAGGCGTCGGAGAGTTCGACAAGGTCACTATCTGTCCGTTGCCTACTGTTACGCGAATAGATGAGGTAGGTGACGGCGGCGACGAGAATCAACACCAGGGCGAGGACGGTCGTGTACCAGAAGGTGAGCCGTACGCGGACGGAATCAAGCATGGTTCTTCCGTACAGTAGAAGCTGATTTTGGTCGATGCCGCGGCGAGACGACCTCGTCATGCGCGTCGTCGAGATCCGAACCGTTCAGCGGGCCAAAGAAGTAGCCGGCGCCGCGGCGGGTATGGAGCAAGGGCTTGCTGGAATCGGCGTCAATTTTGCGGCGCACGCGATTGACGTAGACCTCGATTAGATTCGAGAAAGGATCGAAGGTCTCATCCCAAACATGCTCGGCGATTTCCGCGCGGCCCACGACGCGGCCGGCGTTGCGCGCGAGAAATTCGAGCAACGCGTATTCTTTGGCGGTGAGCGTCACACTTCGACCAGACCGCGAAACGCTTTGCGCGGCGGTATCGAGGACCAGGTCGGCGACAGTAATTTTGGCGGGGCGGAGTTCACCCGAACGTCGGAGCAGAGCGCGGAGGCGTGCCAGCAGTTCGCGGAATTCGAATGGCTTGGTGAGGTAGTCGTCAGCGCCGTGATCGAGACCGGTGATGCGGTCCTCCACGGCGTCGCGCGCGGTCAGCATTAAAATGGGCATTCGCTGGCCTGATTTTCGGAGTTCGCGGCAGACTTCAAAGCCATTGCGGCCCGGAATCATCACATCGAGGATTACCAGGTCGTAGGTATTAATCTCCGCCTGGTAGAGGGCGTCATCACCGGTTGTAGAGACATCGACGGCATAGGCTTGTTCACGCAGGCCCTTGGCCACAAATCGCGCGATGCGCGGATCGTCTTCAACAAGCAACAGCCTCATGCGAGCATCATACGGCAGGAGCGATGAAAAGTGAGATACTTGCTGAAAGCTCCTGCACCCAAGAAAGTCCCTTAAGCATCAAACCCGGCATGAAGTTCAAGAAGGTTGAGCCCGAACAATTCGATTGCACCCGGACAACGATGCGGCCCTTCGGCTGCATGGAGCTGTGGGCCGGCAATGAAAGAGCGCACCGCTCGCTGGAGCTGGCGGGATTGGAAAGCGATGTGATCGCCGTGCCCTCCGGAAGCGATAGTGGCGGCGATCTTTCCGCGGTGTTTTCCTGCAGCGACAATCTCGCGCGCGTGGTTCTGGCGGATTGCGTGGGGCACGGCTACACGGCCAGCGGCGTGGCGCGGCATGTCCATCACCTGCTGCATAAATTTCAAGATATTCGAGACACGGCGGGGTTGCTGGCGGCGCTGAACGATGCTTTTACGCTTTCGAATGAGGAATCGAGTGGTCCGCTGCGGTTGACGACGGTCGTCACCGGAACGTTTGACGGCACGAGCGGCGAGTTTAATTTTGCTTATGCGGCGCACCCGCGGATGTTTCTCTGGCGCGAGGTGGAGAAGAGATTCCTGGAACTGGGCGCAGGGCTAGAGGGCTTGCCGCTGGGATATATCACTGGCGAGACCTACAACCAACAGAGCGTGCGGTTGAACCACGGTGACATGATTCTGGCGTTTTCCGATGGCGCCACGGAAGCTCGCACGCCGACGGGAGAGCAACTTACGGCAACGGGTTTTTTAAGACTTGCGGAAAAGACGCTGCACCAATTGCCTGCGCCGCTGGTGTTGCAAGATTTTTCACGCGCGCTGATCGAAGGCGTGCATCGTCACAGCGGCCAGGATGGTGATTTGGAAGACGACATAACGCTGCTGACGCTACGGCGCGTAGAGTCGCGGCGCTGACAGCGGAGCAGCATTCACGTTGCAGCAGGTTCTGTACTATTTGACAGGGTGGGCCGCGAAGTATTCGTCCAGACTTTCGACAACTTCTTTCACGCCCCGCTGAACATTCTTGTCCAACGCCGCGACTATCGCCGGCACATCTTTTCCGCTCGCCGGTTCATCGTGGGTGTAGTAGTGAGTCCAAACCGTCGCGCCACTTTTCAGATCGCGCATTTCCAATTCGAGCGTGACTCTCGCTGACATCTGTACGCCGCTGATTTCCTTGAAATCATAGAGCCGCCCGCGCACGGCGAAGTCTCCTTTCATATTGCTCCGCCGGTAGTAGACTGCCCTGTAGCGACCGGACAAGCGCAGTTCCCGCAACAGGACTTCCTGGATCATCTCCGCCGGGGGTTCCGCCCAACGCTGAAACTCATAAGCGCCTAATTGCTCGGGACCGTTGCCGTAGACGATGCGATCCTCGCGATACAAGTGCGAGGTCATCACTCCACCCAGAAGCAGCGTTACGGGAACGGCGTCCGCCTTTTCGACGGCGCCCGCATCCGCAGGGACCGTGAGCTGGTAATACTTGACTGGCCGCGCCGCGCCGCAGCCGCCGAGCAACAAAGCCATCAGCGCGAAGGCAATGCTGATGCCCCGCCCGGCCATCAAACTTTTTGTCGCTGCGCGTGCCCGCGGCATTCCTTCTAAAGATCGCAATTCCCTGCCCCGTGGTGTTCCGCTCATTGTGGTTCTCCGGGTTTGTGCTCGCGTGGCGTTGTCGACCGAATGAGCGTGTACGGCCTGGTCTTGATAGTGTTGGTAAATTCCTTGAGATTCTGGCTCACGTGGCGCAGGTTTTCCAGCAACTCATCGATGTTGTCGGAGTTCACGTCGAGCGTCTGGTCCAGGCGCCCGGTCAAATCGTTTACCGTAGCGAGTGACGCTCGCAGGTCCTTCACGGCCTGCCGCACGTCGGCGCGATTCTCTCCGATGAGGGAATCGACGTGGTCCAAGGTCTGATTGACTTGCGCCGAAGTTTTTCGCAGATCCTGAAGCAGCGGCTCGAGCTTTTGGGTAGCGGAGTTCAAGTTCTGCACCGTGGACTTCACCGCGCCGCGGTTTTCCGCGATAAGCCCGCGGGTATCGGAGAGCGTCGCCGCCAGGTTGGCGCGATTCGAATCGCTCAGCAGATCATTCACCCTTGCAATTGTTACCTGCAACTCGCTCGCGCGATCGTTCAGCGTTTTTAGGAGTTGCTGCGCCTGGGGCGCAATGTCGTTGATCTTCGAGGTGAGCGCGTTGAAGTCCACGTAAGGTTCGGATTGCAGGATCGTACCCGTCGCGGCAAGCGCAGCCTTGTCGCTCCCCGGCACTATTTCCAGATGATTGTCGCCCAACGGGCTCAAGCTCATGATTTTCACATGGCTGTCCGTTTTGACCGGCAAACCGGACTTCACGCTGAACGTAATCTCAATGCGCGAGGAATCCTTCGGGTCCAGCTGCAGTTTTTCGACGCGGCCGACTTTCGGCCCTCCCGCGTAGCGCACCGTGGCGCCGGGCTCCAATCCGCCAGCAAATGGAAAGTAAGCTCGGTAGGTCGCGGCCGTTCCTCCAAACGCGCCGGTGAGGGCAAAAACCGTAGCGATCAGCACGGCGCTGGCCACCAGCACAAACAATCCCACCATGGCTTGCTCGCGTTTTGCTTCCATCACGCACCTCTCTTCACTGCCATCTAACGGCCCGGATGGCGGTGTTCTTCCGTCAGCATCTGCAAGTAGTCCAATTCTTCGGAAACGGCCGGCTCGGCGATGCGGTCGAGAAACTGCCGCACGCGCGGTTGCGTGCTCGAACGCATTTCTTCCTTGGAGGCGATGGCGACCACATTGCCTTTGTCGATCAAAACCATGCGGTCGGCGATCAGGAAAGCGCTCGCCAGTTCGTGAGTAACCACGATGATAGTCATGTGAAAAGCCTGTTTGAGCTCCAGAATAAGCTGATCCACTCCGGCAGCAATAATAGGATCCAATCCTGCTGAAGGCTCATCGAAAAAAAGAATCTCGGGATCCATGGCCAGCGCGCGAGCCACCGCGGCGCGCTTCTTCATTCCGCCGCTCAACTGCGACGGCATGTAGTTTTCGTATCCGGACAAGCCCACCTGATCCAGTTTCAGCCGCAGGATGATTTCGATGGTCGAATCTTCCAGTTTGGTATGTTCGCGCAACGGCAGCGCCACGTTTTCACCGACCGTCATCGAGCCAAACAACGCGCCGCCTTGAAATGACATGCCAATTTTCTTGCGGATTTCGTCCATCTCACCCGATGAAATCGCGGCGATATTTTTTCCTTTGAGCCAGATTTCGCCCGAACTCGGCCTTTCCAGGCCCACTAGTGTTCGCAACAGCGTGCTCTTGCCCGAACCGGACCCGCCCAGGATCACCATGGTCTCGCCACGCATGACGTCAAAATTGATGCCGTGCAGGATTTCGCGGTCACCATAACTGACGCGAAGATTGCGCAGCGAGATCATCGTCTCCGGCTGCATGGCTGCGCTGTTGGTCTGCTCCATGGCGATATTTCCAGGTCCTATCCTTCGCTCAGGAAGAAAAAGAGCGCAGTAAATACGAGGTCCACCAGAATCACCAAGAATATCGAAACCACCACGGCGCGTGTCGTGGATCGGCCGACCTGTTCCGCGCCCGCACCGGTCGAAAGCCCTTCATGACATCCCACTGCCGTGATCGTTACGCCAAACATCACGCTCTTGATCAAACCTGTCGCGATGTCGCGCAGAAAGAGCGCATCCAGCGAAGACTGAATATAACGGAACCAGGTAAAATCCGCCTGCGCCACGCCAAAGAGCGCTCCGCCAAGAATTCCCATGAAGTTCGCCCAGATCGTCAGGCACGGAAGCATCACGATCATGGCGATGAATTTGGGTGTTACCAGAAAATGGATCGGATCGATCGCCATGGTCTCCAGCGCGTCGATTTCTTCCGTGACCTTCATCGTGCCGATTTCCGCGGCGAACGCCGAGCCGGAGCGTCCGATCACCACGATCGCGGTGATCAGCGGCCCGAGTTCCCGCGTCATGGAGATCGCCACGGCGCTGGCAACGAAATTCAACGCGCCGAACTTGCGCAGCTCGTAAGCGCTTTGCAGCGCGAGAATCAATCCAATAAAAAAGGTAATCAGGGAAAGAATGGGGAGCGCCCCAACGCCGGTCTGCATCGCCTGCGATACGGCGCGCTGCAAGCGAAGCGGCTTGCCTTGGAATGGAGCGACAAATGTAAAATACGCGGCCCGGATGCCAAGCTTGGTCAGCGCCCCCAGGTATGCAAGCCCATCGGTGACCGATTCCCCAATTTGCGTCGTCAGTTCCACAGTGCTCTCGCTGGGCTTCCTTGTTATGTGGATTTGGCAGACTCAGGGTGCTACGGACTGCTCTTCGTTCTCGTAAATCTCAAAAATTCTCACCAATTTGGAAAGCTGTAGAACTTCCCGCACCGTTTTATTTAACCCGAACAGAACCAAACGCGAGCCGACGTCGCGCGACGCTTTCAGGCCCTCGACGAGCGAAGCCACACCGGAACTATCGATGTAGCGAACCGCCAACAGGTTGAGCACCACTCTCGGCATCTTCAATTCCCGAAGCTCGCGCAAGAGCGCCTTGCGCAGTTCGGGTGAAGTCGCGAGATCGATGTCTCCCGAAATGTCGAAAATGGTGATTTTGTCCAAATGGCGTGCGGCAATCTGCAAGTTAGGTTCTCCTCAAGAGCCTTTCCGGGGCGCTTGCGAATGCAAAATCTTCACGAGGCGCAGCAGGTTCCTGCCCCTCCGGCGGCTGAATTCTACCGTATCCATGCTCTGTCGTATGAAGTGCAGGCCCAAGCCTCCCGGCCGGACATCTTCGAGCGCGCGCCCGCACATCTTTTTCGTGTTCGCTGTCACGCCGCGATCTTCCAGAACAATCTCGAGAGCATCTCCGGACTTGCCATCTCGCAGCGCATGAATTCGACGGAAGGAAGCCTCGATGGGCCGTTCTGCGTTACCGAGGTAAGCATGGCGGATAATATTTGTGAGTGCTTCATCAACAGCAAGAACTACCGCGCGACATTCGGGCTCGGAAAATCCCAGCTTCGCCGTCAGTTCGCTCAGCGCGTTCCGCACCACGCAGAGCATTTCAGGATCGCTCCGCAATTCCATTCTGAGTAGTAAACTACCCCGGCTCACGTGAGCGCTCTCCTCGGGCCTGAGAAACTGGAATCCCCGTTTAGTCTCGGAAAGATCGCCGCTGGCGGACTTCCTGACGCAACGTCTGCCCCGATGATACACGGAATCCTGCTAGCAGCAACTTGCAAGCGGGCACGAAGCGGCAGTCACTTCAGGGCCTCAACATTCATGAGAAATAAATCCGGTGTCCCCCGATACGGCTGAGACTTTCAAGGAATGCTTTGGCGGATTTGCACTAAGGTCAAAAAAGTTGGCGGACGGGCCTGTAAGCCGGATTCTGTGCCGCACACAAACCGCAAAACGGCCTGCGCACGCGGCGATCATTCCTCTAGGTCACGATTCGCACCGTGACTCCAGCAGCCTACCCGAGGGTTTTCAATCGACGATGGCTTTCGCCACCGCCGAACGGAGCGCGTTCATTTTCATGAACGCTGACTCAGTGAGCCGGGCCGGCTCTCCCCTCCTATTTGGCCTTGCACCACGCGGGGTTTTCCGTGCCC
>JBGPIX010000197.1:0-9963 GCA_041485085.1 Candidatus Acidiferrum sp.
AATAATTTACTCGGCGTGATTCTGGGTTGCGCGGAACTCCTCGCCGAATCCGGTGATTTGAACCAGGTTCGAAAGCGCGCGGGGGAGATCCAAAAGGCGGGCCAGCAGGCGGCAAATCTGACGCGGCAACTCCTGGCCTTTGGCCGAAAACAGATGCTTGAACCAAGGGTCTTCGATCTCAACGCAAAGGTTTTGGAAATCACCGGCATGCTAGTGCGCCTCGTCGGCGGGGACATCGAGATTCGCACGGCGCCAGCGGCCAATCCGGGAAGTGTCCGCGCCGATCCTAGCCAAATCGAACAGATCCTGCTTAACCTGGTTGTGAACGCCCGGGACGCAATGCCGAACGGTGGAACGATAACCGTCGAGACCCAGAATGTCGACTTGGACGAAGGCTATGCCGCATCGCACGGCTCGGTCTTGCCCGGTCCCTATGTGATGATCGCGGTGACTGACTCCGGAGCAGGCATGGACGCTGAAACATTGACGCACATCTTCGAGCCATTTTTTACTACCAAATCGACTGGAACCGGCCTGGGCCTGGCCACCGTCTACGGCGCCGTGAAACAGAGCGGGGGAAACATCTGGGTATACAGCGAACCTGGAAAAGGCACGACTTTCAGAATCTACTTTCCTAGAGTGGATGGATCCGCGGATATCGCCGGACCCGCAGTGCTCGACGCCGCCATGCCGAAAGGAACCGAAACAATTCTCCTGGTGGAAGATTCGGATTCCCTTCGTGACGTGACCAAGGAATTCCTGCAGATCGCCGGATACACCGTCGTGGAAGCCAAGGACGGCAAGGAAGCGCTGCACGTGGCGCAAACCCTGCAGGAAGCGATCCATTTGCTTTTGACTGATGTCATGATGCCGGGAATGAATGGCCTGGAATTGGCGAACGAAATAAGACGAATCCATCCCGAGACGCGCATCCTCTTTATGTCCGGCTATACATCGAACGCCATCGCTCATCAAGGCGTGCTCGATGAAGGACTCCGTCTGCTCACAAAGCCGTTTACGCGGTCGGGTCTGACGCAAAAAGTTCACCAAACGCTGAATCCCTAACGAAACGATCCCGCAGGAGTAATCAAGCGGCGCTTTGCGTCAAGACGAGAATCATCATTCGTAGCGAAGGGCGACGATCGGGTCCACGCGCATAGCGCGGCGCGCGGGAAGGTAGCAGGCGAAGAGTGCCACCGCTGAAAGTAGAATGGCGACGCTGGCAAATGTGAGCGGATCGGTTGTCCCCACTCCATAAATCAATGTAGTGATTAGCCTCGTCAACCCAAGAGCAAAGACAAGCCCGATGGCCACGCCAATCAGCGTAATTTTCATTCCCTGCCCCAGCACCATGCGCATAACGTCGCTGCTGGATGCGCCGAGGGCCACACGCACTCCAATTTCGTGGGTGCGCTGGCCGGTCAAGTAGGAAATCACGCCGTAGATGCCGACGGCGGAAAGCACGAGAGCGAGCGCGGAGAAAATGCTGAGGAGAAACATGGTCAGACGCTGCGTGGAAATGGAGCGGGCGACGATTTCGCCCATGGGCCGGACATCATAAAGGACCGCGCTGCTCACCACTTTTTCGGCACCCTGCCGAATGGCGCCGGCGATGTCACCAGAATTGCCTGTGGTGCGAGCGACGTAGGTGCTGCCGTTTGCCAGCAGAGGCCAGAATCGATCCGGCACCTGCCAAACCGGCAGATAGAGTTGGGCTTGCAAATTTTGATTTTGCCGCGAACCCAAACCCCAGTGCTCGACGTGGCCGACGACGCCAACGATTTCCGGCTGAGTCTCGAACAGACCGAGGTTGAGATGTTTTCCGATGGGATCCTGATTCGGAAAATATTTGCGCGCAAAACTGGCGTCGATGAGCGCGACGGCGGGTCCGTGCTCGCTGTCCTGCTCGGTGAACGTGCGGCCGCGCTCGACGGGAATGCGCATGGCCTGGTGATAACCCGAATTGACGAGATAGAAGAGCGCGAATGGCATGTCGTTGTCGCTCGCGGGCTTGGGCTGGCCTTCGAGCCAGAAAGGAATTTCGGAATCTCCGGTCATCGGCAGCGAACCACCCATCATGGAGACTGTTTCCACACCGCGAACGCTTTCCAGTTGGCGCAAAGTCTCGCGGTACATCGAACGAAGCTGGTCGGGCGTAGTAGCCCCGGTCGAAGTCGCGGAGATTTGGAAGGTGAGCACGTTGTGCGGATCGAAGCCCGGATTGACGTTGCCCAAAGCTGAAAGCGTGCGGATCATCAATCCAGAACCGATGAGCAGGACTACAGCCATGGCCATTTCGGCGACGATGAAAACGCTTTGTGCGCGATGACGCGCGCCGCTGGAACCGCGGCCGCCTTCCTTCAGCGTTTCGTGAGTATCGGGACGCAGCGTTTTGAGCGCGGGAATCAAGCCAAACACAATGCCGGTCAGCACGGAGATGCCCAGCGTGTAAAAGAGCACGTGGCCATCGAGCGCGATCTCCTCCGAGCGCGGCAAAGTGTTTGCCAAAGCCGCAACCAGAACGCGCACACCCAACTTTGCCAGGACGAGTCCGATACAGCCCCCGGCGAGGCCGAGCAGAACGCTCTCCGTCAGCAACTGGCGGATCACTCGCATGGGACTGGCGCCGAGCGCGGCGCGAATCGCAAATTCGCGCGAACGGCCGGTCGAGCGCGCAAGAAGCAGATTGGCAACGTTGGCGCACGCGATCAAGAGCACGAAGCTGACGGCACCGAGGAGTACCAACAGAATTCCTTTTACGTTGCCGACGACATCGGTCTTGAGCGGGACCAATGTGACTCCCATGCCCTTATCGGCTTCTGGATATGCGACAGCGAGGTTTTCCGCGATGCGGTTCATTTCCAGGCGGGCTTGTTCGATGGTGACGCCGGGTTTCAGTCGGCCGATGGAATTCGTGCCCATGCTGATGCGGCGGTCGCGAAAGCTCGGATCGTTCCACTGACCGATGGGCACGAAAATATCCGTGTTGCTCAGCCCGGTGATGTGGCCGGGGGCGACGCCAATAATCGTGTGGGCTTTGCCGTTCAGCGTGATGTTCTTCCCCAAAACGTCTTGCGCGGAGCCAAATTTGCGGTGCCAGAGCCCATCGCTGAGGATGGCGACGGGACCCGCGCCCACCGCGTCTTCTTCGGGACGGAAAGCGCGCCCGAGAAGCGGCTGCATGGCGAGAGCAGTAAAGAACTCGGCGGAAATCATGTGGGTGTGAACTCGCTCGGGTTCACCGGCGCCGGTCATGTTGTAGTCGTCGGAGCGGAAAGCAGACAAGGAAGCGAAGGAGTGATTGTCTTTCTGCCAGTCGAGGAAATTGGGGTAAGCGATGGAGCTTTCCTCGAACGTCGGAGACTTGGCATAAACGGCGACGAGTTCGTTGGGATTGGCGAAGGGGAGCGGATTGAGGAGCACGGCGTTGACCACGGAAAACAAGGCGGTGTTCGCGCCGATTCCCAAGGCGAGCGTCAGGATGGCGATGGCGGTGAAGCCGGGATTCTTCAGCAAAACACGCAAACCGTAGCGGACGTCTTGCCAGAAACTAATCATGAATCACACCTCTTGGGTACACACCCGCGGCTGCAGGGCGTCTGGAGGTAGTAACGAGAGCGCGACGGTTTTTGTTTCGTGAAAGCGGGAGCGCAAGTGTCATGAGGGTTTCTTGTTGGGGTCGGGCTCGGGGATGGCGGGATCCCAAGAATTGGTGGAGTCCGGCGCTGGAGTCTTGTTCGGGGCTGGGGCCGCGTCCGAGGTCGCGTGAGAGGCCGGGGCTGAAGCTGCGGCGGGGGTGAGTTTGGGGGCCGCGTCGGAGTCGATCACTTGGTCTGGGACGGGGATGGCTATGGGCTTGGGTTTGGTGGGGTCGATGACGCCGGCGGCCCTATCGGCGTCGATTTGGGGCAGGCTGCGCAGAAGCAGGCTATTGATGTAAGCCAGGACGGAAGCGCGGCGCGGGGAGATGCGGTTCTGGGCCAGGAGTTCGTAGAGATGCTTGAGGGAGATGTTGATGCCCTGGGCGGTTTGAAAACCTTCGAAGTTTCGGACGAGTTCGAGATGATAATTCGCGGATTGTTCCTGTAGTTGTTCGGCGCGGTGCTGGCGACAGAGGCTGGAGTGCGCGTCGGTAACGGAAAGACGGCAACGGCGACCAGTGGCGGTGCGATGGGTGCAACGAGTGGTGAGAACGACGGGATCAGCAGTTTGTAGTTTCATATTTTCCTCGTAGAAGAAAGTGGCCCCTCACGAAACCTCCTCGGGGTGAACGGTACCCCCACCCCGGGTGGTTTTTGGCAAAGAGTGCGGAAGCAACTGAAAACAAATGGGATAGCATTTTGCGCGCTGCAAAAGAGTGCGCAAACAACAGGAAATAAAGGAGATAGATGAGGTAAAGGAAATAAAGGAATTGAAAGAGCCGGAGAACTTGACGCAGAGACCCCCGACCGGGTCGGGACAGCCGTTGTGCGCAGAGAGAAAGGTGTCGGGGTGGAATGGCGGGATTGTCGTCGATCAATCACGACTCATGGTAGCACGGATTAAGTCACTTGTCGAGTGCCATTATAGTTTAATTTGAGGCAAACTGCGAAATTTGTTCGAACGATTTTGCAAAGAGAAGAAAACAAAGGGGTAGAGTTCACTGGGTGGGAGGCGGAGGGCGGCGGGGCCGGGTACGCGCCGACGCCGCACACCTGGGTTGCCGACCCGAATGACACTACGGTTCACTCACATCTATATCAAGCGGAATGGCAAGTGGTTTCTGGCTGCACCACATAACGCTATGCCGCTGCCGCCTCCCCCGCCCGCCTGATAAACGACTAATCGGGACCTAGCTCGCGCACTGTGGGCGCGAGACTCAAGACCCAACTTTGGCGTAGCGCTCAACTCTGTAATTATCTGGAAGTTGACTGACTGTGGGAATCGCGGAATCGATAAGCCAGAATCCCTTTTTTTGAACGCAGGAGTTTTCCGTCGGCTTGTCCTCGTCTACTTCGAAAAAGGGCTCGGCTGTGACAATAATGTTTCCACTCAAAGAGAATCCTACTGCCTGAAATATAGCGGCACAGGTTTTTCCAACATATTGGCTAAACGCTTCGTCCACGAGCGCCTCGCTCGATAAACTGCCTGAATCTGCGTCATAAATTCGCACGCGAGTTCCGCCTACATCTGAGAAGTACTGCCAGGAGCCTTGAGCCAGCAAGAGGCGATGCCCTTTCGGGGACCAATCGATTAGGTCGATGCCATTTCCGAGTGACTCAGGGGAAGGCTCTATGGTTAGGACTGTCTGGAACTTTCGGCTATCTCGGCCCGCGACAAATAGTCTAGACGTGTTGTTACACTCCGGCCTGTTTGCCAGCCCAGGCGCTACAGCGTCACTCTCTGCATAGGCCTGAAAACTTCCATCCGGTGACATCAACACGGAAGTACGTGATGTGCGGGACCCAACCAACTTCCCAGTTGTCGCGTCGTAGCAACTTGCATTAGCGCTCAGTAATTTATCTTTGCTCGTGGGTCTAGGCTGAACTTGTGAGCCCAAAAGCAGATGGGAGCAGACCGCAACAATTCCGGTCAGGAGAATGCTTGGGATTAATGGTTTCAAGTCGGCCACTCCCCAGCATAGTATCGCTCCTTCTGTAGGCAGGGGTACCGAATAACGGGCGGACCACTAGGCAACACATAGTGCCTGATTAACGCGCTTACCGAGCAGTGACTCTGGTTAGCAAGCGTATTGCGAGACGTGATTATCTGAATTCCGTCGCATACTTGCGAGCAATCTCATTGATTTGCTCGCGAGTGAGCTGTTTTGGCGGTATGCCGGGCGGATTGCAGGTGTCACGGAAAAAGCCCTCCAGGCCAGCGGGGGACACAGTCCAGAGCAGGAGAAGTTCGTGATCGGGATTCGCAAACCCATGCCAGGAGTTTTTGGGAATGAATATCGTTCCGCCCTTCTCAAAAGGGTGACGCACATCGTTCAGCATGAAAATTCCGCTGCCTTCCAGAACGTAGAAGGCTTCGTCCATCTGGAAGTGCCGGTGGATCGGAATGCCTGCACCGACTGTTACTTGCTGGGTCCCCAAGGCGAGATTGCCGGAGCCTGTGGCGGAGCAAACTTTAATAAAGATCTTGCCATGGTCGCGAAAATGAACGAGATGTTCGCCTTCGGTGGGGCCGAGCACATACCCCTGTGGCGCAGCGGCCTGAGCCCTGGTCACGCCTTGCGCCAATACTTGGCCGATGCCGAGGCCGGCCAAGCCAAAAAGGAAGGATCTGCGTTTGTGCTCGAGTGCGTTCATGACAATCTCCTCACCGCGGGTCGCGCGAGCTTTGTGATGAATCCGAAAGAGGCGTAAGCGGCCGTGATTATAACCCCAGGAAACCTTCGCCGGGTGCCTCCATTGTTCAAGTGCCTGATTAACGGTGCGGGCTCAACCGGACAAGAAGTGGAGTAATTTACGTCGCTTGTCCGGTTATCCGACTTGGCCGGAGTTGGCCCTAAGTGGGAACTACGGCCCGAGGAAATCCACCCTGAGTGACCTGAAGCGATTTTGCTGGTGGGCGTTGAGGGATGGCAGCCACCTCATCAAGGTCCGTGACCGCCGAATGTCGGAGGCACTACGACTCAAAGTGTTTTACCTAGGAATTCCCGGGTGTAAGAGCGATCACTTCTTCGAATCCAGGCAGGGCAGCGCGGCGATCTTCGCTTCCGGCGTTTCGAAGTTCCTGGTTCCGCTCTGGTCTTTCATGGACAGAAACACCCAATCGCTCTTCGCCTCTGCCGTCCTGCTGAACTCGAACAAGATTTTTTCATTCTCTCCGCGTTGGTAGCTCATGGTCCGTAACACTACGGGATACATTTCTTTCGTCACGTCTTCCGCCGGTGGGCCACACCGCGCGATCAAGTTCTCCGGGATCACTTCCAGTACCGCTTGTTCCTGCCGCTTCTCCCGCGCGTTTCTGGCCCGCTCGGACATGCGTGTCACTATGGTGACCACCGCCATTATTCCGAAAATTGCTCCTGCAACAATCAACCACACGAACTTCGTGCGTTTCAGGAACTCCGCAAACTCCGCCATCGTCCCAGCCGCGCGGGTCTGGTTGATCGTCTGGCTGATCTCCGGCGCAACCACCTTTTGCGCCGTTTGTGTTTGCTTCGAGGCGGTCTTTTCCGTCCCCGAAGACGCCGTAGCCGCTGTCGTGCTTCGCAGTGAATCCGGTCCCGTGATCTTGGTCGGTTCGCCCGAATACACGGATTCGTTCTGTTTCGTCTCCTCCATAGTTTTCCTGCCTTTCGGGCTGTACTCTAATCATGGCCCTATGCGCCATTCGCGGCTCGATATTCTTGCTTCTTATGGCGAGACAGTAACTCGAACAGCGCTGAGACGGGCGCACCGGTCCCTTCCTTGCCTACGATCCAAGCACGGCTTCCTTGGGGCTTAGAATTCGGACTTTTTACTGGAGTTTTTTGGTTGCTCGACCTGACACCTACCGATTCGCCCGCTGATTCGTGGAGAATGTGGTTCGGCAGTTCAGGAATGCGGTGGCGCGGCGGCTGGCCGCGCACACCTGAACGCAGCTTTGCCATTTCCCGACGCCTTCGCCGCGTGGTTCTTGTTACTTCCCGTTGTGGCGGTGATCGGCGCCGATGGAAGGTGCGGTCTGCTTGGCTTGCGCTGCCGCGCTGATCGTGACTTTGTCTTGCGGAATGGCACTGTGCTGGCTGGCCTGCTTCTGGGCCGACTGGGCGTGGGAAACCGCTTGCGCTTGCGCGGCATGCTGGCTGCTGTGGACGGCTTGAACGCTCATGGATATACCTCAAGTGTTCTATCGGCACTCCGGCCGGGGACTTTAGAAGGAGAATGCGAGAGATTTCTAATGAGTGAGGACTTAAATGACGGAAAGGATGCCGCTTGAAAATCATGGGGCTGGGAGCAGGAGAGGCTTGGCGCGTGCTGGACGGGGGGCGCGACGGCGGCTACACTGTTTATATTCCGCTTGTTTTGAATTGAATACGCGCAAATTCGTTTAGGAATGGACGGGATGCTTCGTTTTTACACCGCGGGTGAATCACACGGGCAAGCGCTGCTTGCGTTTATCAGCGGACTGCCAGCGCAGATGCCGATTGATGTGAACTTTATCAATCATGAGCTGCGGCGGCGGCAACTTGGTTATGGGCGCGGCGGGCGGCAGAAGATTGAAAAGGATACGGCGGAGATATTCGCGGGAGTGCGCCAGGGGAAGACGATCGGGGCGCCGATTGCGCTGCGGATCGAGAATCGGGACTGGGCGAATTGGGAAAAGATTCTGCCGGTGGAAGCGGGGAAAGAAGATCCTGCAGCGCGAAAGCTGGTGGCGCCGCGGCCGGGGCATGCGGACCTTGCGGGATCGCAGAAATTTGATTACCACGACGCGCGGTACATTCTGGAGCGGGCTTCGGCGAGGGAAACGGCGGCGCGAGTGGCGGCGGGGGCGTTTGCAAAATTGCTGCTGCGAGAGTTTGGGACGGAGATCGCGAGTCATACGATTCAGGTGGGGCACGTGCGGCTGGACAAGCCGGCGACGTGGAAAAAAATTCAAGCGGTGAGCAAGGACCTGGATTCGCCGCTGCGGTGCATTGACGCGGGCGTGCAGGAAAAGATGAAAGCGGAAGTGGATGCGGTGTTGAAAGCCGGCGACACGGTGGGCGGGATATTTGAAATTGTCGCGCACAATGTGCCGGTGGGGCTCGGGAGCCACGCGCAGTGGGACGAAAAGCTGGATGGGCGGCTGGCGCAAGCGTTGATGAGCGTGCAGGCGGTGAAAGCGGTGGAAATTGGAGGAGGAGTGGCGGGGGCGGGATCGTTCGGAAGCGAAGTGCAGGATGAGATTTTTTATGAAAAATCGGCGCGGCGGTTCCGGCGGACGACGAATCGCGCGGGAGGAGTGGAAGGCGGGATTACCAACGGCGAGGATGTGGTGGTGCGCGGGTACTTGAAACCGATCTCGACGTTGCGGCAGCCGCTGCACACTACGGACATGGTGACGAAGGAGCCGGTGAAGGCCGCTTACGAGAGGTCCGACTGGTGCGTGGTGCCGGCGGGGGCAGTGGCCGGCGAAGCCATGGTGGCACTTGTGCTGGCGGATGCTTTTCTGCAAAAATTTGGGGGAGATTCGCTCGCGGAGATGCGAAGGAATTTCGACAACTATGTCCGACAAATCGAAGATTTCTGAAGCGGCCGCGCCAACGGCGGCCGAGACGGCGCAAGCACCGTCCGCGGCGCGCAAAATCTATCCGATCGTGAAGTATGGCGACGCTGTCCTGGAAAAACCGGGAGCGGCGGTAAATATATTCGACGCGGAATTGGAAGAGCTTGCAGAGGATATGTTCGCTTCGATGTACGCGGCGCAGGGCGTGGGATTGGCGGCGCCGCAAATCGGAAAGAGCTTGCGGATTGCAGTAGTGGACGTCACGGGCGGGAAAAATCCCGAGGCGAAGATCGTGCTGGCGAATCCGGAGATTATTCACGCGGAGGGAGAAGTCCGGGAAGAAGAGGGGTGCCTCTCGATTCCGGGATTTCGAGGGTACGTGCTGCGGCCGCAGTTTGTGACGATCAAGGCGCAGAACGCGAAGGGCGAGGAGTTTGAAATTCGCGGGGAGAACCTGCTAGCGCGGGCGTTTTGCCATGAGATCGATCACCTGCACGGAATTCTTTTTTTGCAGCACCTCAGCATGTTGAAGCGGGATTTGATCAGACGGAAGATCAAGAAGCTCAGGAAACAGGGCGAGTGGTAAGTGCCGGAGCGGATGCGAATTGTTTTTTGCGGTACACCTCAGTTTGCGGTTCCCACGCTTGAATATCTTCTCGCACAAAATGATTTTGAAATCGTGGGTGTAATAACACAGCCGGACCGGCCGCGGGGGCGCGGGCAGGAGGTTTCTTTTTCTGCTGTGAAGCACGCGGCGCTGGCGGCGAAGCTTGCGGT
>JBGPIX010000198.1:0-9846 GCA_041485085.1 Candidatus Acidiferrum sp.
GCCCGAAGGCTTCCATGGGACCGAAAATTTTTCCGAGACTGACATTTTCGTTCCCATGGCGAATGAAGCATCGCTGGACGGGATCGACTGGCTGGAGTCGCGGAGCCACAGGAACCTCTTTTCGGTTGTGCGCATGAAGGACGGGGTCACGCTGCCCCAGGTGCAGGCTGAGCTGAACACCATTGCTGCCCGCATTGCCCGGCAATATCCGAAGGAGGAAGAAGGGCTGGCACTAAAGCTGGCGCGTCCAGGTTTGGTCGGCGACTTTATCGGCGGGCCGGCCCGCGGTTTTCTGGCTGGGGTGATGGGGCTCGCCGGAATTGTGCTGCTCGCCGCCTGCGCCAACCTAGGCGGCCTGTTCGCAGCGCGTACGGCAGACCGCACGCGCGAAATTGCTATCCGCATGGCCATTGGATCGAGTCGCTGGCGCATCCTGCGACAGCTCATTGTTGAAGCCCTCGTGATTTCGATCATTGGAGGCGCGTGCGCCTGTGGCCTGGCGTGGATGGCCCTTACCGGCTTGGCCGGCTGGCATCCGCCCAGCAGATTCCCCTTCAAATTCCACGTGCTGCCGCAGCCGTCGTTGATCCTGATGACGTTCCTGATCTCGGTAATCGCCGGCGTTCTTTTCGGGTTGATGCCACTGCGGCAGATATTCAAGACCGATCCAAATGAAGCGATTAAAGGCGGAGGAAGCCAATCGTCCGCGGGCCGCCGCTGGGCGCTTCGCGATGTCCTGTTGGCAGCTCAGATCGCGCTCTGCTGCGTCACGGTCACGGCTGCTTTTGTCTCGCTGCGTGGCCTGGGCAAAGCACTGACCATGGACCTGGGTTTCAATCCGAAGAATGCGGTGCGAACGCAATTCGATCTGAGCCGGGCTGGCTATGCCGGCGATTCCGCCGATCATTTCCAGCGCCAGCTACTGGAACGGGTCTCACAGCTCCCGGGAGTGGAAGCAGCAGGCTACGCGAATACCACGCCCCTATCCTTCGAGCAAGCCGGCACTGCTGTCTTCTCGCAAGAGAGTAGCGATTTCAGACCTTCAAATAAGGCATTCGATACCTATTTCTATGACGTCTCACCCGGATACTTGGCCGCCTCTGGAACGCCACTGCTCGCGGGACGCGACGTGAGCTTCACCGACGCGGAGAAGACCCCACGCGTTGCCATTGTGAATCAGGAGTTCGCCCGGCGGCTCTTCCACTCCGAGCACGCTGTCGGACGCTATTTTAAGAACCGCTCCGGTGTGTCGATCCAGATCGTGGGCATCATGGCGGATGGAAAACACTTTACGCTCAGTGAAGATCCTGAAGCCGCAACGTTCTTCCCGATCTCGCAGAACGGGGATACCAAGACGTCCCTCATCGTCCGGACACAGCGTGACACGGCCGATATGGTAGCCACGATCCGCGGATTGCTCCACGATCTGGATAGCGGCGTTGCTATTCAGGCTTCCGGACCTTGGACCGGCCAGCTTGCGCTGAGTCTCTTTCCTTCTCAGGTGGCTACCGTCGCACTCGGCCTCTTTGGCGCTTTTGGACTGCTGCTCTCGATCGCCGGCACCTTCGGCCTCGCCTCTTATACCGTCAGCAAGCGGCAGCGCGAGCTGAGTATTCGTGTCGCGGTCGGAGCGCAGGCAAAACAGATTCTCTCGGCCGCCCTCGGTCGTATGCTGATTCTGCTCGGGAGCGGTTCAGTTGTTGGCATTCTGCTCGGCGTGGCGGCGAGCCAGCTGCTGTCGGCGATTGTCTACCAGGCCTCCGCACACGATCCATTTGTGCTTGCCGCGGTCGCACTTACTACGGTGCTCACTGGATCACTTGCGGTTGCCGGTCCCGTGCGACGCGTCCTGCGCGTTGACCCGGCAAACCTGCTTCGCGAACAATAATTTTCAAGCCAGATTCGGCCTTCCTATTTGAATTTGCCCGAGCGACGCGCACCCGGAAATAATGCACGTGCCTGATTGACGCCCTAATCACAAATTGACGCGCTGCAAAGCACCCGGATGATTTGGTTATCCGGGGAGGCGGCGAGTGCGGCTTATTCGGAGCCGAGGAAGGCGTAGCGGAGGAGGAAGAGGACGCTGAGGACCCAGATGAGGGGGCTGATTTCGCGGTGGCGGCCGGTGCCGAGTTTGATGAAGGTGAAGGAGAGTAGGCCGAGGCTGAGGCCGGTGGCGATGCTGAAGGTGAGGGGCGTGGCGACGAGAGTCATGAAGGCGGGAAAGGCTTCGCTGAAATCGTCCCATTTGACGCGGGCGACGGCGCCGCACATGAGCGCGCCGACGAGGATCAGAGCGGGAGCGGTGGCGTAGGCGGGGATGGCAGCGACGAGCGGGGCGCAAAACATGGCGATCAGGAACATGGCGGCGATGACGACGTTGCCGAGGCCGGTGCGGGCGCCGGCGGCGACTCCGGCGGCGCTTTCGATGTAGCTGGTGACGGTGGAGGTGCCGGTGAGGGCGCCGAACATGGTGCCGAAAGCGTCGGCGAGCAACGCGCGGCTGGCGCGGGGAAGTTTTCCGTCGCGCAGGAAGCCGCCTTCTTCGCAGACGCCGACCAGGGTGCCGACATTGTCGAAAAGATCGACGAAGAAAAAGACGAAGATGAGTTCGGCAAGACCAATTTTTGTGGCGGAGCGGAGATCGAGCTTGAGAAAGGTGCCGGAGGGATGCGGCAGAGAGAAAAAATGGTCGGGCCAGTGACTGAGGCCGAGAGGAATACCAAGCAGAGTGATGGCAACGATGCCGACAAGAATGGCGCTGCCGATGCGGCGAACCATCAGGATGGCGATGAGAAGGAGTCCAGCAGCGGCAAGACGCACTTGGGGGTCGGAGATCTTGCCCAGGCCGACGAACGTGGCGGGATTGGCCACGATGATATTCGCGTTGCGCATCCCGATGAAGGCGATGAAAAGGCCGATGCCGGCGGCGGTGCCGTACTTGAGGCAATTGGGAATGCCGTTGACAATTTGTTCGCGGACTTTGGTAAGGGTGAGGAACAAAAAGAGCAGGCCGGAGAGAAAGACAACACCAAGGGCGGTCTGCCAGGGCACGCCGCGGCCGAGGACGATGGAGTAAGTGAAGTAGGCGTTGAGAGACATGCCGGGCGCGAGGGCGATGGGATAGTTGGCCCACAGTCCCATGATGAGCGTGGCGACTGCGGCAGAAATGCAAGTAGCGAAGAGAACGCCTTCGACAGGCATGCCGGCTTCGGAGAGGATGCGCGGGTTGACGACGACTACGTAGGCCATGGTCATGAAAGTGGTCAGGCCGGCGAGCAACTCGCGGCGAACGGTGGTGTGATTTTCTTCGAGATGAAATACGCGGTCGAGCAAACGGTTTTCCTTCAAACAAAAAGGTGCGCCACTATAGGCCGGGAGCGGCGCGACGTCAATGCGGAAGCGTGACTTCGCGATCGGGCCAGTGCTCGACGATATCACGCACGACTTTGTCGCCGATGATTTGAGCGGCTTCCAAGGCGGGAAAATACGCGGAGTAGTTGCCGGAGACCATGGTCTTCAGGCTATCGGCGACGCTGGTGCCGGGGGGCTCGCGGTCGTAATTGCTGACGGTGCGAAGAACCAGAACACGCTGGAGATCGACGCGGCCGGCCTGGCTCAGGAAAGTGAGCGCTTGCATGGTGCCGGTGTCTTCCATGGCGGCGACCATGTAACTCCCTGTGCCGCTGGTGTAGTAGCGCGTCCAGGCGTTGGCCCACTCGTTCATTTTTGAGCCGTGCCAGAAAGTGCTGGAAGAGAGCGTGTCGCCGCGCGTAACGAATGGGGGCTTTGTGGCGTTGGGAAATCCGGAGAAGCGCGTTCGCGAACTGCGGAGAGAATCGGAATCGGGAAGCGGCACGTCTTTCGTAAGACGAAACGCCCAGCCGACGAGTTCGGGATTAAGCGAGTAGACTTCGCCTTCGAGTTCCTTGCGTACGGGTTCTTCGTAGGGAGTCGCTTTGCGCAGCGGGACGTAGCCGGTGGGCCAATTCTCGGGAATTTGGCGCGCGTCGATTTCGTAGGCAAGGTCGCCATCGAGAACATGATCCGCCCAGACTGCGGAGCCGAGCGAGACGTCCGCGGGATCGCCTCCGCCAATTCCGGCGACGAGCCAGTAGGCTTTCGAAAGATCGAAGCGCGGATCCAAACCGACGGCCATCACGGAGGCGGCGGCTTTTGCGGTGCCGACGCCGGTCAGGATACCGAGGACGCCGTCTTTGTTGAGGCGGACGTGGTGATAACCGGCGGGAAGAGGAAGAATTTGATCGAGGTGCTCGCGCTCGACCCAGAGCTGATATTCACCGGGGGTGTCGCCGGTGTCCTCTCCGCGTTCAAACATGGCGACGACAACGACTTTGATTTGAATCGGCTTGATGGAGGGCGCGCTCTGCGCAGAAAGCAGTAGCGGGAAAATGGCGAGCAGGATGAAAAGTGGAACGCATCGACTGATGAGCTTGCCCATGAAATCCCCCGGCCACTTGATCTGCTTGATCCGCCTGTTATGCTGTGCTGCGAGCGAATGAGAATCTATATCACAGCTGGCCGCCGCAAAAATTGGATTGTTGCCCAGGGTATTTGAGCGCTTGGCGATTTGCTGGAGGAAATTTTTATGAAAAAGGCCGAACTGAATCCATCACCGAACCTTTCGTATGCTAATTCATGGTGCGGGCTAGCTCTTTTGTTGATGAGCGCCTCACCCCTCTTGGCCCAAGAGAAGGTTTCCACTGCTCCAGCGGGGCAGAAAAGTCCGGAACAACGGGCGGAGCTGAATCTTCAAGCGGCGCGGCAGAATCCGCTGCAGCTTCGGCATTTTCTGCTGGGGATGCCGAAGGGCGGTGATCTGCACAATCATTTGAGCGGGGCGGTTTACGCGGAATCGTGGATTCGGGCGGCGGCAGAAGATCATTTGTGCGTGGATGTGGCGAAGATGGCTTTCGCGAAGGCGGGGGGCGCTTCGGACAGCGGAACGGAGCAGCACGCGTGCGGAGAAGGCCAAGTACCGGCGGCGGCGGCTTACAAAGACCAGCATCTATTTGATGCGCTCGTAGATGCCTTCTCGATGCGCGGATTCGTGCCTTCGCCGGGAGTGACGGGGCACGATCATTTTTTTGATGCGTTTGCGAAATTCGGAGGGACGGATCACCGGCATCTAGGCGAGTGGATCGATGAGGTAGCAACACGAGCCGCGGGACAGAACGAGCAGTATCTGGAGTTGATGCACACGCCCGAGTTCACCCATACCGCCATGCTGGCGACGGAAATCGGGTGGCAGGAGGATATCGGCAAGTTCCGCAAGGAGCTGCTGGAGCGCGGACTTCGCGAAGACATTGCGCCGGCGAGCGCGGCGCTGGACCAAGCGGAAGCGTTGAGGCGTGCGCGCGAGCATTGCGGCCAGAAGGATGCGGCGGCGGCTTGCCGCGTGCAGGTGCGGTATCTCTGCCAGGTTTTGCGCGGACTGCCGAAGCAGGTTGTGTTTGCGCAGACGCTACTGTGTTTCGAAACGGCGGCGGTGGATCCGCGTTTTGTGGGGATCAATTACGTGATGCCGGAAGACGGGTACACCGCGATGAATGACTACGCGCTGCACATGCGTATGGTCGCGTTCCTGCACGCGTTGTATCCGAAGACGCACTTGAGCTTGCACGCGGGGGAGATTGCGCCGGGATTTGTGCCGTACGAGGGTCTTTGTTGCCACATTCGGCTGGCGGTGGAGCAGGCGCAGGCGGAGCGCATTGGACATGGCGTCGACATCATGTACGAGAATGAGCCGCACGCGCTGATGAAAGAAATGGCGGCGAATCACGTGATGGTGGAAATCAGTTTGACGAGCAACGACGTAATTCTGGGGGTGAGCGGCAAAGATCATCCGTTCCCGCTGTACCGGCAGTTTGGGGTGCCGGTGGCGCTCTCGTCGGACGATGAAGGCGTTTCGCGCATTGATCTAACGCACGAATACGTGCGCGCGGTGCAGACTTATGATCTGCATTACGCGGACCTGAAGCGGATGGTGCGTACCAGCCTGGAGCACAGCTTCCTGCGCGGGGCGAGTTTGTGGAGCGCGCCGGACGCTTTTACGCGTGTTGTTTCGGTTTGCTCGGAGGATCCGCTGGGCGCGGACAAATTTTCTTCCCGATGCGCTGATTTTCTGGGGTCCAACGAAAAAGCCGGGCAGCAATGGGAGCTCGAGCGGCGATTCCACGCGTTTGAAGCTGGATTGTGACGGTAATTTCCTCGAGCGTGCTGGGCGTTTTCATCATTTCAAGTAAGCGGTGGCAATACTGAATTTCACCTTGCCCCCGGTTTCACCTTGCACCGAATCCAAAAAGAGCACAGTGTGATTTAGCAAGTGGGCCGGGCCGGAAAGTGATATAAAGCTCCAGATTCCGGCCGGCGCGAATTGTGCGGCCGAGAGGAGCTCAATCTGAACGCCCCTTTGAGAAAAGCAACCGTCGTTGGCGCGCTCGGCGGTCTGCTATTTGGATTCGACACGGCGGTCATCGCAGGGACGACGCATTCGCTGACGGCGGTGTATTCGTTGAGCCCCAGCGACCTGGGCCTGACAGTTGCCATGGCGCTGATTGGCACGATCATTGGCGCGATGTCGGCGGGCGTTCCCGGTCAAAAATGGGGAGGTCGCGAGACACTTCGTCTCCTCGCTGTCTTTTATGTACTGTCCGCATTGGGGTGCGCTTTCGCGTGGAACTGGCACGTCCTTCTTGCCGCGCGCTTCCTTGGCGGACTCGGCATTGGCGGATCGTCTGTCCTGGGTCCGGTTTATATAGCGGAGTTGGCGCCGGCAAAGATCCGCGGGCGTCTGGTAGGGCTCTTTCAGATCAATATCGTCATTGGAATTTTGCTGGCTTATTTTTCCAACTATTGCATCGCGCGGATGGGACTTGGCGCGGCGGAATGGCGCTGGCAATTCGGCGTCGCGGCGATTCCAGCAGTTCTATTTCTGGTGATGCTCTTCGGCATCCCTCCCAGTTCGCGGTGGCTGGTGACGCAAAATCGCGTTGAGGAAGCACGTTCGGTGCTGCAGTTGATGGATGCGGAGAATCCCGAGGCCGAGCTGAAAGAGATCGTCGACTCCATACATCTGGAGAGGCTGCAAACGTCAGAACCTCTATTCGCGTGGAAATACCGGTTGCCCCTTTTTCTCGCGATTACCATCGGAATGTTCAACCAACTCTCGGGCATCAATGCGATTCTCTACTATTTGAATGACATTTTTGCCGCCGCGGGATTCAGTAAGGTATCCAGCGACCTGCAAGCGGTGGCTGTCGGCAGCATGAACCTGGTCGCAACGCTGCTGGCGATGTCGGTCATCGACAAGCTGGGGCGAAAGACGCTCTTGCTGATCGGATCGGTGGGCACGGCGGCGTGTTTGGCGGGAGTCGCCGGCGTGTTTTTCACGCAGAGCCACCGCAGCTTGCTCCTGTGGCTGCTGGTCGGCTACATCGCGTTCTTTGCCATTTCACAAGGAGCGGTGATCTGGGTTTACATCAGCGAAATCTTTCCCACGCGCGTGCGCGCAAAGGGACAGGCGCTGGGGAGCTCTTCTCATTGGATCATGAACGCCATCATTGCCTACACGTTTCCGCAACTGGCAAAATCTTCCGGGGCGTATCCGTTTGTTCTGTTTGCGGTCATGATGGCAGTGCAATTCTTTGTGGTGCTGTTCATCTATCCGGAGACCAAGGGAGTTACACTGGAGCAGATGCAGCACCGACTGGGCATTGAATAGCCAAGAGCGAGATGTCCGCTGCCGCCATCGCTCTCAGGGCCGATGCCAATACATGTCCCAGCCGAGGTAGCGGGTGGCGGCTTCATGGACAGCCGAGGCGACCGAGGAAAAGTTAGCGGCCACGTGATGTTCGAATCCGCGTTCGCAGATATAACGCAGAAGTTTCTGCAAGTGCGGAATGTGCACGACGCCAGCGCCGCCAAAAGTTTCCAGTGAATCGTCGGTGAAGGTTCCTTCACCGACGTAGCCGCGGATTTTCCCTTCACGGTCGTCCGTCGAGAAGCGGGCAAAACTCATCGCACCGGGCTTGACTCTGCCGACGCAGGTGCCAAAGGTATTTTCTTTGCCGACGGTCCCGGCGATGATTTCCTGGAAGTCCATGCGGACATCCTGGAAGAAGTGTTTGGGAAGGTTGCTGCAATGAAAACAGACGGCCTTGTCGGGATCGTCGGCATAGTTGTTATTCCAGTCGAGGAGAGCACTGGGAGTTTCGGAAGCCAGTTGCAACGCATGCATGCCCACTACGCCGGCGATGTCGACTTCGCAGGCGCTGGACATGCCCTCGTTGCTCATCATGCTCATGACCGTGCAGGGCACGACGCCGAAATATTCTTCGAGAGAAGTCCAGCATTGAATGGCGCTGATGGCGACTTCGGTGTCGCGCATCCAGCCGTCGATGACGGCGCCGAGCTTGGACATTTTGAGAAGAGCGGCGTCCGGAATGCTCTGCGTGGAAACGTAGCGCCGGATGGATTGGAGTTTTTTCTGCGCGATGGGGTCGTCGTCCTTCATTCGCGCGATGCGCCCAAGAACTTCCGAGAGGTCGATAGTCTCGACGGAGATGCCGTTGGCTTCGAGAATCTTTTCGCTGTAACGCACGGTGTTGAAGGCCGTCGGCCGCGCGCCGATCGCGCCGATGCGCAAGCGCCGCAAGCCTTTCACAACGCGGCAGACGCTGAGGAACCATTCCAGGTCGCGGCGAAAGTCGGCCGACTGCGGAAGCTCGGTATGTAGGGTCGTCAAGGAATAGGGTATGCCGTATTGCGAGAGATTGTTGCAGGCGGACATCTTGCCGCAAAAACTGTCGCGGCGGTCCCGGATGGACATGCGGCCCGGTGTGTCGGGCGTGGCCTGCACCAGGACAGGCACCGGGAGGCCCGCCATACGGAGAGTATCGGCAATGGCTCGTTCATCACCGAAGTTGGGCAAGGTAATGACGATTCCATCGATCGCTTCCCGATGCTGCTTGAACAGGTCGGCGCAACGCCGCGCTTCCTGACGCGTTTCCACCGCGCCAAACTTTGATTCCGCTTCCGTGAGAGCGACCACTTTCACTCCCGCGGACTCGAGAGTGGCACGCATTTCCTGTTGACCAGAGCGGGCCAGATGATCGGGGAAGAAGCCGCGGTTCCCGACGATCATGCCCAATGTCATTTGCCGCTTTGCGGATTCGCTCATATTCCTTCTTTCCGTGAAATGAACCCCTGAAGATAAATGCCGTCGAGAATCGGCAAGAGCAATTTCCAGCAGATCCTGGATCGCCGAAGCGCGCCGCCGTCACCGGCTGACGGACAGGCAAAAGAAACATAAGTATACGCAAGACTGTAAACGCTTGCATCCGGGACGATATTTCCGGGATCGTATCCCTGTCAAGGAAAATTGAACGCTCCATTCCACGTAACCGCAAAGCAAAAGGCCCGGGTTGTTCCAACGCCAGCTTGAGCGTACGTTTGCAGTACAGTAGAATGCCGCGCAGGCAGTCCCACTTCAAAGACCATGCAGCCAAAACATACCGAGCACATGAACCTGAACGCCGTTGCAAAAAAAGCGGGTGTTTCCACCGCCACTGTGTCCCGGGTGCTCAATGACCTGAAGGTGGTCAAGAACTCGACGCGCGCTCGCGTCCTGAAAGCGGCGCAGGATTTGAATTATCACCCGAACCTGCATGCTCGTTCGCTCGCCCGGGGAAAAAGCCGCACCCTGGGAATCCTTATCTCGAACATGGAAAATCCGTTTTTTTTCGATATCTTTCATGCGCTAGAAACGGCGGCGCATGCGCGTGGATATGAGGTGGTGGTCGCAAACACGGACTACCGCTCCGA
>JBGPIX010000199.1:0-9825 GCA_041485085.1 Candidatus Acidiferrum sp.
CCTTCTTTCTCTTCAAGCCGAAGAAGGTTTCTGGCAGGGCGAGCTTGAAGCAGATACCACCCTCGAATCCGATTACATCTACTATTTGCACGTTCTCGGAAAAGCCGATCCGGAACGCATTGCCAAACTAGCGAACTACGTGCGCAGGCGGCAGCTCCCCGATGGCGGCTGGTCCATCTATCCCGGCGGCCCTTCGGAGCTGAACGCCACCACCAAAGCCTATTTTGCGTTGAAGCTGGCCGGCGACTCCACCGATGCGGGCCACATGGTGCAAGCGCGCGAGATGGTCCATCGCCTCGGCGGCCTCGAACATACAAATTCCTACGTGCGGTTTTATCTGGCACTGATCGGCGCAGTCGGATGGGATCTAGTTCCATCGATTCCGCCCGAGCTGGTGCTTCTGCCGACCTGGTTCTATTTCAATATTTACGAGATGTCGTCCTGGACGCGCGGCATTGTGATACCGATGGCCATCCTGTCCACGCTGCGGCCCGATTGGCGCTTGCCGGAACGGGCGCGTGTCGATGAATTATTCAAGGATCCCACGCACAAGACCGCGGCGTTTGACTGGAGCAAGCAACTCCTCTCCTGGAAAAATGTTTTCCTGGCGATTGATCGCGGGTTCAAGCTTTACGAGAAACTGCCCTGGAAGCCGCTGCGCCAGCGCGCGCTCCGCGAAGCCAAGGCGTGGATGCTGGAGCACATGGAGCGGACTGAGGGCCTCGCCGCGATTTATCCGGCGATGATGAATTCCATTTTCGCGTTGATGGCGCTGGGCCACGGCCCGGACGATCCGGTGACGTGGCGGGAAATCAAAGAGTTTTCGCGCTTCGAAATTGAAGAGGGCGACACCATTCGCATGCAGCCGTGCGTTTCTCCGGTGTGGGACACCTGCATTGTGATGGTCGCCCTGGAAGAAGCCGGCTTGCCCGCGGATCATCCCGCGCTGGTGAAAGCCGCGGAGTGGATGCTCTCGAAACAAGTGCTCGGGCCCGGCGATTGGCAGATCAAGAACAAAGACGCGGAACCCGGCGGCTGGGCGTTTGAGTTTCGCAATGATTTTTACCCCGATGTCGACGACACCGCGTTTGTGCTGATGGCGCTCCAGCGGGTGAAGTATCCCGACCCCAAGCGCATGGAAGGCGCGGTTCGCCGAGGACTCCAGTGGCTTCTCAGCATGCAGAATCGCGACGGCGGCTGGGCGGCCTTCGATCGTGACAACGACCGAAAGACTTTGTGCAACATACCATTTGCCGATCACAACGCCATGATCGATCCCTCCACCGCCGATGTCACCGCGCGCGTGGTTGAATGCCTCGGCCGATTTGGCTGGCCCGCGGAGCATCCCGCGATTCAGCGCGCCGTGAAGTTCTTGCTGCAGGATCAATCCGACGACGGTTCCTGGTTTGGCCGCTGGGGCGTCAACTACATTTATGGAACGAGCGGGGTGTTGCGCGCCTTGGAGACGGTTTCATTGACCGCGCGCGAATACTGCCAGCGCGCGGTGATCTGGCTTCGCACCGTGCAGAAGGCCGACGGCAGCTTCGGCGAATCGCTTGCCAGCTATGAAACGCCCGCGACAAAAGGGCAGGGCCCGAGTACGCCTTCGCAGACGGCTTGGGGTTTGATCGGCTTGCTGGCTGGCACGGAGCATGGCGACCCTGCCATCACCAAAGCAATATCCTATCTTGTGCATCAGCAGAAGGATGACGGCTCCTGGAGCGAACCGGATTTCACCGGCACGGGTTTCCCGGGCGTGTTCTACCTGAAATACCACCTCTACCGGAATTCCTTTCCGGTCTATGCGCTGGCGCGCTATTCCAACCAGTCACGCCGCGCGGATGAGTACGTGGCGCTGAAGTTCCAGCCCAGCGAATTCCGGCTGCGCAGCGGGTTTTAAAGCGCATGCTGCGGTTTCCCCTGCGGCTTACAGCGGACCTCGCCATGGCCCGGCTCGCGCGGCGGTCGCGCCCTGTCCTAAGCCCCGTTCAATTTGTGGATGCGGCGGAACTTCTGCATCACGATTCCAATCATCCGGTTTCTCACGAAAAGATTCACGAACTAGTTTCCGGCCGCTCTCCAGTCATTTGGATCGGCGGGAGCGAGCCGCTGCATCATCCCGGGGTTTCACATCTGGTTCGAGCGATAACGCAGACTGGTCACTTCGCTTTTCTCGAAACCGATGGAACCCTCCTTCGCCGCCGTATTCATGAGTTTCAGCCTGCGTCGAAGCTCTTTCTAACCGTCTGCCTAGAACCCGGCGAGCGGAACCGCGCCTCAAACGGCGCTCGAGCGGTCGCATGGGAACGGGCCGCGGAGGGCATCCGCGCGGCTCGGCTCTCCGGCTTTTTGATCTGCGTGCACGTGCGCGTTCACGCGCAGACCGAACTGGGAGCGATGGCCGAGTTAATTCAGTTTTCGCGCTCCCTCGATGTGGATGGAATCGTGGTTTCGCCCGCAAGCGGCGAATCAAATTCCGCCGATGCCTTACAGCGGAAAACGGCGGAAGCGCAAAAGCTGATAGGGAGCAAGTGGTGGGAATTCTTTTCGCGTCTAGTTGAGCCGGCGGTGAGTGGCGAATGGAATGTGTTGCAAAGTGCCGATGAGACCGGCGTTCGCGTGGAACAGAAAGTACACGCAAGCGAGGAAAGCGTAAAAGTCGCATGACCACACTGGTCACAGGAGCGGCGGGCTTTCTAGGCAGCCACGTGACGCGGCAGCTCGTGGCCCGTGGTGACGAAGTGCGTGTGCTCCTGCGCGCTTCGAGCACGAATCGCGCGATTGCGGATTTGTCCCTTGAGTATGTAACCGGGGATTTACGCGACCCGGCCTCGCTCGATCGCGCGATGAAGGGCGTCAAGCGCGTTTTTCACGTCGCCGCGGATTACCGCTTGTGGGCCAAACGTAAGCAAGACATCTACGATTCGAACGTCGGAGGAACGAAAAACCTCTTGGACGCCGCGAAGCGCGCGGGCGTCGAGCAGTTGATCTACACCAGTACGGTCGCCACCATCGCCGTCGACCGCCCGCAGCACCCCAACGAATTCACCGACGCCAAGCTGGAAGAAATGGTCGGCCATTACAAGCGCTCGAAATGGATGGCGGAAAGGGAAGTGCTCGACGCCGCGAAGAGCGGATTGCCGGTCATCGTGGCCATGCCGACCACGCCGGTTGGGCCGTGGGATTGGAAGCCGACGCCCACCGGAAAAATTGTTCTGGATTTTCTAAATGGCAAGATGCCCGGCTACGTTGCGACCGGGCTGAATTTTGTGGGCGTCGAAGAATGCGCCGCCGGTCATCTGCTGATCGCGGAAAAAGGAAAAGTCGGCGAGCGCTATTTGCTCGGCGGTGAAAATTTGACGCTAAAGGGAATGCTGGACCTTCTGGCGAAGATCACTGGCTTGCGCGCGCCCATGCTGAAAATTCCTCACGGCCTTGCGCTGGGTGTAGCCTATGCCAATACCGTGTTTTCGCGCTTGGTCGGGCGCGAGCCGGGTATTCCCATCGAAGGCGTCAAGATTGCCCGGCACATGATGTTTGTGGATTGCTCGCGCGCCCAGCGCGAATTGGGATTCAAGGCCGGCCCCGTATCCGCCGCGTTGGAGCGGGCCGTCCGCTGGTACGAAGCCAACGGCTACATCGCCAAGAGTCGCGCCAAGCGCATGGCCCGCGCCGCCGCGGCCTAGACTTTGTAGTGGCCGGTCTTAGACCGGCGCTTTTTCTCTTGGGTTGTCGCTAAATCACCGCTCGCGAGTGCGGCATCTGAACAAATTGAATGCGCATCCTAGTCACCTTCGCCGTCGAAGCCGAGTTCGCCCCCTGGCGAAAGCTCAGAACGCTACAGGCGGCACATCTTGACGGTCTCGAAATGTTTCAATGCCAAATCGGCCGCGCCACGGTCGATTTTGTCGTGACCGGTATGGGGATGGAAAATGCGCGGCGCGGCGCAGAAATAGCGATGTCAGCTACACACACCGTTTGCATCGCCTCGGGTTTCGCGGGTTCCCTTAAGCCAGCGCACAAAGTTGGTGATATTCTCGCAGCCCGCGCAGTTCAGCAATTCGGGAAAGCAAAAACCATCGAATGTTCCCGCAATCTGTTCATGGCGGCCTATGAAAACAAGGCCATTGAAGCGAAAATGTTCTTAACCACCGACAAAGTGATTGGCACGGCCGAGGAGAAACAACAATTGGCGACATTTGCCGATGCAGTGGATATGGAGAGCTTCGCCATACTTTCGGTGGCGAAACAAAAAAAACTTCCAGCCGTTGTCATTCGTGTGATCAGCGATCGCTTTGACGAGGACATGCCCGCTGATATTTCGACTACGGTGGACGAGCGCGGGAGGGTGAAAATTGGCGGGGTTGTAAAGCATGTGGCGTACCACCCCCTTCAATTGCCGGCACTCATTCGTCTTGGACGACATAGCCGCACAGCCGCCGAAGCCCTCTGTCATTTTCTCGAAGCATTCATCAAAGAGTTGTCCTTTCGGAGCCACGGATGGCCTCCGGAGGAACTTCAGGAGATAGCTGCGACATGAGCCGAACCGGCACAACCCTGGAAGCCGCGAAGACACTTGGTGCCATCCCCAAAACCATGCGCGCCGGTGTCTACCGCGAAAAGGGCATCGTGCGCGTCGAAGAAGTCCCCGTCCCCGGAGTGGCCGACGGCGAAGTCCTTATCAAAGTCGCCGCCTGCGGCATCTGCGGCACCGACATCAAAAAGATTTATCACGCGTATGTGCCGCCGCCGCAAATTCTGGGGCACGAAGTGGCCGGCACGGTCGTGGCGACAGGCCGGGGTGTCACCAAATGGAAGCTCGGCGATCGGGTGATGAGTTTTCATCACATTCCCTGTGGTGGGTGCTTCTACTGCGAACGCCGCCTCTTCTCCCAATGCAAGCAATACAAGACCACGGGCCTGACCGGCGGATTCACCCCCAACGGAGGCGGCTTTGCCGAATACGTGAAAGCCATGCCCTGGGTGGCCGAACGCGGCATCGTCGCCCTGCCGGACAATGTCAGTTTTGAAGAAGCCACATTTATCGAGCCCATCAACACCATCCTGAAAGCCGTGCAAAAAGCCCGCGTATCCGCAGGAGAAACGGTGCTAATCGTCGGCTGCGGCCCCATTGGCCTGCAATTGCTGATGGTGGCCAACCTGGAGGGCGCCAAACTCTATACCAGCGACCCCATGGACGTTCGGCGGGCCAAGAGCTTATCTTTAGGAGCGCTAGAGTCGTTTAACCCGAGTGATGGTAAGCTTGTGGAACAGATGAAGGCCCGGACGGAGGGTCGAGGCGCTGATGCGGTTTTGGTAGCGGTGGCGCACCCGTCCGTCGTGGTGGATGCACTGGCGGCGGCAAGGCCCGGTGGACGCGTGCTGTTGTTCGCCGCGAATGACCCGGTAACCCAAATTCAGTTTCCCGCCGCGGCCGTGGGGATCGACGAAAAGGAAATCTTAGGCAGCTATAGTGCGGCCGTGGACATCCAAGAAGCAGGGGCCAACCTGGTGCTGCAGAAGAAACTGCCGGTAATGGATATTGTGACGCACCGTTTTCCGTTGGCTAGAATCCAAGAAGGGTTGGATCTGGCCGCCAAGCCGACGGCGGAATCATTGAAGGTTTTGATCACGCACGTATGAGCGCGACCACACCAAAGAAGCTGGAAGTAGGCGAAGAAGTGAAAGCTGCCGTAACCCATGTCACGGTGCCTTCGAAAATGACCGCGGCCGTGCTGTATGGCAGCGAAGATCTTCGCATTGAAAAGATAGATGTCCCCGCGCTGGCCGCCGACGAAGTCCTGGTGCGCGTGCGCCTGGCGCTCACCGACGGCACCGACCTCAAAGTCTGGAAGCGCGGCTATCACGCAAAAATGATTCAGCCGCCGGCTGTCTTCGGCCACGAACTGGTCGGCGAAATCGCGGCCGTGGGCAAGCGCGTGGATCCGCGTTGGCGCATTGGAATGCGCGTTATTGCCGCGAATTCCGCGCCGTGCCTGCGCTGCTATCATTGCCGCCGTGGGCAGGAAAATCTTTGCGACGACCTTTTGTTTAATAACGGCGCCTACGCGGACTACATGCGCATCCCCGGCCGCATCGTCGTCGAAAACATGCTGGAAGTGCCGCACTCCGTGGACGATCAGAGCGCCGCGCTTGCCGAACCGCTGGCCTGCGTGCTTCGCGGAATCCACGAGATGGAAGTCCGCACTGGAGATACTGCGGCTGTAATCGGCTGCGGCCCCATCGGCTTGAACTTTGTTCGCATGCTTTCGCGGCGCGGCGTGCGCGTGATCGCCCTCGCGCGGCGTTCGGCGCCGCTGGAGGTTGCGAGGCGCCTGGGCGCAGTGGCGACCATCAACGTCACGGAGACGGAAGATGTGGTGGGCGCCGTAAAAGCTTTCACCGAAGACGGGCTTGGGCCCGATTCCGTGGTCGAAGCGGCTGGTAATCCGGCCACCTGGCAGCAGGCGCTGGCCATGGTACGGCGCGGCGGTGTTGTGAATTTCTTTAGCGGCCTGCCTTCGGGCACCCGCGTGGAAATTGAACCGGCAGCGATCCACTATTCGGAAATCAAGCTGATTTCTCCCTTCCATCACACGCCGCGGTTCTTCCGCGAAGCGTTGGAAGCCATCCGCCGTGGCGACATTTCGGCGCGCGATTTCGTCACCGAAGAAATCCGGCTGGCCGACCTGCCTCAGGCATTTGCGCGCATGAAGTCGCGCAGCGGCGAAATCAAACTTGCCGTGCGACCGTAGTTTTCGAGTGCACACCAAACCTACTTGCAAATTCGAGCGAAGCGCGCATTTTGCGCTCCGGACGGGTCTGCGGAGCGAGGAATCTTTCTTCTGATGCTGCTCCCCGGCGAAATCGACATCACGCGCCACGCGCCCCAGCCCGGCTGCTCGCCGGAAGAAGCGCAGAAGTACACCAAGTGGCTGGCCACACATCACTACGAAAATTTCAACGTCGTCTCCTGGCTGCTCCCCAAAGCGCTGCACCAGCATTTCTACAACGTCTACGCCTATTGCCGCTGGGCGGATGATCTTGGCGATGAAGTTCCCGACGCTGCCCGCGCGTTGGAATTGCTTGCGTGGTGGGAACATGAGTTGGATGTTTGTTATGAAGGAGAGCCTTCTCATCCAGTTTTTGTCGCGCTGCGCGAGACGGTCGTTGCGAAGGACATTCCCAAGCAGCCCTTCGCCGACCTCCTGAAAGCTTTCCGCCAGGACCAGACTGTGAAGCGCTACCCGAACTGGGATGCAGTCATCGGCTATTGCGTCTATTCTGCCAATCCCGTCGGTCGCTTGGTCTTGTATCTCTGCGGTTATCGCGATGCAGAGCGCCAGCGTCTGTCCGACGCCACCTGCACCGCACTGCAACTCGCAAATTTTTGGCAGGATGTCTCCCGCGACCTCGATATCGGGCGGATCTACATCCCCCTCGATGCCGCTGCGGCCCACGGCATCTCCGAGAGCGACATCGTGGAACGGCGCTTCGACCATCGCTACGTTCGCCTGATGAAGGATTTGATTGCACGCACTCGCGCCCTATTCGCCGAAGGCCAGCCGCTCGCAAAAATGGTGGACGGACGCCTCAGCGTGGACCTTGAAATGTTTACGCGCGGCGGCCTCGCCGTTCTTGATGCCATCGAGACAATGGGATACGACACCCTCAATCACCGTCCCGCGGTCAGCAAATTGAAGCAGGCGGGGCTCCTTGGCCGCGCCCTGGTGGCGCATCTAGTCGGCGGCAATCCGCGTTCAAACGAAATTGCAGCAAAGCCAGCAGATGTAGGGATGCAGCATGCTGCGCCCCAGTTGGGCACGGCCGTACCGGAATCCTACGAACAGTGCCACCGTATCGCCCGCGCTGCCCACAGCAATTTCTACTACGCTTTTTTCCTCCTCCCGAAACCAAAACGCGATGGCCTTGCCGCTCTTTACGCTTTCATGCGTCTAGTGGACGACGTTGCCGACGAAGGCGCGGACCTGGCGTCAAAGCAGCGTGGCCTTGCCAGATGGCGCGCCGCTCTGGATCAGTACATCACCGGGCAGGATCAAGTTTTCGATGGGAATGCGGCCATGGCGGCGCCTTCATCGGCCTTGCGCGGCGCGGACGATGTTTTGCCCGCGCTCGTCGATACCATGCAGCGTTACAAAATGCCCGCGCGCTACCTGCATGACCTCATCAGCGGCGCCGAGATGGATCTTACGGTTCAAACCTATCCCACGTTCGACCGCCTCCGCGAATATTGCTATCGCGTAGCTGGCACGGTCGGACTCACCTGCACGCACGTCTTCGGTTTCCGCGACGCCCGCGCCCTCGATCTTGCGGAAAAGCTCGGCCTCGCCTTCCAATTGACAAATATCATTCGCGACGTCCACGAAGACTACAGGCTTGGCCGCGTTTATCTTCCGGAAGAAGATCTTCATCGTTACTGCGTTTCACAAGAAGACTTCGGCCGCAGCGAAGCAACGCTCGGCGTCCGTGAGCTGCTGCGCTTCGAATCCGAACGTGCCTGGCAACTCTACGAAGAAGGTGCCGCTTTGCTCGGGCTCATCGATGCCGACAGCCGCGGCGCGTTGTGGCTGCTGGTGCATACGTACAGCGCGCTTCTCGGCCGCATCGAGTTTCTGGACTTCGCCGCGTTCGGCGAGCGCATTCGTCTTACCAAAGCAGAAAAAATGATGTTCATCGCCAAGGCGCGCTTCGGCCGCCACACGGAAGAGAATATCCTTGAAAAGCGTGATCGTGATCGGCGGCGGGCTGGCGGGACTGGCAGCCGGCGTCGCGCTGGCTGAATCCGGCTGGCGCGTGCGTCTGTTCGAACAGCGTCCCTTCCTCGGCGGCCGCGCAACCTCCTACGTGTTGCCCGACGGTGAGCACGTGGACAATTGCCAGCACGTCACCCTTGGCTGCTGTACAAATTTGGAAGATTTCTACAGGCGCGTCGGCGCCGCTGGCAAAATCAAGTTCTTCGACCGCCTCCTTTTTCTCGATCCGCAAGGCCGCAAAGGAGAAATGCAAGCCGGTTTCCTGCCCGCGCCATTTCATCTAACTGGATCGTTCGCAACCTTCGCGCCGCTGAACCTGCTGGACAAGCTTTCCATCGCGCGGGCCATGCTCGATATCCTGCGGGCCCAAGGCAACCCCCCCGATCTGCAGGAAAATGGTGGCATTTCCATGCTCGAATGGCTCCGCCGCCGCGGCCAGACCAAACGCGCCATCGAACGTTTCTGGCGCGTGGTTCTGGTCAGCGCTCTGGACGAGGAACTCGACCGCACCGACGCGCGCTTCGGTGTCGACGTCTTTTGGAAAGCCTTCCTTTCCAATAGCACCGGCTATCGCATGGGAGTCCCGGCCGTCCCGCTTGCCAATCTCTACGACGGCTGTAAATCCGAAATCGAGCGCCGTGGCGGGGACGTGATTCTCCGCGCCCCCGTTCGCGGCCTGAAAATAGAAAATGGCGAACTCGCCGGAGTCCGCTTCGACGAAGGTCGCGAAGAATCCGCCGACGCCTACATCTTTGCCGTGCCCCACACCGCGCTGGCGGAACTGCTGCCGGAAAGCGTAAAGCAAAGTGATCCCTCCCTCGCCAATCTGGACAAGATCAACGTTGCCCCCATCACCGGAGTCCACTTCTGGTTCGACCGTGCCGTCATGAGGGAACCCTTCGTGACGCTCCTCGACACCACTACGCAATGGATTTTCAACAAGACGGCCCTCTACGACAATTCGAGTGGAACAGGGAAGAACTCAGCATCAGGCCAGTACCTGCAACTGGTCATCAGCGCCTCCTATGATTTGTTGCAGAAATCGCGCCAG
>JBGPIX010000200.1:0-9784 GCA_041485085.1 Candidatus Acidiferrum sp.
GTTGCGGAGCTTCGAGCGTTGGCCAAGAAAGAGGCCGCTGCCGAAGTGGAGCGCCTCCGAGCCGCCACGCAGACCGATGCGCAGAAAATCGCCGCCGCCGCAAAGGCGGAAATCGAAGCCGCGGAACGCGCCGCGCGCCTGGAGCTAAAAGCGCTCGCTGCAAACCTTGCAGTGGATGGTGCGGAATCGCTGCTTGCGAAGCAACTCACTCCCAAGGCGCAGGAATCGCTGATCAGCAACTTTGTGAAAAGCCTGGAAGGGAGGCCGAATTGAAGTCCGCGAGCCTCCAGTACGCGAATGCGCTGGCGGACATCGCGCTGGTACAGGGCGCGGCGGAGCCAGCAGCCAAGCAACTGCACGAATTTGGGGCGGCGTACGCGCAATCCGCGGAACTGCGCACGTTTCTGGCAAGCCCGGCAGTGAGCATCGAAGACAAGCACGCGGTCATCGAGAAGATCGTGGCCCGGCTGGGTGCGAGCAAGATCATCCGGAATTTCTTATTTGTTCTGGCGGACCACCGGCGGACGCAACTGATTCCGGAAGTTATCGCCGCGTTTCACGATGTGATTCGTCAGCGGCAGGGAGTCGCGGAAGCGCAGGTTTCTTCCGCCGTGGAGTTGAGCGCGGCGCAGAAAAAAGAGATGGCGGCGACGCTGGCGCGCTTGACGGGCAAGAAGATTGAAACGAAATACGCGCTTGATCCGGCGCTGTTGGGCGGCGCGGTGGTGCGGATCGGGGACACGATTTACGATGGCTCGTTGCGCAGCCGGTTGAATGAAATGCGCGCGCGCCTGGCGGCCGAATAGGCGGGAATTCGCAGAAGGGCCGGGCTAAAGCCCGGCGGCTACATGGGAACATAGACCGGGACGAAGCTACGGAGCAGGCATGGCGAACATCAAAGCGGACGAAATCAGCAAGATTCTGCGCGAGCAGATCGAGAACTACGAGCAGACCGTTTCGGTCGATGAAGTCGGCGCGGTCATCAGCGTCGGCGACGGCATTGCGCGCGTTCATGGACTCGAAAAAGTCATGGCGGGCGAGATGCTTGCGTTCCCACACAACGTTTTCGGGATTGCGCTCAACCTCGAGGAAGAAGAGGTCGGCGTGGTGCTGCTCGGCGAATCGCAAGAGTTGAAGGAAGGCGACGTCGTCAAGCGCACCAATACGATTATGTCGGTGCCCGTTGGCGATGCGCTCGTTGGGCGCGTGGTGAATCCGCTGGGCCAGCCGGTGGACGGCAAAGGTCCCATCGCGACGAAGCAGCGCAATCCGCTCGAGAAGATTGCGCCGGGCGTTCTCGACCGCCAGCCGGTTCGCGAGCCTTTGCAGACCGGCATCAAGGCCATCGACTCCATGATTCCGATCGGCCGCGGCCAGCGCGAGCTGATCATCGGAGACCGCCAGACGGGCAAGACCGCGGTCATTCTCGACACCATCATCAATCAAAAGGGCGGCGACATCATTTGCATTTATTGCGGCATCGGGCAGAAGCGCTCGACGATCGCGCAGGTGGTGAAGACGCTCACCGACGCTGGCGCGATGGACTACACCATCGTGGTGACTTCCTCCGCCGCGGAGCCGGCTTCGCTGCAGTACATTGCGCCTTACGCCGCGTGCGCCATGGGCGAATTTTTCCGCGACACCAAGCGGCATGCCGTCACGTTTTACGACGATCTTTCCAAGCACGCGCAGGCTTATCGTGAAATTTCTTTGCTGCTGCGGCGGCCTCCGGGACGCGAAGCGTTTCCTGGCGACGTGTTCTATCTCCACTCCCGCCTGCTGGAACGCGCTGCAAAATTGAATGACAAGCTGGGCGGCGGCTCGCTGACTTCCTTGCCGGTCATCGAAACGCAAGCTGGCGACGTCTCTGCTTACATTCCGACGAATGTGATTTCGATTACCGACGGGCAGATTTATCTGGAAGCGGATCTTTTCAATGCGGGCATTCGTCCCGCGATCAACGTCGGTATTTCCGTCAGCCGAGTGGGTGGCAACGCCCAGATCAAGGGCATGCGCCAGGTAGCCGGCTCTCTGCGGCTGGACATGGCGCAGTATCGCGAGCTCGCGGCCTTCGCGCAGTTCGGTTCCGATCAGCTCGACAAAGTGACGCAGGGACAGCTTGCGCGCGGCCAGCGGCTCACGGAAGTACTGAAGCAAGATCAATACGTCCCACTGGCGGTGGAAAAGCAGGTGCTGATTCTTTACGTGGCGACGAGCGGCTCGCTGGACGCGGTGCCGGTCCCGGAAGTTCGACGTTTTGAGCGCGAGTTTCTGCAGTTCGTCGAAACCAATTACCCCTCGATATTGAAGAACATCGCGACGAAGAAAGCCCTCGACGACGGCATCAAGGCGGAAATCAAGACCGCGGTGGAAGCTTTCAAGGAACGCTTCACGGCGGCCGTTGCCGCGACAGCGAAGTGAGGATTGGCGCTTAACGAATAACGATGGCTACGCTTCTCGATTTCCGGCGCCGCATCCGCTCGGTGAAGAACACCCAGCAGATTACCCGCGCGATGAAGTTTGTCGCCGCGGCCCGGCTGCGCCGCGCGCAGGAAGCGGCCATCGCGGCGCGCCCGTACGCCAAGGAGCTCGCGCGGATGCTGCGCTCGATCATGTCGCGCATTAGTGAGCCGCAGCACCCGTTGCTCGCAAAGCGTTCCGAAGAACGGATTCTCGCGTTGGTTCTGACAGGCGAACGCGGACTGGCCGGAGCTTTCAACGCCAACATTCTGCGCAAGGCGCAGGATTTCTTCCGCGCCAACAAGGGCAAGAAGATTTCAATGATTCCCGTCGGCAAAAAGGGCCGAGACTCGCTGAAAAAAGCGGGATTCAATCTCATCGCGGAATATGTGAATGTCCTGGCGCGCGTGGATTTCGCAACGGCGCGGGAGATCGCTTCGCTCGTCACGGATCTTTATGCAAAGGAAGAGATCGATTCGGTGTACATCGTCTTCAGCGAGTTCAAGACGGTGATGACACCGAACCTGGTGGTCACTAAGCTGTTGCCAGTCGAGGCCGTTCACGCGGACGAGGAATCAGCGGACGAAGGCGCGGGTTCGCTGGTGGATTACATCTACGAACAGCCGGTCGACCAACTTCTCGGGAAGCTGCTTCCGCGATACGTCGAAACGCAGATTCTTCGCGCGATGCTGGAATCTTCAGCGGCGGAGCACGCCGCGCGCATGACGGCGATGGAATCGGCGACGAAAAATGCCGGAGACGTAATTGATGCCTTGACGCTGCACATGAACAAAGTGCGGCAGGCGGCCATCACCAAGGAAATTATTGAGATTGTCAGCGGCGCCTCATACGGCGCTTAGGAGAAAGCAGCATGGCAGAGAAATACGCAGGCGTGGGGCACGTCGTACAGGTCATCGGGCCTGTCATGGACATTCAGTTTGAGGCTGGCCATCTCCCGGCGATTTACAACGCCGTGCGCATTACGAGTGAGGGCTTCTCGATACCAGAGCCGCTGGACGTGACGGCGGAAGTCCAGCAGCACCTCGGCGAAGGCCGCGTCCGCGCCATCGCGATGGAACCCGTTGAGGGCATGGTTCGCGGAATGAAGGCGTACGATCTGGGAAAGGGAATTGAAGTTCCCGTGGGCCGGCCAACTCTTGGCCGCGTGATGAATGTTTTGGGAAAACCCGTCGATCAACTCGGTCCTATCGTTAGTGATACTTACTATCCGATTCATCGCCCGGCGCCTTCGCTCGAAGATCAATCCACCACGCTGGAAATGTTTGAGACGGGAATCAAGGTTGTCGATTTGATCGAGCCCTATTTGAAGGGCGGCAAAATTGGCCTCTTCGGCGGCGCGGGCGTCGGCAAGACCGTGCTGATCATGGAGCTGATTCACAACGTCGCGATGAAGCACGGCGGCGTCTCGGTATTCGCGGGCGTGGGTGAACGCACGCGCGAAGGCAATGACTTGTGGCTGGAAATGTCCGAGGGCGGCGTTATCGTGCCGGGGAATTCGGAAAAATCGCGCGCAGCGCTGATTTACGGCCAGATGACCGAGCCTCCCGGTTCGCGCTTGCGCGTGGGCCTCACCGGCCTAACGGTTGCGGAATATTTCCGCGACCAGGAGCACCTCGATGTGCTTCTCTTCATCGACAACATTTTTCGTTTCGTGCAGGCGGGCTCGGAAGTTTCCGCGCTACTCGGGCGCATGCCTTCGGCCGTGGGCTATCAGCCGAACCTCAACACTGAAATCGGCGAATTGCAGGAGCGCATCACTTCGACGAAGAGCGGATCGATCACTTCCGTGCAGGCCATTTACGTGCCCGCCGACGATTATACAGACCCTGCTCCCGCCGCAACGTTTGCGCACCTGGACGCGACGACCAACCTCAGCCGGCAGATCGTCGAACGCGGCATTTATCCAGCGGTCGATCCGCTGGCCAGCTCCTCGCGCATTCTCGATCCGCGCATCGTCGGCGCGGAGCACTATGCCGTGGCGCGCGGCGTAAAGTCCATTTTGCAGCGGTACAAAGACCTGCAGGACATCATCGCCATTCTCGGCATCGAAGAGCTTTCCGACGAAGACAAGCGCACCGTGGCGCGGGCCCGCAAGATTGAAAAATTCCTTTCGCAGCCGATGTTCGTCGCCGCGCAATTTACCGGACTCGAAGGCAAGTACGTGAAGATCGAAGACACGGTCCGCAGCTTCAAGGAAATCGTGGAAGGGAAGTACGACGACGTTCCGGAACAGGCGTTTTACATGGTCGGCACGATCGAGGAAGCCCTCGAGAAGGCCGAAAAAATGAAGGCGAGCGCGTAAAGAAAAATGCTGCCCGATGCCATCGAACTGGTGGTCGTCACGCCGGAGAAGCAGTTGCTCCGCGAGAAGGTCGCCGATGTGCAGATGCCCGGCGAGAACGGCTACCTCGGTATTTTGCCGGGGCACGCGCCGCTCATGACAGAGCTAGGGATCGGGGAACTGAGTTACCACGATCCGAGTGGCAAGGAAACCGCGCATGTCGCCATTGTTCGGGGATTTGCGGAAGTGCTCCCGGACCGCGTCACCATCCTTGCGGAAACCGCGGAACGCGCGGAAGAGATCGACCTACAGCGCGCCAAAGATGCGCTGGCGCGCGCCGAAAAGCGGTTAGCCCAGGATGGTCCAAACATCGATTGGGACCGCGCCACAATAGCGCTGCAACGAGCGTTGATTCGCATCCAGGTGGCTTCCAAGCGGCGGGGCACTCTCGTTTCGGGCTCTTGAAACATCTCTGTTGTTTCTCGCGTGACACCGCTTGCGACTTCCCACCGCCGTTCGCATCTAATAGATTGAAACTGAGTACAAGATGGAACCTATAACCATGTACAGCACCACGTGGTGCCCTGATTGTTGGCGGGCCAAATCCTTCCTGAAGAAACGCGGAGTCACTTTTCGCGAAGTAAATATTGAAGAAGATCCGGCCGGTGAAGAGATTGTTATCAAAGCCAACAATGGGAAGCGGAAGGTTCCAACGCTGGAAGTCGGCGGCCGCTATTTTGCTTGCAGCCCTTTTGATGCGGAGCAGCTCGCCGAGGAACTCAACATTCCGTTGAATCCCTAGTTCAGTGCAACGCCGCGGGCCCAGATTCCTGCTAGATGCAATCCCTCATCGAGCAGCAGGATATCTGCATCAGCGCCAACTCGTAGCACGCCCTTTTTAAACTCGATACCCAGCAAGGAAGCGGGATTCAGCGTCAGCATCCGCACGGCGTCCGGCAACGATATGCCCAGCGCTACGATATTTCGCAGCGCGCGGTCCAGAGTTAGCGTGCTGCCAGCCAGAGTCCCTTCGGCATTGCGGCAGACGCCGCCACTGACAGTCACCTCGAAGCCGCCGAGGGTGTACTTTCCGTCGGGCATATCCGTTGCCGAGAGGCCGTCGCTCACCAGGGTCACGTGTGCGGCTCCTTTGGCGAGGAGGAGTAATTTCATGGCGGCTTCCTCGACGTGTATGCCGTCGGCAATCAGTTCCGCATTGACCTCCGGTGAAGTGAGCACGGCACCGATGACGCCCGGATCGCGGTGCGAAAACGGGCGCATGGCGTTGTAGACGTGCGTGGCGCTGCGCGCCCCCCGAGCCATGGCCGCACGAGCTTGTTCGTAGGTGGCGTTGGTGTGCCCCATCGAAACGACCAACCCGGCTTCGCGGGCGGCATCGATGCATGGAGCAGCACCGAGAACTTCGGGCGCAATCGTCAGAATCCTGGCGTTACCGGCGGCGGCTTTTAGGAAACGGCTGAGCGTCTCCGCCGACGGCAACTGAATCCATTCGGAAGGATGAACTCCGCGGCGTTCCTTGCTGATGAAAGGCCCCTCGAAATGGATCCCCAGAACTTCCGCGCGGGGTTCCTCCGTTTCGTGCTGATGGACGATGTACCCGGCGATCCCCTCGACAGCGCGAAGAGTTTCATCCGTGCTGGCAGTCACCGTGGTGGCCACAAGAGAGGTGGTGCCATATTCGGAGACTTTGCGAGTGATGGAGCGCAATGCGGCGCCAGTTCCTTCCATGACGTCGTGGCCGCCGGCACCGTGGATGTGTACGTCGATAAAGCCAGGAATGGCGGTTTTGTCGGTCGCGTGAATTTCTTGAGCACCCGCGGGCAAGCTCATTCCTGAGCGCGGCCCGATGGCCTCAATGGTGCCTTCGCGAATCAGGATGCCTGCATCGTTGAATTCTGTCGTTGGCGTAAGCGCACGGCCGGCGTGAATGAGCAGGGTCGACATGGCAGCACAACATCGTAACGGAAATGCATCGCGGTGCAAAACAAAACGGGCGCCCCGATTGGGACGCCCGTCTGATAAAGAGGCTCTGCGAACAGCTCTTACATGGTTTTTGCAGCGGCCATGTCGATGCTGGTCAGCTTGAGGTTCTCGCCGTCCACGGTGCCCTTTACGGTCACGTGATGGCCAGCATGCGCTGCCACTTTGTCCTGCGCGTCGACAACGTACACTTTCTTGTCGGCGTCGTTCACAAACACGTACTTGGCGCCGTGTTCCTTGACGCACTTGGTGGTGCACTCGCCAGCCTTGTCGTTAGCGCCCTTCACTCCGCACTGGCTGTCGGAAATCCAGCCGGTCCAAGAGCCATCGGCCGCCATCGTGAGCGCGCCCGCGAACAAAGTTGCTGCCATTGCCACTGCGAATCGTAGTTTCATGATTTCCCCCTCCAGAAATTCACTGCGGTTTTTTATTCCCTGGGCCGCCATTAGCTTGGCATAGCGACGGTCCGGTGTCCAGACTCTATCTATGACCTATTACGGAGGTTTCTTATTCCCGGATGAGCTCTAAAAAAGAAGGGAGGATTCTCTGGAATCCTCCCTATCTTGTTGTGCTCTCAAGGAGTTGAAGCCTGGCTCCTGCGGAACTCGCTTACTGCCCGGAGGTCGCCGTGCTGGCCGAGGTCGCCCCCGCGGACTTGGTGACGCTCAGGTAGCCCGTGGCGGTTGTCTTGGTGACTTTGTTGACCACCAGTTCGAGAGCCGAGCGGTTCCCGCCGGTGTAGAAGAAGATTGGCTCGTTCACGGAGCGGTCCTTCTTCTCGAAGCTGTTGTCGTCCGCCAGGACGTTGATGGTGTAACGGTTCTTCTTGGTGTTGGTGTCCTTCAGTTCGATCTGAATGCTGCCCACCTTCGTCGCACCGGCCTTGCGCTGCACGGTGAACTCGAAGTAGTCGCGCTGGCCCATGCGGCGGAGCTGATCGATTTCATCGTGGTTCCGCGCAATGAGAGTGCCCATCTCGCTGCGTGCCATCTGAATGCTGTTCTTGGTGGCGTCCAGGTCGGTCTTAACGCCGTTGACGTCGCCGTTCAGCTTATTTACGTCGTCGGAGTTCGCTTTGGTGGCCAATTCGGCCTTCACGGAAGTTGCCAGGCTGGTCACCTTTTGGTCGACCGCGGTGGTCGCGTTCTTATTCTGATTGCGTGCGGCGACGAGATCCGCGTGCGTGACGTTCAACTTGTCCGTGACGACCTTGAGGTCGCTTTGCAGTTGCTGGTTGATCTCATCTTCCTTTGCCAGCCGCTGGGTGAGTGCCTCGTTGGATTGCTTCAGAGTCGCTTGCGTGGTTTGCTCGATGCCCTTGGCTTGATTGAGTGCGCTCCAGCCTACGCCGAGGCTTAGCAGGGAGATACCACCCAACAGTCCCACTGCCAGTCCAACCCACCGGGGTGTGCCGGTCGTGCTCGTGTTGGTCGAATCTAGAAAGTCGTTCATATACTTCGTTTCTCCTTTTGGCTCTTCGCCCTGTGCATTGGAAGGGAGCACCCGTTTCGCCAAAAGGGGCTTTATGACCTAAGGTTGCATAAACCGTGCATAATCAATTGCTTAGTGGGGATTAGAGGAGTCAGAGGGCTAGGTTCCATAGGTACCAGTACCAGTAAAGATTACGCAGTCCCCCAGCAAACCGTATAATTTGCCTTCGTTACTTTTTGGAACGCCGGTGCAGAGGATCTTCGATGATCGCAGGGGTGAAAGGAAGCAGGCGAAATGCAGAGTTCTATAGTAAACTCCAATTTTTCAATGAGTTAGGAGGAGAGTTATTTAGGCGGCGCGAGAACCGGTTTCGGTGCCGGCAATGCGCTCGGCGCTGAAATACCGATCCAGCGTGTTGATAGCCGCGTCCAAGACGAGGTGGCAGTCGGAGCAGGATTCTAGGTGGCGCTTGATCTCGCCTTCGACGGACGTGGAGAGGCGACCCTCTAAGTACCAACAAATCAAATGGATGGTGTCTTTACAGTTCATTTCCCCCGTCCCCCAGGTTCCCAAAGACGACAATGCGGCCCACTCAAGAGGTAGCATTTCTCGCGCCAAAGGTCGATTTGTGACCGAAAATATTATCTGCTGATAAATCAGAGGTTTAGCCCGGATTACATTATCTGCGGTACACCGCTGTGGGCGTTGAGTTTTGAAAAGATTACACTTGGGGTGGTTCAAATGTGCAGAATCTCGTCACAACGGCACTAGCGCTGAGGGGTTACGGTCATCTCTCGTAGAGCCTGAATCCGCTTCTCTAGCGGAGGATGTGTGCTGAACAGCGAGGATAGGCCGCCGCTGCCGAAGAGGGGCTTTACGATGCACAACGCCGAGGTCGACGGCGAAACGGAAGTCGTCGGGATGCGCTGGTTGTAGGCGCCAAGTTTTTGCAGGGCACTTATCAGGCCGTAAGGCTGGCCCACCATTCGCGCACCGGTCTCGTCAGCGGAGAATTCACGAGTGCGCGAGAGGAAAAGCTGCAGCATCAGGGCAGCAAAGGGAGCAAGAAAAATCATCAGGATTGCCGCCAAACCTCCGCCATCTCGGTCATCGTCGCGGTCTCTGCCGTAACCACCAAAGATCATGGCCCAGCGGCCCATGGACGCAAGATAGGTGATGGCGCCCGCAATCGTGGCGGCGATGGAACTGGTAAGGATGTCGTAATTTCGGACGTGGGAAAGTTCGTGGGCAATTACTCCCTCGAGTTCATCATCGTTCATCAACTCCAGCAACCCTTGTGTGACGGCAACAGACGCATGTTGCGGGTTGCGGCCGGTGGCGAATGCGTTCGGCGCAGGTTCCGGGATCATGTAGAGCTTTGGCATCGGCAGGCGCGCCTTTGCGGCGAGCCGTTCCATCACTTCGTAAAGCCGTGGCACCTGCTCGCGCGAAACTCGCTGCGCGCCGCTGGACGCCAGCGCGATCTTGTCCGAGAAAAAATAGGAAATGCCGTTCATCACCACGGCGATGCCCAGTGCGATCTTCAGGCCGCTCTGTCCGCCGATCGCTCCGCCGGCGATCACTAGCAGA
>JBGPIX010000201.1:0-9779 GCA_041485085.1 Candidatus Acidiferrum sp.
ATTCAAATCCCAGGAGGAGCACCACGGATGACAACTCTTGCCACAATGATGATGGCCGTCGACGTGAAATCGCGGATCACCGGGCTGGATTGGGCCGTGATCGCGTTTTATTTCAGCATTCTGCTCTGTGTGGCCTGGTGGGTCGTCAAAAAAGGTAAGGATTCGGCGGCGGACTATTTTCTGGCTGGGCGGAACCTGAGCTGGTGGATCATCGGCGCGTCGATTTTTGCCTCGAACATCGGTTCGGAGCATGTAGTCGGTCTGGCTGGCGCGGGGGCGACGAGCGGCATGGCGCTGGCGCATTATGAATTGCACGCATGGGCCCTCCTGGTTTTGGGATGGGTGTTCGTGCCGTTTTATATGCGGTCGATGGTCTTTACGATGCCGGAATTCCTAGAGAGGCGCTTCAGCACAAATTCGCGCTACGTTCTCTCCATCGTCTCGCTCATCACCTTCATTGTCTCGAAGATTGCCGTGGGCATTTTTGCCGGCGGCGTGGTGTTCAGCACCCTGCTGCCCGAGATGCAATTGCACATCGGCGGAACGGTAATCGACAGCTTCTGGATTGGTTCCGTGCTCGTCATCGCACTCACCGGTTTGTACACGGTTTTGGGTGGCATGCGCGCCGTGGCTTACAACGATGCAGTGCAAGTTTTTGTCCTTATCCTGGGCTCGGCTGCGTTGACCTTCTACGGCTTGCACCAACTGGGCGGATGGAGCGAGTTGCGCCACTGGTGCGGTTCGGACATGTTCAATCTTTGGAAGCCGCTGATTCCGGCTGGCGTGCAGGGCAGCTGGGCCCCGGTGCTCGAAACGAATGCCGCGGGCAAAGTCATCAAAGAGGCTTGGTACTTCAACGACTATTTCCCGTGGCTGGGCATGCTGTTTTGCGCACCGATCATTGGGCTGTGGTACTGGTGCACCGACCAATACATCGTGCAACGAGCACTCGGCGCCCCCAACGAGAAAGTCGCCCGCCGCGGAACCATCTTCGCTGCGTTTTTGAAATTGACTCCCGTTTATTTGTTTATCATCCCGGGCCTGATTTGCTTTGCATTGGCTCGAAGCGGCAAGATTCCCCAGCTTGCTGCGATGATCGGACCGGACGGCCACACCATCTCGTCGGTCGCGCAGGGAGCTTTTCCTATGTTGGTGCAATACCTGCTGCCGCCGGGCCTTCGCGGCCTTGTGGTGGCTGGACTGCTTTCCGCGTTAATGGGATCGCTGGCCGGCGTCTTCAATGCCTGCTCGACGCTATTTACCGTGGACCTCTACCAGAAGTGGAAGCCCGACGCCTCGCAGCATGACCTCGTACGCACCGGGCGCATTGCCACCACGGTGATGATCTTCATCGCTTTCGCGTGGATTCCGGTCATCAAGAATGCACAAGGCCTCTACGGCTACTTGCAGGCGGTGCAGGGTTATCTGGCTCCGCCCATCTTCGTGGTGTTTTTCCTGGGAGTGTTTGTCAAGCGCATGAATGCCAAGGGCGCGCTTTGGTCCATGATCGTGGGTTTTATTCTTGGCATCTTCCGCATGATCGTGGACACGCCGGTGACGCTGGGCCTGGGCGGGCTTCAGAACGGATATCCGCACGGGTCGTTCCTATGGATCGTGAACAATATGTATTTTCAATATTTCAGCGTACTGATCACGATTGTTTCGGCGGTCGTGATGGTCGGCGTCAGCTATATGACGGCGGAGCCGGACTATGCCACGCTGCAAAACCTGACGTTTGCGACCAAGACGACGGAAGACAAAGCAGCCACTCGCGCAAGCTGGGATTGGCGCGAGGTGGCCGCATCGGGATTGGTCCTCGCGTGCATCCTGGGAGCTTATTTATATTTCAGAGGGTAGAGCGATTCCGCGCTGAGTTGGCCGGGAGAAGATTCTGTGATTTACCTGGATTCTCATGATAAGCAGATTCCTCGCTCCGCTCGGAATGACAAATAGAATCTTAGTTCAGCAACAATGTTAGAGCGCGGCTAGTTTGGGCGGGTTTTTCCGCTGTTTGCCAGGCCGTCCAGCCAGCGCTGCGCGGTGGTGGCTTCAGGGCGATCGCCGTGGCGCCTCAGGAATTCACGGAGAGTCTGCGCCGCGTCGTCGTAGCGCCCCACAGCGGTGAGCGATTGCGCAACGAGAAGCTCGATCTGCGGAGCCTTTCCGTTGGATTCGGTCAGCGCGAGCTGCGAGGTCTTCAGCGCCTGGTCATATTGCCGGCGATAGTAATACGCCTTACCCAGAGCCCAGTGGGTTTCCCAACCGCCAGCGTCCAACTGCAGCGATTTCTCGAGAGGAATGATGGCCTCTTCGTATTTTCCCTGGTCGGTCAAGGCCATGCCAAGCGCGGAAAAGATGCGCGCGCTATTCGGATCCATTTGCAAGGCTTTCTCCAGAACGCTTTGCGCTTGCGCCCAATTGCGCTGGCTGAGGTAAAGCACGCCTTGAACAAAGAGGACGTCGGGGTGTCCAGGGGCTAGCTTCATCGCTTCGGCCACGTGTTTTTCCGCCTCCGAGGGTTTGTTGGCGCTCAAGGCTTGCAAGCCTTTGTCGAGAGCTTCTCTCGCTTTGGGCGCGAGGAGTGGCTTACCGGGAACACCTGCGGTTTCGTTTGAAGAGGGCACCCGCTGCAGATAAATGTCAACTTCTGCTTTGATACCGACGGGCACCGACACATCTTTTTGCGCGGGCTTGTATCCGTTCGCTTCTACAACCACCGTATAGTCGCCTAAGGAACGCAGAATGAAGAAGGCGCGCCCGTGGGACGCTTCCTTCTGATCGGTGGGGGTCCCTTCCTTGAAGATTTTCACGTTTGCGGGGGTCGAGATAGCTTCTCCAGAACCATCGTGCACGGTCACGGAGATTTCGGCCTTGTCCCCGCGTAGCAGAGTTCCTTCACTTCCGCTGTCCTGGCATAAGAGCGGACGAGGTGAGAAAAAGAGACACGAAAGCCCAGGGAGCAGGAATCGCATGATTCGCGAGAGCTTACAATGCATTGCAGGGCACCTAAATGCTGGTGAGAACTGGAGAAAGAGTAGTACCGCGAACCGGTCGCGTCAAGGAATAACGCCGCCATTACGGCTGTAATGGAGGCGGAGAACCGGACATTTTTTCAAGGAGGTCGTCCTCGGTTTTCTTGTGGAGTTCGCGAACTTTGGCGAATTCCTGGTTGGCCGCGAGGGTATTGCCCATTGTCTGATACAGACGGCCCAGGCGGAAGTGTGTGTCAGGCTGATCCGGATCCAACTTCACGGCGAGTTGAAACTCGGCGAGCGCGTCCTGATAGTGTTTTTGTTCTGCGTAGATGGCACCCAGATCAGCATGGGCGATGCGAATGTCAACGTTCAGTTGCACAGCTTTCCTGAGCAATACAGCGGCTTTTTCCATATCATCGTTCTTCATTTGGGTGTCGCCGAGATAGGCCATGGCCTGGGCGTGATCAGGATGGGCGGATAACTCGCTCTCGAATGCCGGAATTGCTTCGTCATATTGACGCAACTTCCAGTACAGGTAGCCGAGGCCAAAATTCGCGTTGAGCTCACGCGGATCCATCTTTGTGGCTGCCTGGAACTCGCTGATGGCTTCTGTTGTTCTGCCAAGGCCATCGAGCGCTTCGCCCATGAGCATGTGGGCGGTGGCAGAGTCAGGTTCTCTCTGCTGAATCCACTGGAACTGCTCCAAGGCGCAGGAGAATTTCCTTGCCCACAGGCAACTGTGTGCCAAGAGATGGTGCAATTCGGAGTTTTCTGGATCGGACTTTGCCGACATTTCGAGAGACTCGGTTGCAGCGGCGAATTGTTTTGCGCCGTAATAGCTCAGACCCAGCAAGAGACGCGCTTGCACGCTATTTGGATCGCGCGCGGAGGCAGTCCTGAGCGGCGCGATAGCGGCCGGAAAGTTGCCCTGCTTGAACTCGGCTAGACCGAGGTTGAGGTGGATGCCAGGGAGCTTGGGATTGATGGCGAGGGCTTTCCCGTAAGCGGTGGCAGCTTCCGGGTATTTCTGCTGCTTGGCAAGGACGACTCCGAGGCTAGCGAAGGCGGCGGCGTCTCGAGGGTTTTGTTTGGTGATCGAACGCCAGGCGGCAGCAGCGGCGTCGAGGTTTCCCTTTTGCTCCAGGGCAAGCGCTTCCGCTGGCGTGGGAGATTGAGCGGTTCCAGAGGAAGGGAAGAAGAGCGCAATGAGAAGCAGTCTTAGAAGGCAATCGTAAGGTTTTGGAATTCGGAGCATGGGAGTTCTCATCCACTCTGCCATCCTGGGACAATGAAGGGCTGCACTAAGGAGGATAGTGGAAAGCCAGGAGAATTTGGAAGGGAAGAGCGCAAGAAAACAAAAGCCCCGTGCGCACAATGTCTTGTGCGCACGGGGGCAGATCCAACACCCGGGGTGTCAGGGGTTAGAAGTAAATTTTGGCGCCAAGCTGCAAGATTCTTGGGTCAAAGGCTGATGTGAATTGGCCGAAGCGGCCGTCCGCTCTGGTCGTATCCACGCCGTTGAACTGTGTATGGTTCCAAGTGTTGAAGGTTTCCAGGCGGAGTTCCAAACGGCTGCCGCGGGACTCGCTCAGGGTAAAATTCTTGAACAACGACATGTTCCAGTTGTCACGTCCAGGTCCGCGCAAGGCGTTGTGGCCCAACGTGCCCCAAGCGCCCATGGTGGGGGCCGCGAAAGCCGTCGGATCGAAGTATTGAATGCCCTGCTTCACTCCCGCGACTGCCGTCTTGGGATAGGAGATAGCGCCGGTCAAATTCGGCCGATTGGTGCCGCCTATTCCGTTGCCGCCTTGCGCCCCTCCGAGTGTGATGTTGATCGGGAGGCCGGATTCCAAGGTAACGATGCCCGAGACTTGCCAGCCACCGGCAACAGACTTCAGCAGTTTGCTGTCATTGTGGCGGAATAGTGGGATGTCGTAGATGAAGTCCACCACCGCGATGTGGGTGCGGTCATATCCGCTCGGTCCATTGTCGTATAGCCAGCCCGCGTACGGATTCGACACGGTGCCGAGGTCTCCGCCGCCGCTTCCGCCGGTGGTCGGGTCGATGGCGCGCGAGAGCGTGTAGAACGCCCGAAGGTTGAGGTCATGGCTGAGCTGCGAATTGAGGTCAACTTGCAGACCATTATAGTGGGTGTTGGCCTCGTTCGCGGAAAGCGAGATCGTGGTGAAGCCCGAGTAGGGCAGGGTGGGTATGGTCTGATACTTGGCCCCGCCGATCAGTGCCGGGAGTTGACTCTGGTCCGGCAGGTTGATGTTGCGATAGTCGTTCTGATGCCGGCCTTGATTGCCGACATAACTTACCGACAACACCGTCTTGGCTGCAAAGGAGTGCTGCACGCCAAGGCTGTACTGGTAGCTAGCCGGCAGCTTGTAATCGTCCACCGCCAACCCCGTGATGCTGGCAGCGTTAATCGGCCGAGCCGCGGCTGAACCAGTGCCAAGAGAAAGGCTGGGGTTGGTCATCTCGACGTTATTGAGGCTGACTTGCAAACTGAACGGAATGTTCGGTCCGGCGTTATACATGTCGTTACCCTGAATGCGTTCGTACATGAGGCCGAACCCACCGCGGACAACGGTCTTGCCATCGCCGGTGAGGTCATAGCCGAAGCCAAGACGCGGACCGAAGGCTGCCCAGTGATTGTTGACCAAGCCCTTGGGTACTCCGTTTTTGCCGGGGATTCCGATGCCGTTCAGGTAGAGTGGCTGCGTTATGATTGAATTGGGGCTCGTGCCCAGGCCAGGACTGGCGGCGGTGCAACCCGGATCCGAAGGCCCGCTGCAGATGCTATTGTTCGTGTTGAATGTGGCCGCCAACGAAGCCTGGTAGAGGGACGGGTAGAAGTTCCCCATGCGGTTGTTCGCTTCGTAGGTGTGCGGTACGCCGTCCCAGCGCAAGCCGAGGTTGAGGGTTAGCCGCTTGTTTACGCGCCAGTTGTCCTGGACATAGGAGGCCCAGGAAACGTTGTTCCACTTGCCGCTGTCCTGCACGGCCAGCTCCTGATAAGAGCTAGGCACTCCGAGCAAGAAACTGGCGAAGCTGTTCCCGCAGGCAGTGTTGGCAGGGCAAGCGGCAGTGCCGGCAGTGAGAACGCTGTTGAAGGTAAAGCCACCTTGGGTCTGGCCGAACAGGTCCTGGACCTTCTTGTAGATGGCCCAGCTAGCGCCGAACTTGAGTTGATGGGCTCCCTTGGTTAGAGAGATGTCATCGCGGATCTGGTAGTCATCGGCCTTGTTCTTCCAGGGCCAACTGGAGATTTCGAACTGCGCGCCGGTCCCGCCACTCAAGTCAATATTGGGGATGCGGTTGAGGTTGTTCGTTCCAGTGAAAAGCCTGGAGTTCGCGGAGACATATCCAGTAGGAAGCGCCAAACTCTTCAAGCCGGTAGCCGCGTAGGGAACGATGTCGATCACGTTTCCGTTATAATTGAAAGCCACCTCATTGAGTAAGGTCGGGCTGATCGCATAGGTTGTATGGATAACGCCGCTACGCGATGGATTGCCGAAGGTATCGCCGACAGTTGGAACGTTGTCTCCGCTCCATTGGCTGGTGGCGAAACTCTGTGAAACTTGTTCGGCAATGTAATGCCCGAAGACAGAGAACTTTGAGCTGAAGTTGTGATCGATGCGAACGACTTCTTCCCGAAGATTTGTAGGAGCGTTAGCGCCGCCGACGAACGTGCCTACTGAGTTAGCAATGTTCGTAGTCGGTCCTGGGAAGATGCCGGCAGTGAGCAGAGCCGCGGCATTCGGATTGATCATGCAAGACGGGATAACATTGCCGGGAAATTGCGCGCCTGAGGTGATTCCTGCAGGGGGTGCCTGGCCGGGACAATTGGCAAACAAAACGCTCTGCGCGACCTGTGGAGTCGCTCCAGCAAACGTTGGAACGAATATTGGGTTGGGCTTGGAAGCGGTAAGCAGGCCGGCGAGGTTACCGCCATACGCAGCGGTGTCCGGAACCGACTGATTGGTTCCGCCGCCCTGAATGAGCTTGCGCCATTCCATGTTATAGAAGAAGAAGGTCTTCTTCTTGTCCGGATTGTAAAGCTTTCCGAAAGTAACCGGGCCGCCGACGTTGAACCCGTATACATTCAGCCGCAACTCCTGGATCTTGGCAGGAGCCGGGCGGAAGAAGTCGCGCGCATCGAAAGCATCGTTGCGGTTGAATTCCCATGCGGAAGCGTGGAGCGTGCTGCTTCCGGACTTCAGAACCATGGTCATGGTGCCGGCCGAAGAGAGGCCATAATCGGCGCTGTAGTTAGAGGTGAGCTGACGGAACTCAGCGATAGCATCCGTGGAGGGGGCAATGCTCATACCGCCGGCGCCGCCGCGGTCATCATCTTCGCCACCATCGAGCAAATAGATGTTGTGGTTTTGACGCATACCGTTAAATTCCACGCTGGCGTTTCCGCCGACCGGGGTGTTGACGAACCCGGTGATCTGGCTCGACGCTCCTGGTGCCAGTGCAGCAAGTTGGTAAATGCTGCGGCCGTTTACCGCGATCTGACTCATATGTTGGTCGTCAATGACGCTGCTAAGCTCGCCGGAATCCGACTGAACGCGGACGGCATTGGCTTCCACGGTCACTGTTTCGGTCGCCGCCCCTAGCGTCAACTGGAAATCCACGCGAGTACGGTCGCCAACTTGCAAGACCAAGCCCTTTTGCTCGGCAACCTTGAATCCCGAGGCTTCGGCTTTCACGTTGTAGTGGCCGATGTGCAGATCTGCCGCTACATACTGGCCTGCATCGTTAGTGGTTAACGTATCCGCATGATTGGTCTCCGCCTGAGTAATTGTAATTTTCACATTGGCAATTACGGAACCCGATGGGTCCGTAACCGTCCCAACGATGGTGGCGTTCTGTGCAGATGCGCGGAACGGCAGCCCAGCCAACAACAGAACAAGAAGCAGGAGATAGCGGAGATTGGATATTTTTAGAGCAACCATAGGCCTCCCAGCACACTTCGACGACGGAAGATGCATGTTTCACCCCTTGTGAATACCGAGAAGATTTTCAACCGAGTAAACCCCGAGCAACCCCTGAACCCGACCGTTAACGTTAACGGTTAGGATGCTTTTATTATTTTATTGAATGCTTGTCAAGCGATTTTTTACTGGACGAGAATCCCCTGCGGTCTGGCATCCAGGAGCATCCTAAGGCAGGGCAGTTGCCAAACCGCTGTAGCATATCCTTATTCTGCACTGCTAAGCGTACGTGGTCGTAAGATTGAAGAGAAAAGACGGATGGTTCGCATCTGTGGCGCTCATTCGGGCCAGTGATATACTCCACCGCTTATCTAAATCTGGCGAAATGACCTCACTCCATCTAAAACTAGAGAGATCGTGCCGAATCGTGCCGGGTTTTGCCGCGGCCCAGATTCTGGCCTTGCTCTCGCTTCTCTTCTTCGCGATGGACGCGACAGGTCAGCAGGCCCCCGATCAGAAGAAAAAGCAGGCGCCTGCCGGTGCGGGCATGGCTACGGGGGCGGCACATGCCGCAGTCAAGGATGCGCAATCCCGGCCGATCACCGCCGGGGGATTCGTTGACGATGCGCCGATCGTGTTCGCCGACATCACGAAACAGGCGGGTCTCGATAAATTTTTGCATCATTCCGGAACTCCGGAAAAGAAGACGATCCTGGAAACGATAGGGTCCGGTGTGGCATTGCTGGACTATGACAACGATGGCTGGCTGGACATTTATTTATTGAATGGCTCGACGATGGCGGCGATGAAAGGGAAAGAAGCTCCGCCACGAGCGATGCTTTTGCACAACAACCATGACGGAACCTTTACCGATGTCACCGAAAAGGCGGGCGTCGCGAACGAACGCTGGGGATTTGGCGTGGCCGTGGGCGATTATGACAACGATGGCTGGCCGGACATTTACGTAGCGAACTACGGCAAGAACCGGCTGTATCACAACAATCACGACGGTACTTTCACGGATGTGGCGGAGAAGGCAGGTGTGACTTTGGGCGGATGGTCGGCGGGTCCGACCTGGGGCGACTACGACCACGACGGCTTGTTGGATTTGTTTGTGCCGGGTTACGTAAAATTTGATCTGGAGCATCCTCCGATCGCGGGCGAAGGCGCCATTCCCCCCAATTTTTGCCAATTTCGCGGGATAGCCGTGATGTGCGGGCCGCGAGGACTGCCGGGAGAGGCTGACCATTTATTCCATAACAATGGCGATGGCACTTTTACCGATGTCAGCGTGAAGGCCGGCGTATCCAATCCCAGCGGCTACTACGGGCTGGCTTCGGTTTTTTTGGATGTGGATGATGATGGCTGGGTCGATCTGGTGGTGGCCAATGATTCCGTGCCGAACTATCTTTATCGCAACCGGCACAACGGGACATTTGAGGATGTGAGTTACACATCGGGATTTGCGCTCAGCGAAGATGGGCGCGAGCAGGCATCCATGGGGATTGCCGTGGGTGATTACAACCGAGACGGAAAAATTGATCTTTTCACGACAACTTTTTCCGATGATTACAAGACGCTGTACCGAAATGACGGCGGCGGCAGCTTTTCGGATGTCACGTACCGGGCCGGGCTGGCAGTCGCAACGATACCTTTTCTTTCCTGGGGAACGGGTTTTCTGGATTTTGACAATGACGGATTACTGGACATCTTTATTGCCAACGGTCACGTCTACCCGGAAGTTGACAAGCAAGATTGGGGTTCTACGTGGGCGGAACGGCCGCAGCTCTTCCGGAATCTTGACGGTTCCAAGTTTCAGGAGGTGCCGCCGGCCACCGGCAGCGGCTTGGCCGACGTG
>JBGPIX010000202.1:0-9757 GCA_041485085.1 Candidatus Acidiferrum sp.
CCTTGAAAATCACGCCGGACTTTATTTCCACGGCCGAAGGCAGTGTGCTCATTGAGTTGGGGAACACCCGGGTGATCTGTACAGCAACGGTGGACGACGGGGTGCCCGGTTTTCTGAAGGGCAGCGGCAAAGGATGGGTCACGAGCGAGTATGGAATGTTGCCGCGCGCGACCGAGGAGCGCACGCCGCGCGAAGCGGCGCGAGGGAAACAGTCGGGGCGTACGCTGGAAATTCAGCGATTGATCGGGCGCTCGTTGCGGGCGGTGACGGATCAGGAAGCGCTGGGCGAGCGGACCGTGTGGATCGATTGTGACGTGATTCAGGCGGATGGCGGGACGCGAACGGCTTCTATTACGGGGGCGTTCGTGGCGCTGGCGCTGGCCTTCGAACGACTCGTCGCGGCGGGAATCTTGAAGAGTTCGCCGCTGATCGACAGCGTGGCGGCAACGAGCGTCGGCATTGTGGACGATCGCGCGCTGCTGGATCTCTCTTATGAAGAAGATTCGCGCGCTGAAGTGGACATGAACGTGGTCATGACCGGCGATGGGCATTTTGTCGAAATCCAGGCGACGGCAGAGGGACGAGCGTTTTCCGGAAGCGAGATGCAGGATCTGCTGGCGCTCGCCGCCGCGGGAATTCGCCGCTTGACGGACGAGCAACGCGTCCTTCTGCCCGTGAAATTCAGTGCGCGCACCCGTTAAGCTCTTCCTCGCTTCATCCAATCCTGGGAAGCTCGCAGAATATCGCGCGCTTGCCGCTGCCGCTGCAACAACTCTCTCCATTGAACTGGAATTGTTGCCGAATTTCGATGCGCTACCCGCATTCGAGGAAAACGCTCCGACTTTTGCGGAAAACGCCGCGGGAAAGGCACTGCATTACTCGCGGCTGCAAGACGGGCTGGTGTTCGGCGATGACTCGGGCCTACTTGTGCCTGCTCTCGGCGGCGCGCCGGGTGTTCGTTCCGCAAGGTACGCAGGGACGCAGGCGACAAATGCGCAAAAGATTGAAAAGTTGCTGGGCGAGCTGCGCAGCAAAACGGGGGCCGAGCGTGCTGCGCATTTCGTTTGCGCCATTGCTTTAGCCGAACGTGGACGGGCGATAGCAGTTGTAACGGATCGGGTTGACGGAGAAATTCTGGATGCGCCGCGCGGATCGGGCGGATTTGGGTACGATCCGGTGTTCTACTTCCCTGCCCTCCACAAAACCTTTGCGGAGATTCCTGCTGACGAAAAAAATCTACGCAGCCATCGAGGGAAAGCCTTTCGTAGATTGCTCGCGGCTCTTTCCTCCGTGCTATAGTTTTTGGTCTTATGGCTAAGAAACCAAAGAAGAAACCATCGAAGAAGAAGTCCTCTCCGGCAAAATCAAAAGCAGCGCAATCTGTGAAGAAAACCAAGCCTGCCAAGGCAGCTCACGCACGGGGAACGGAACCACAGCGCGTGGAGGCAATCCTCGCGAAGCTGGACGAAGCCTACGGAAATGCGACTTGCGAGCTAAAGCACGAAAATGCCTTTCAATTGCTGATCTCCACGATTCTTTCCGCCCAGTGCACCGATGTGCGCGTGAATCAGGTCGCCGAAACGCTTTATAAGAAATATCCAGATCCAGAGGCGTTCGCCTATGCCGCGCCAAGCGAACTGGAACAGGACATCCGGCCGACGGGCTTTTTCCGCAACAAAACGAAATCCGTGATGGGCGCTAGCAAAACGATCCTTGAAAAGTTTGGCGGGCAAGTGCCACGCACGATGGAAGAAATCCTCACCCTGCCGGGTGTGGCGCGAAAAACCGGCAACGTCGTGCTCGGCACGGCGTTCGGAATCGCCAGCGGGGTGGTGGTGGATACGCACGTACTGCGCCTATCCAATCGCCTGGATTTGTCGCGAAATGAAGATCCGAAGAAAGTTGAACAGGATTTGATGAAGATTATTCCACAGGAGAAGTGGATCCAGTTTTCTCACCAACTGATCTGGCATGGACGCCGCGTCTGCCACGCTCGTAAACCGAAATGCATCGAGTGCAACATGGAATCGCTGTGCTACGCGAAGGACAAGATCGTCTAAACTTCTGCTTCCGCAACAAAAACAAAACGAATGGGATCGTGGGTATTAGGAATCCCGAGTGGAGTCTGTGTGTCTATCAGGGCTTCTTGACAGGAGCTTGATCCGTCCCAGTCGGCGGTGAATTGGGCTGCTGCGCATTGACGGGCGGATGGCCCGGAGGCAGCGCGCCCTGTGCCGGTGTACCGCCGGGATTCACGATGTCGCTGAAATTCGGCATGCTTCCTGAATGCGTGTCTGGATTCTGATGTGGATTTTTGCTGGTGTCCGGATGCTGAATCATTCCGCCGGTGGGCTGCGATTTCTGAACTACCCACGCGCCATCACGTTTTTCCAGATTATAGGCGACCTGCATGCCCGCACCGGAGGGTGCGCCGGTCTTGGGCCGGAAGACAACCTCGGCGTGCGCTTGATTGCCATTGATGGAAACGCTTCGGATATCCATATCCATGGCGCTCATGTTGAGCGTACCGACGCCGTTGAGATGCTGAAGGATGCCGGCGCGAATGGCGTCATTGTCGCTCGGTTGCTTCTTGCAACCGCCGCTCAACAGGAGTACGGATGTCAGCCCCAAAACTAAGACAATGCGATTCATGCGAGGATCTTTTCCGATTCCAGAAGATGATTCATTCATCCATCTTACGCGGACCGCAGCCCGTTGGGAACCATTGGAAGATTGTTGAGGCGAACGCCGGCGGCATCAAAAATGGCATTGCCGATGGCCGGCGCCACGGCCATGATCGGCGTCTCGCCCGCGCCGGCGGAAGGAATGTCTTTTCGATTCAAGAGGATTGCTTCGATCTCCGGCACGTCGCGGAAGCGCGGCACGCGATAGCTCCCAAAATAGGGATTCTTGATGCGGCCGTTCTCAAATTCGATGGCTTCGAAGAGCGCTCCGCCCAGCCCCTGAATCATCGCGCCGACCACCTGGTTGCGAAGGCCATCGGGATTGACGATGGCGCCGCATTCGAACGCTTCGACCAGGCGCACAACGCGAACTGATCCCGACTTTTTATCCACTGCTATTTCCGCAAACGTCGCCACGTAACTGCCCTTCTCGTAACCGCAGGCGACTCCAAATCCTTGCCCTTCCTGTGTTTTCTTGCGCGGCCAGCCAAAGGATTTCGCTGCCGCCTCCAGCACCGCACGCATGCGCGGATCGGAAAGATTCTTCATGCGAAAATCAACGGGATCCATTTTCGCCACGCTCGCCAGCGCATCCATGTGCGTTTCGCGCGCGAAGTGATTCGCCGTTGCCGCCAGCCCGCGATAAGAGCCACTTCGAAGAATCAACGGCACGGCATGATATTCCGTTCTTTGATTCGCAACCACATAGGGCGTCTCGATCGCCGACATTCCGGAATGGTAGTTGTGAAAATCCCATGCGGTCAGCGTTCCATCGCCTGCGATGCCGCTTTTAATTTCGATAACGCCCGCCGGTCGGAAATACGCCCAGGTAAATTCTTCCTCGCGAGTCCAGACGACTTTCACGGGACGCCCAGCTGCTTTCGCCAGACGAGCGGCTTCGATTGCAGCATCACTCGTATGTTTGCCTCCATACGCCGAGCCCGTATCCGGCACAATCACGCGCACGCTGCTTTCCGGCATGTGAAAAACGTCCGCGAGTTCATCGCGGTTGGCGAATGGCCGCTGCGTTCCCGTCCAAACGGTGAGCTTTCCATCGGCCCACTGGGCCACAGCCGCGCGCGGCTCGAGCGGAGCATGCGCGATGTACGCAACGGTGTAGATCGCATCGAGGCGATGCGCCGCGCCAGCCAAGCCCTCTTCAAGAGAACCCTTTTGCTTTCTGAAACGCTCATCCGTCTTAGCAGCGTTCTGCTTCAGATACGAAAAAATCTCCTTATTCGAGATCTGCGGCACTTCTTTCCATTGTGCATGGACAGCATCAAGAGCACGCTGCGCTTCGTGCGCGCTCGGCGCGGCCGCGCCGACAAAGTCTCCATCCCGCACTACGACTACTCCGGTCATGGCCTTCGCCGCGCTGTCATCACAGGAGGTGAGTGTTGCACCGAACGACGGCGGGCGCAGCACTTTCCCGTACAGCATGCCCGGAAGCGAAATGTCCGTGGTGTACTGGTGGAACCCAGTCACGAAAGATCGGCCGTTGACCTTTGGAATTGGTTTCCCGGCGATGGTCCATTGCGCCGCAGGTGTGATGGGATCTTTTTCGTGTAGATCTTGCGCAAGAGTCTTGCCGCGCGCGAGTTCCGCATATTTAAGCGAGCGGCCCGACGCGGGATCGGTGACCTTCGCGTCGGCGGCAACTAGTCCTTCCGGTGGCACGCTCCATTCTTTCGCTGCTGCCGCCACCATTATGTCGCGCGCAGCGACAGACACGCGCCGCAGCACCGGCGTAATCGTCGGCGTGGTTCGGCTGCCAAACGTGCCCGCGTCAAACGGCGTCAGCGCCGTATCGGCCGTCACCATTCGAACGCTTTCGAAAGGCACGCGCAGTTCATCCGCGATGGTTTGCGCCAAAGAGGTGCGGACGTTTTGCCCGATCTCGGCCTTTCCCGTGAATCCGGTCACCGTACCGTCTTCGCCGATGTGCAGCCAAGCCCTTATCTCTTTCGGAAGTTCTTCGTTGTGGAAACTCGGATGCCCGGGAGCCGTCTCTTGCGCTGCCAGCGCATCTTTCGCAACTGCGAAAACGGCAATGCCTGCGCCAAGTATCTTGAAGAAGTCGCGGCGCGCCAAATCGAACTGGTGGATCGGGGCTGAGCTGAATTCATAGCGCTCCGGTTCGAAAACAATTTTTTCCGTGACGCCGCTCATCGCCCATGCTCCTGCATCATTTTTGCCGCGTGGCGGACAGCCTCGACAATGCGCGGATGCGTCCCGCACCGGCACATATTCCCCTGCAAAAACTGAACGACCTCCGCCGGACTGGGGTTCGCATTCGTTTGCAGCAGACCGACGCTGCTCATGATCATTCCCGAAGTGCAATAAGCGCACTGGAACGCGCCCGCATCGAGAAACGCCTGCTGGACGGGATGCAAGCGGCCATCTTTCTCAAGACCTTCGATGGTGGTGACTGGCTTTCCGGCGGCCGCGCTCACCGGAATCTGGCAAGAGCGCCGCGGCGCTCCGCCAAGCAGCACGGTGCATGCACCGCACTGCCCTTCCCCGCAGCCGTACTTCGTCCCGCTCAGACGGAGTTCATCGCGCAACACGTACAAGAGGGGCGTGTCTGGAGGGTAGTTAACCGGATATGGCTTCCCGTTTACCTCGATTTCGATGGACATCGCCTTTGCCCCTCACTGCGAAAAATTCTGCGCCGAATCAATGTTTGTGGCAAGTATCGCAAGCGCTCTTGGCGTGATTCATTTCGTGGCAGTGCAGGCAGCTATACATGGTCGTGACGCTGGTGACCTCCGAAATCGCGTCCATCTCCCGAACTTGCCCGTGGCACGTCTCGCATTTCACGCTGGCCTCCAGATGTGCGCGGTGATTCCACGCGACGCCAGGCAGCACGGTATAGACGCGGACCCAGGGTACCGCTTGCTTGGACTTGGCATACTCCGCGAGTTTCTGAATCGAAGGCTTGTCCTTCGCGATGGTCACATGACATTCCATGCAGGTACTTGTAGCCGGGAAGGTCATGAGCTTTCCGGGCTCCGGATTGCTGTGGCACTTTTTGCACTCCAAGCCGAAGGCTAAATGCTTCTTGTGGCTGTACGCGATCGGCTGCGCGGGCGGCGTGTGCTCCGACGGATTATCCGGCACCATTTGCTTGCCCTCTTGCGGTGCAGCGACCAGTCGTGCGGTAAGACCGGAAGCAAAGACGAGCAATGCCACCAGCATCGCAGCCATCAACACAGAAGCGATCCATCCAGTTCTTTTCACCATGAGCTGACCTCGCAAATTGGAATCTGCTGCGCTTCCCCGCCCCAACTACGCTTTCTTGTTGACCACTTCCTCGATGCTGGTCCCGAAATCCTTGAGCATGACCGTCGCGGCATTACGGCCAGGCGCACCCGTAACCGAACCGCCGGGATGCGTCGTCGCGCCGGTCTGATATAGGCCCGGAATCGGCATGCGGTGCTGCGCCCATCCGAGCATCGGGCGCATCGGGCCGGATTGCGCCGCGCTTTGCGCTCCAGCGTGAGCGCTGCCGTGCCAAAAATGCGGATTCATCCGCTCGAGATCGAGCGGGCTCTCCACAAATCGCGCCAGGATCTTGTCATCCGTCAAATTCGGCGCGAAACGACGCAGATATTTGAGATACGCATCGGAAACTTCATTCTTGATCTTGTCCCAATGCTCGGGACCTTCCTTGAGATCATACGGTTGCCAGCCCAGCACCTTTAGCGTGTGCTTCCCGGCAGGAGCCCGCGTCGGATCAGCAACGCTACAGCAGATAATTTGAAGCGGCGGATTTTCCAGGTTGACCATACCGCGGGCATCATCGTACCCAAAACGTAGCGCGCGGTCCGGTGATGCCAGGATGCCCGATTCCGTCGGCGAAAGGGTGCCCCCATCCACGGCGTATTTTGGCGGCTCCGTCGTGGCGTAATGCGTGACGAACATGGCGTTTTCCGCTTGCCAGGTATCCACGCCGTCGATGAAGTCCGTCCCCCACAACTCGCGCGGCGCCATGTCCACCAGATGCTTGATGTGAATCGTGGAAAGCACGGCTTTCTCCGCGCGGTACGAACTTCCGTCGCTGCATTCCACGCCCGTGCATTTGCCGTTCTCCACGATCAAGCGCTGGACCCATTTGTTGGTGAGCAGCACGCCGCCATGGGCCTCGATCGATCGCGCCAGCGCTTGTGTCAGCGCTCCCGATCCGCCTTTGGGGATGGGACGACCGGAGTGTTGTTGTCGCGCCGTGGCGTACGCGAGCCTTCCTGTCACCGGGGCGTCCGGCGGCTCGGCCGACAAGTGCGACATGTAGAGCATGAATGTGCGGCAATGCTCGTCCTCAAACGTGTCGCTGATAATGTCCCAGGCGGACATCGCTAGCCGCCGCTGCCACAGTTTGCCGCGAGGTTGTTGCGCCAATTGATCGTTCAAAGGTTTGGCAAAACCGATCGGCGTGAAACTGGTGCCAAGCAAGATCGGTTTAACCGCGTCAAATTCCGCCAGCATTTTTCGATATGCAGCGGCATCTTTCTTCGAGAACTTTGCGAACTCCGCGCAAGTGCGGTCCACGTCGCGCCATTGGGTCAAATAGGTGCCGTCCGGAAAAGGAATATGAAAGATCGGATCGGGATCCACGTACTCAAGCCCGTAGTCGCGCAGCTTGAGCTCGTCGTTTTTGATCATCGGATTGTCTTGCAGGAAAGTGTGGGCTGTGGAGCAGCAGTCGTCCTTGAAGCCCTTCAGAGTCAACTGCGCGGTCTTCACGCCTCCACCCAGCATGGGCCGGCCTTCCAACACGAGGCAGCGATAGCCGGCTTTTGCCAGATAAGCGGCGGTGACCAAACTATTGTGTCCAGCGCCGGCAACCACAACGTCAAATCGATCCGTTGCAGCGACCGCGGAATGGAGCGACAGATGCTGGACGGCAAGTGGTGCGAGGGCAGCCGCTTTTACAAACCCACGCCGCGTAATCTTGCTCATTGGCTCTCCCTTGTGGCATCGCGCATTTTCCAGAGCGCGAGTGACTCGAATTCGCTTCTAAAAAGAAACTACGCCTTTTTCTTTAATACTTCCTCGATGCTGGTCCCGAAATCTTTCAGCATCACCGTCGCCGCATTTCGTCCCGGCCCTCCGGAGACGGAGGCTCCCGGGTACGTCGTCGCGCCAGTCTGATACAAACCGGTGATCGGCATGCGGTGTTGCGCCCATCCTGGAACAGGACGCAGCGCGCCGGACTGGGCCGCGTTTTGCGCGCCACCATGGCAGGTCCCGCGCCAGTTGTGCGCGTTCATGCGTTCCATATCCAGCGGACTCTCCACGATTCGCGCGAGAATCTTTTCATCGGTCAGGTTGGGTGCAAACCGCCGCAGGTATTTCAGATTGGCATCCGAAACTTCATTCTTGATCTCGTCCCAATGTTGCGGGCCCTCTTTCAGTTCGTACGGTTGGTTGCCAATGACTTTGATCGTGTGCATGCCGGCTGGTGTTCGCGTCGGATCCGCAACCGAGCTGCAGACTACGAGCAGCGGTGGATCTTCAACATTCACCGCTTGGCGTGCGAAGTCGTACGACACCCGCAGCCCGCGATCCGGAGTCGCCATCGTACCGGAAGCGACCGGCGAGATTGTGCCTCCGGCTACGGGATACTTCGGCGGCTCCGTCGTGGCGTAGTGCGTGGCGAACAAAGTAATGCCCGCCTTCCAGGTGCTTACACCATCAAGGAAGTCCTCGCCGAACGCCTCTTTTGGCGCCATGTCGACGAGATGCTTGATATGGATCGTGGAGAGCACGGCCTTTTCTGCTTTGTAAGAGGTCCCGTCGCTGCATTCCACTCCGGTGCATTTTCCATTTTCAAGAATCAGACGGGTGATCGTTTTGTTCGTCAGAATTACTCCGCCATGCGCTTCAATCAGCTTTGCGAGCGCTTGCGTCAAAGTTCCTGAACCACCTTTGGGCGTCGTCCAGCTCCAGCGCTGGCGGCCTGCACAAATAGAGTATGCAAGGCGTCCGGTCACCGCAGCTTCGGGCGGCTCAACGGTTTGATACGCCATCCACACCATGAAAGCGCGGCAATGCTCATCCTCGAAATTGTCTCGGATGATTTCCCATGCGGACATCGCCAGCCGCCGCTGCCACAATTTGCCTCGTGGATGCTCCGCCAATCGCTCGTTGAGCGGCTTTCCGAATCCCACTGGTGTGTACGAAGCCGCCGCAAAGATCGGCTTGATCTCTTCGTATTCGGTCATCATGCGGCGGTAGGCTGCTGCATCTTTCTTAGAGAACTTTGCGAATTCTTCGCACGTGCGGTCCAGACTGAGCCATTGCGTGATGTAGGTTCCGTCCGGGAACGGAATGTGTACGACAGGATCGGGAAAAATGTACTCCAGCCCGTATTCGCCGAGTCCCAACTCATCATTTCGCAGAATCGGACTGTCCTGTATCAGCACGTGCGCGGAAGAACAAACATCGTGCTTGAATCCTCGCAATGTCAATTGCGTGGTTTTGACGCCGCCGCCAACCAACGGCCGGCTCTCCAGCACCAAACAGCGGTATCCCGCTTTCGCCAGATACGCCGCTGCAATCAGACTGTTGTGCCCCGCCCCGGCAACGACGATATCGAATTGGTCAGCCATAAACTCTCGAGTCTCTGGACTTCCAGTCCTGCGGCTCCAATTGCAGAGGTTTGGAGCTTAATAAGGTCGGTAAGTCAAAAATGGCCGCGTAACGCCAACAACCTTACAGCCAGCCAATAGGTATGGTTATGTGACCACCATATAATGCCTTGCACCAGTGCTTCCTGTTTGCAAGCGGCTCAAAAATATGATACTCAAGCAAACAAGTCAAGGGGCGGTGTGGTGGTCTGACCATTATCCAGCTTCTCCTTTGTGGAGGTCTCATGTCATTGCTTTCCCGGCGTTTCTTAGTGACCGCAGTTCTTACTGCTCTGGTCAGTTCCTTTGCGACTTGCTCCATGGGGCATGCTGCAGAAAATGGCGTTGCCCTGGCTGCCGATCATGCCTGGACGGACGCTATCGCAAAAGGGGACCGTGCCGCCACAGAAAAACTCTCCGATCCGGAATTCACCTGGACCGATC
>JBGPIX010000203.1:0-9745 GCA_041485085.1 Candidatus Acidiferrum sp.
CTGGCGGTTTCCGCTCCGTTCCATTCCGCCCTGATGACTCCCATGCAGGAACGCCTGGAAAAGGACCTGCGTCAAACCGAATTTTCGAATCTGCAGATGCCGCTGGTGACCAACGTGGACGCCGACACCACCACGAGCGGCGCCGAAGCCCGCGAGGCGTTGATCCGCCAAGTCACCATGCCGGTGCGTTGGGAAGAATCCATCCGCCTGCTCATCGACGAAGGCGTCAACACCTTCGTGGAAGTTGGCCCAGGCCGCGTCCTCACCGGATTGCTTCGCCAAATTGAGCGTTCCGTCGCGATCTTGAACGTCGAAGACGAAAAAAGTTTATCCGCCACCGTCGAGAAGATCGCCGGCGCCCGATCCGACGCCGCGTGAAGCCGCTGCAGCTCAGGCCTTCAGGCCTGAGGCTTTTCTGCAGCGCGGCACTTAGCAGAAGTGGCCTTTAGTTGTCATCCCGAGCGAAGCGAGGGATCTGCTTTTTCAAGATTACGAGTATCTGGAAAGGCTCCACGAAGCGGAGAGCTATAGAGCGAGAGTAAATGTTCAGTCTGAAAGACAAAGTCGCGCTAGTAACCGGAGCCTCCCAAGGCATCGGCCGCGACACCGCGCTGGCCCTCTCCGAAGCCGGCGCCAAAGTCGCCGTAGCCGCGCGAAACGAAGAGAAACTCGCCGCGCTGGTGAACGAAATTGTCGCAGGAGGCGGCGAAGCGATCGCTGTGAAAATGGACGTTGCAGATGCCGAACAAGTAAAAGCTGGTTTCAAGCAAGTCCTCGAAAAATTCAACCGCCTGGACATTCTGGTCAACAACGCCGCCATTACTCGCGACGGCCTCGCAGTGCGCATGAAGCGGGACGATTGGGACGCCGTGATTCGAACCAACCTGACCGGCGCCCACCTGTGCATCCAGCAAGCGCTAGGCAGCATGATGCGCGCCCGTGCCGGTCGCATCATCAATATCGGCTCCGTGGTCGCGCAAATGGGCAACGCAGGCCAAGCGAATTACGTCGCCGCAAAAGCCGGCCTCATCGGGCTCACCAAAGCCATCGCCATGGAAATCGCTTCGCGCAACATCACCGTGAATGCCGTCGCCCCCGGCTTCATCAAGACGCCCATGACCGATGTTTTGCCTGATAAAGTGAAAGAAGAATTGAACACGCGCATCCCGCTGGGCCGCATGGGCACCGCCCGCGATGTCGCCGCCGCGATCGTCTTTTTAGCCAGCGACGAAGCCGGCTACATCACTGGCCACGTCCTGGACGTGAACGGCGGCATGTACTTAGCTTGATTCGTTGAGGCATCAGAGAGCAATGAAAAAGCGCCAATTCATTGGTGATGGTCTCATCTCCGCTGGCCTTGGGATCACGCTACCTGCTGGAATGGCGGCACTGTGCAGACCCGGCGGAATGATCTGTGCGATTTCTCAGTATGTGTTTGATTTTCTCCTGGGCCCATACAAGTACATAGCAACGGACCTAACTGGAAAAATCGCAAGTACTACAAGAATGGTTCATGAAGCCGGCTACAAATCATCAAGCCCCGAGATGGGTGATTATTTCCTGCTAGGATTAGGAATTCTGGAATATCTGGTCTATTGGTTTGTGGCAGGTGTAATTGTATGTGGTGTTTGGCGGGCGGTGAGGAACCAGGTCCAGACTTTGTGCGCGCACCGATTTGGTCAAGTTGACCTTGGAGGGCAGGGTAAATAGAATGGGCAGGTTGCTCTGAAGGGTCCAAACGAACGATTTTGGCGCGGCTGTACTCCGCGCGCGTAGTGCAGGCAAGTAAGCCTGGGACAAGAACACCGAAGTCTATAGATACGGCGATTAAAGATCGCGGAGGAACAGGAATGGCCAGTGTAGAAGAACGCGTTAAACAGATTATCGTCGAGCAGCTCGGCGTGGATGAGGCGGAAGTTACGCCCACGGCGTCGTTCGTGGACGACTTGGGAGCGGATTCGCTCGACCAGGTGGAATTGGTGATGGCGTTTGAAGAAGCGTTCGGCATCGAAGTGCCGGACGAGGACGCCGAGAAAATGACCACCGTCAAAGACGCCGTCGAATACATCGACAAACACGCCAAAGGTAAGTAAGCCACGGAAATCTCACCTCAACAGGGAGCATCAGAACTTTGACTCGCCGGGTAGTCATTACGGGCGTTGGATTGGTCTGCGCGCTGGGCATCGGCACGGAGGAAACCTGGAAGAACCTCCTGGCCGGGCAAAGCGGCGTCGGGCCGATTACGCATTTTGATACCACAGGATTCGACTGCAAGATCGCCGGCGAGATCAGGGACTTCGACCCTTTCCAGTGGATTGAGAAAAAAGAACTGAAAAAGATGGGCCGCTTCATCCAGGTGGCGCTGGCCGCCGCGGACTTTGCCGTAACAATGTCCGGCTGGAAACCGGAGGATTCGAACCTCGATGAAGTCGGCGTCTACATTTCTTCCGGCATCGGTGGATTCGACATCATCGAGCGCGAGCACATCAAGCTGATGCAGGGCGGGCCCGGCCGGATTTCTCCCTTCTTCATTCCTTCCGCGATCGTCAATCTTGCTTCGGGCCACGTTTCGATTCGCTACGGCGCGCGCGGGCCAAATTCCGCAACCGCCACAGCGTGCTCCGCTTCGGCGCATGCCATCGGCGATTCGTTCAAGATTATCGAGCGTAGCGCGGCGGAGATGATGATCTGCGGCGGCACGGAAGCAACCATCACGGCAATGGGCGTGGGCGGATTTGCAGCCATGAAAGCCCTTTCGACGCGCAATGACGATCCGGCGCGCGCCAGCCGCCCGTGGGATGCGGGGCGCGATGGATTTGTGGTCGGCGAAGGCGCCGGGATTCTCACCCTGGAATCGCTGGAGCACGCGCAGAAGCGCAACGCGCCGATCCTCGCTGAAATTGTCGGCTACGGCATGTCCGGCGACGCGTTTCACATCACGCAGCCGGCCGAAAATGGCGATGGCGCTTTCCGCGTGATGCGCGCGGCGATCAAGGATGCCAAGCTCTCTTCGGAAGACATTGGCTACGTAAATGCGCACGGTACTTCGACGCCGATCGGCGACGTGCTCGAAACCGTTGCGCTGAAGCGCGTCTTCGGCGAGCGTGCGAAAAAAGTGCCGATCAGTTCGACCAAGTCCATGACCGGGCATTTGCTCGGCGGCGCTGGCGGATTGGAGGCGGGCATCAGCGTTCTGGCGCTGCGCGACCAGATTCTGCCGCCCACCATCAATCTGGAAAATCCCGATCCTGCCTGTGATCTGGATTACATTCCGAATCATGCGCGCAAAGCATCGGTCGAGTACGCGCTTTCGAATTCCTTTGGTTTTGGCGGCACCAACGCCGCGCTGATTTTCAAGCGGTGGTCCGGCAAGTAGCAACCCCTTCCGCGTGTGCCGCAATTAGGGTTTAGATCAGTAGAAGGAAAAATCTCGTGAAAATCATCGTGTGCATCAAGCAGGTTCCTGCAAAGGACGCTCCCCTGGCGATTGCCGGAAACTGGATCAAGGAATCGGACATCGGCTTCGAAATGAACGAACCGGACAGCTACGCGCTGGAAGAAGCGCTGCGGCTGAAGGAAAAGCACGGCGGGGAAGTGATCGCGCTTTCCATGGGCCCGGAGCGCGTGAAGCAAACCATCAAGGAAGCGCTCGCGAAAGGCGCGGACCGTGGCATCCACGTTGTGGACGAAAATTTCGCGCAACTCGATCCGCTGGGTTCGGCGAAGTGCCTGGCGGCGGCAATTCAGAAGGAAAAAGCAGATTTGGTTTTGACCGGCTTGCAGAGCGACGACCACGGCTTCGGACAAACCGGCGTGCTTCTGGCCGGGCTCCTGGATTTGCCGCACGCGACCATCATCATGGCCATCGAAGTTGTCGAAGGAAAGATGAAGCTGAAGCGAGAGTTGGAAGCCGGTTGGTTTCAGAATATGGAGTGTCCGCTGCCTGCGGTGCTCTCGATTCAGTCCGGCATCAACAAAGTCCGCTACGCGACGCTGAAGGGCATCATGGCCGCGAAGAAGAAAGAAATCGCGTCGGCCACGCGCGAGTCGCTGGGCGTCTCCGTTGAAGCGACGCAAAAGATCGAAAAAATTTACGTGCCGACAAAGACCAAGAAAACCGAATTCCTGACCGGCACTCCAAAAGAAGTAGCAACGAAACTGGTCGAAAAATTGAAGTTTGAAGCGCGGGTTATTTGAAAGTAGTCAGCTTTCATTTGTCAGTATTCAGCGGAAGAAGACGGCGCAACCGTCCATCCATCTCTCCTTCCTCACTGAAAACTGACTACTGTCAACTGAAAACAGTTAGAAGAGGCAAGCGATGAAAATTTTGGTGGTCACCGAGCTGCGGCAAGGCAAGTGGAACAACGCAAGTTTTGAGACGCTCGCGGCGGCCCAGCAAATCGCAAAGGACACGTCGAGTCCGGTCAGCGCGTTGGTAATTGGAAAAGGCGTCGCGGCTTTCGCGGCCGAATTGGCGGCAAAAGATGTCGCTGAAGTTTTGAGCGTCGAACACGAATTAGTCGCAGCGTATACGCCAGATGGATATTGCGTAGCGCTCAAACAAGTAATCGAAAGCGCCAAGCCGGATTTGGTTTTGTTTCCACATACGTACCAGGTGCGCGACTTCGCGCCGAAACTCGCCGCCATGCTCGGCAAAGGCATGATCGGCGATTGCATCGGCTATCGTAACGAAGGTGGAAAGCTGGTGTTCGTCCGTCAAATGTTTCAGGGCAAAACCGCCGCTGACGTAACTTTTGCCGGAGCCGCTCCGTGGTTCGCTTCCTTTCAGTCCGGAGCGTTTCGCGCAGATCTACTCGCCGCGCATCCTTCGGGAAAAGCTCCCATCAACGCAGTTACCGTGTCGTTGAGCGCGGCGCAGATCCGTACCAAGCCGCTCGACCTCTTCAAGGAAGCGAAATCCGCCGTCGATTTGACGCAGGCTCCGCTAATCGTCGCCATCGGGCGCGGTATCAAGGCTCCGGAAAATATTCCGCAAGCCGAAGCCCTCGCAAAAGCGCTGGGTGCCGAAATCGCCGCGTCGCGCCCGATTTGCGATGAGGGCTGGCTCCCCATGGAGCGCCAGATCGGCAGCTCCGGCCAGACCGTCGCGCCAAAACTTTATCTCGCGCTGGGAATCAGCGGCGCGATTCAGCACGTCGTCGGCATGAAAGGCGCGCGCACTATCGTCGCCATCAACAAAGACGCGAATGCCCCCATCTTCGAAATTGCCGACTACGGCGTAGTCGGAGACATCTTCGAGATCATGCCTGCCCTTACCGAAGCCCTGGAAAAGGCGAAAACCTCTTAACGTCTTTCAATTCCGTCTTCGGTCACTTTGCTACAATGAAAGCAAATCTATGACCGTCCAAAGAGAACAGCTCGAAGCGGATGTGCTGATTGTTGGCGCCGGGCCGGCGGGGCTGGCTTGCGCGCTGCACTTGGCGAATCTCATCAAGGAGCATGCTGCTGCCGGCGGGAAGCCGGAACTTTCCACGGAAAATATTTATGTGCTGGAGAAGGGGCGCGAAATTGGGGCGCACCAGCTTTCGGGCGCGATCATGAATCCGAAAGCACTCGCGGAGTTGGTGCCGGATTTTGAAAAGAACGCGCCGCTGGATACGCCGGTAACGGACGATGCAGCGCTGCTGTTCACGAAAGGCTCGTCGTTCCGGTTTCCGATTACCCCGCCGCCGTTCAAGAACAAAGGCAATTACGTTGTGTCGCTGAGCAAAGTGACGAAGTGGCTTGGCGGGCTGGTGGAAGCCGCGGGCGTAAACCTCTTTAAAGAATTTGGCGGCGCCGAACTCGTTTACGAAGGCGAAGGCATCGCGGGCGTAATCACCGAAGACAAGGGCGTCGACAAAAACGGAAAACCGAAAGACAACTACACGCCGGGCTACCAACTGCGCGCGAAAGTCACGGTGCTGGCCGAAGGCACGCGCGGATCGCTCACGAAAAAACTTGTAGAGAAGAAAAAACTCGACAACCCGATCAATCCGCAAAGCTACGGCATCGGCATCAAGGAATTGTGGGACGTGCAGCCGGGACGAATCGCGCCGGGCTACGTGGCGCACACACTGGGCTGGCCGGTTTCCACGGACATGTACGGCGGCGGGTGGATTTACGGGCTATCGAACAATCGCGTGTCGATCGGTCTCGTGCTCGCGCTCGAATACGCGAATCCGCAATTTGATCCTCACGAAGCATTTCAGAAGTGGAAGACGCATCCGTTCCTCAGGAATCTGCTCGATGGAGGAAAGCTCGTTCGCTACGGCGCGAAATCGCTGCCATACGGCGGGTGGTATGCGATGCCGCGGAATTTCGTGGATGGTGGATTGATCATCGGTGATGCCGGAAGTTTTCTGGATTCGCAACGACTGAAAGGTATTCACCTGGCGATCAAAAGCGGGATGCTGGCCGCGGAAACGATTTTCGACGCGCTGAAGGCCGGCGACACTTCATCGAAAACGCTGAGCGCATTTCCGAAAAAAATCGAGCAAAGCTACATCAAGCAAGAATTGTGGCAAGTGCGGAATTTTCACCAATCGTTTCAACATGGCATGCTCGGCGGATTTTTTCACACCGCTTTCCAGCAAATCAGCGGCGGACGCGGGTTGATCGATCCGATGCGCGCGCACGCGGGGCATGAAGCGTACAAAAAAATCACCGGGCGTCCAGCTCCGGAGAGATTCAAGGGCGATGGCAAGCTGACCTTTGACCGGCTGACGGACGTGTATCACTCCGGGACGCGGCATGAAGAAGACCAACCGTGCCATCTTCACGTTGCGGACACGAACATCTGCGCCACGAAGTGCGTCGAGGAATACGGAAATCCCTGCCAGTATTTTTGCCCCGCTGCTGTCTACGAGATGGCCAAGGAAACGAATGGCAGCGTGAAACTGAAGATCAACGCCGCAAACTGCGTCCACTGCAAAACGTGCGATATCGCCGATCCCTACCAGATTATTGATTGGGTGGTGCCAGAAGGCGGCGGCGGCCCCAACTACGAAGGGATGTAAGCGGGCTGGAGTTCAGGCCGCACCTTTTGCGGGGCTCAGGATAAAGCGGCGGCCCGAATTGCGAGGGGATGCAGCGGACATCTTCTCGCTCGAAGTTACTCCCTCTGAAATAGGAGCCTGCCGGGTGGGACAATTCCGTGCCCGGCTGGACTATTGGACAGTGACCTGTCGTTCTCGCACTTACTGGAGAGTTCCTGTGGGCGCTTCTTGGAAATATCCACCCAAAGTCCGAATGTCACTGGGGGCCGGCAGGGGAACACTTATCACAGAGTTCGCAGAGAGCGCCGAGCAGAAAGATCAGGAGCTGCCGGACCACAGCTTGCGGACGAAGTTGCGGACGCGATCGACGAAGGAATCGTTGGCGGGTGCTGCGGGCCTCGCACTTTTCGCGGTGGCGGTTGGGGCGGGCGGCGGAGGCGGGGGCGTGACGGCGGCGACAGCGACGCCTTCCACGCGGCCCTGGAAGATGAGCGTGGGGCGCACGCGGACGCGGCGCACCAGGATGATCAACCGGGGATCGATCTCCGGCTGGACTTTGGCGTTGGCATCGTAGACCAACGGCGGCATGAAGACCTGATAGACGGGTTCCTCCCTGGCCGGAGGCGGGTCGACCGCTGCGGTCTGCGGATTCGGTTTAGCGTTGGCGGCTTGCTTGCGCAGTTCCTCGGCGGTGGCCGGTCGGCTAACTTCGGGCTCCGGCGGCGGAGTTGCTTTTGCGGATTGTAGTTCGCAGGCGCAGTGGCCGGCGCTGGTGCGCAGGCCGTCCAGTTGGCCGTTGAGGAGGAGAACGTCACCGGCTTGCGGGATGAGGATGCTTTGCCCAGTCAACTGCTGCTCGAGGCGTACGGCGCCGCGATTTGCGCGGAGACACATGGCGCCGCTAGCATCGAAGCCAACCAGGACGTCGCGCGGACCATCGCCGATGGAGACGGTTTGTGCCTGGAGCTGGGGAGTATAAATGTTCACGGAGAGCTGATGCTCGATTTGCAAATGGACTGTGCCGGTGTCGAGAGCGATGGTCAGCGAGCCGCCGGACTTGAGAACGGAGAGATGCGCGGGCCCGCAGATGCTGATCTGGCCGCCCTCGACGAGGTCGATGCGGGCGGTGCCGGATTTGACGCGCACGTCACTGCCGCTGCGCAGAATGGTTTTTACCTGGCCGCGGACGACCTCGACGCTCATGGGGCCGGTGACGCTGATGGATTCGCCATCGATGACTCCCACGGAGTCCGGAGGCGGTTGATCTGGACGCGCGGTGGCCACAGCCACTAGCGCCATGCAGAGAATGGCCACGCAGGCTGCCGGAAAAGCGGCGAGGCGCCGGCGGGGGTTCGAATTGGAAAAGGCCGTCACTCGGTGAAGCTCCCAGCCACGGGGGCAGAAAGTCTCGTCTATACTATACGTCGGGTGATTTGTAGCCGCCTAGAGAGATGATGACGACACCAGACGCAGCCGTGGAGGCCACGAAGAAAGCCGAGCAGGAGCCGGTGAACGTGCATTACGACACGCGGCTACCGGCTTTGCCGTGGTCGCGGCGCGCGCAGATTCCGATCATTGCCGCGGCGGTCTACAGCGTCATTCGAATGTTGGGGCCGACGCTGCGTTACGAAGTGCTGGGCTGGCAGCACGCGAAGAGCGTGTATGCGGCAAAGAAACAATGCATCTGGGCGTTCTGGCACCGCGTGATTATTCCGGTGGCGTGGTGGAGGCGGAATCACGGCGTTGTGGTGATGAACACCACGGCATTCGATGGACAGTGGACGCGCAAGGTTATCGAGTGGCTGGGATTTGGAACGGCACAAGGAAGCTCCTCGCGCGGGGGATTGCGCGGACTCGCGGTGATGGCACGGCGGCTGGAAGAAGGGCTTGATTGCGCGTTCACGATTGACGGGCCGCGCGGGCCGCGATACGTGGCCAAGCCGGGACCGGTGATGCTGGCGCGGAAGACGGGATGCCCGATCCTGGTTTTTCACATTGGGGTGGAACGCGGGAAGACCTTTGAGAAGACGTGGGACCAGTTCTTGATGCCGAAACCTTTTTCTAGGACGCTGATGCTTTTTGCGCCAGCCATCTATGTGCCGAAGGATGCCAGTTCGGAAATCATGGAAGCCAAGCACGCCGAAATGCAGCGAGAGCTGGAACGCGTGCGGGATATTGCGGAGGGCTGGTTTTTGTTGAGTGAGGAAACGCGCACAAGGTATCGCGCCGAATTTAGTCAATGAGCGATGCCGAGTGACCGTAAGAGCACCAGCGGCGGCGGGCGCCCCTTCGAGGAGATGGATTTAGTTGCCGGTGCGTTCGGCGAGCTTGACGGGGATGTCCATTTTTTTGCCGCCGCGATAGAGCGTCACGGTTATGTTGTCGCCGGGGCGCTTGTGGTTGAGGGCGAGGTTGACGTCGAGCTGGCTGGCGACTTTCTGGTTGTCGATGGCCACGATGACGTCGCCACCGATGGCGATCCTGCGCATGCCCGCTTCGGCAACACGATTGCCACCCAGGATACCGGCGGCAGCGGCGGGCCCGCCCTTCGTGGCTCTCTCCACAAGCAGGCCTTCCTTCACGGGCAGATCCAACGCTTCGCTTAGCCAGCCACCGATGGGCAGCGTCTCGACACCGAGGAAAGCTTGATGGACGCGGCCGTCGGTCATGAGGTCGTTGGCGATGTTTTTCGCCGTGTTGATGGGGATGGCGAACCCGATGCCGGCGGTGGTGCCGCTGGGCGTGTA
>JBGPIX010000204.1:0-9724 GCA_041485085.1 Candidatus Acidiferrum sp.
ATTAGCGTCGAACCAATTCTGCTCTCATGGCGTCTGGTTAGGTGTACGGAGAGAGCGGGCATTGGAGCCCGCCCAGGATAACCAATGCAGGAGCTGGTTCTGGTCCAACCAGGTCGCACGGTCGGGGATGAGGTGGAGCACGGAGCCGCCCAGGCTGAGACGCGGCGCGAGTTTGAGGAGCGCCTCGCCGAGTGTGGCCCGCTCGCGTATCGAGTGGCTCGCGGCGTTCTGCGCAACACCGCGGACGCCGAAGACGTCGCGCAGGAAGCGATGCTGCGAGCCTATCGCCAGTTCGATCGTTTGCGCGACCGCACGCGCTTTCGAGCGTGGCTCGTTCGAATCGCGTTTCGCCTGGCGCTGGACCGTTTGCGCTCGGGGAAACGCCGCGAATTGCGCGACACGCTTTGGTCGCAACCGGAGCACCATCCGCCTGCCGCGAACGCCGAAGACGTCGCCGCTTCGAACGAATTTCAGGCGCATCTCGATCATGCCCTTGCCGAATTGCCGGAAAAATTGCGGCTGGTGCTTTTGCTTGCGGCCATGGAAGGGCACACGATCGATAAAATTGCGAGCATGCTGGGGATTTCCACGGGCACGGTGAAGTCCAGAATTTTCTATGCGCGAAGACAGTTAGCGGAGAAGTTGCGATGCCATGCAAACATTATAAAGACGCGTTGATCGAAACCGCAGCCAGCGGGGCCGAGCCGCAAGGTGATCTGGGCGCGCACCTCGCCGGGTGCGCTGACTGCCGCGCCGCATTTGAACAGGAGCGTTCCCTGTTCGCGTCCATTGACGCCGGTCTTCACGTCGCCGCGAACGCCGAAGTGCCTGCTTCTCTTTTGCCGTGCGTCCGTGCCCGCCTCGAAGAAGAGTCTGCTCCCCGTCGCAGTTGGGCTGCGAACTGGCTTGTTGTGGCGAGTGCGGCGGTCATTGTCATTGGGTTCTTCGCCGCACGTGCTCTCTTGCAGCCGAATGTCGTACAACAACCGATCGAGTCGGCGGGGAAACCAGTTGTGCCGCCGCTTGTGACAGCGCCACCACAGAATCACGCCCCCGTGCGTGTACTTCCGGTGGAGAAAAGTTCCGCTTCGCAACATCAAGGAGTTGTCGCCAAGCTTCCTCTGGAACACAGCCCGCAAGCCAAGGGAAAAAACGTGCCAGAAGTGCTCGTCCCGCATGACCAGGAACTCTTGCTGGCCGAGTACGCCGAGCAGTGGAGTCTCCACAAGCACCCTTTGCTATTGGCTCAAGAGTTTGACGCGACTGTTTTGTCGCCTTTGCAAGTTGCTCCGATCCAAATTGACGAGCTTGGCGTCAAGCTCTTAGCGGAAGAGAAGTTGCAATGATTTCCGCGAGAACAATTCATCTTAGAAACTATTCGAATCATCCAGGAGGAATGTGATGAAGAAATTGTCCTATCTGTTTTTGTTCGGCGCGCTCTGCTTGCCTGCGGTTCAGCTAGGCGCTCAGGAAAAGCCCAAGGCCGAGGAACGCGTGAAAGTTTCCACTCCTGTCAAGGTGCAGATTGTCTTCACTGAATTTGATGGCGACAAGAAAGTGTCTAGCATGCCGTATGCCTTCACAGTGATCACGGATGAAAAGCTCGGCGGAAACTATTCAACCAGGCTTCGGACTGGTATCCGCGTTCCCATCGAGACGGACGGCAAGGACCAGAAGACAACCTATATGGATATTGGCTCAAACATTGATTGCGGTATCAGGACCGAAGACGATGGCCGCTTTCATCTTTATTTAATCTTTGATCGATCGGCGCTTTACCCCAACAAATCCACCGAGGGGGAAAGGCTTGTGGCCAACCCGGGTAGCCAGCCGCTGGTCCGCCAATTTAGAACTGACGAAAACTTGATTTTGAAGGATGGGCAAACTTCAGAGAGCCTCTTGTCCACCGACCCGATGAACGGGCACACGTTCCGCGTCTCGGTTACCATTAACGTTCAAAAGTAAAGCGGGATTTTGTCAGTTTTTCACAAGAATTTTTGTAAGCACTAAAGCCAAATTCGGGTAGAGGAATTTGTAACCAAGTTTCTCGATCGCTTGAGGCAGGACGCGCTGGCTGGATAACAACAGCGCATCGGCCATTTCACCCAGCGCGAGCCGCAGTGCAAACGCGGGGGCAGGGAAGAGCGCGGGCCGGTGCATCGCCTTCGCAAGGATCTCAGTGAATTCGGCGTTTTGCAGGGGTTGCGGCGACACGATATTGATCGGGCCTCTTGCGGAATTGTTCTCGATCGCAAATCGTAAAATCCCGACGACGTCTTCGAGCGTCACCCACGACATCCACTGTTTCCCGGAACCGAGTCTTCCCCCGGCCCCAAATTTGAATGGCAACATCATCTTCGGCAGCGCTCCGCCCTCGCGCGCCAGAATAATTCCGATCCGCGCCAGCACTACGCGAATCCCGAGCGCCTCGGCCTTCAGCGCTTCCGCTTCCCACTCCTGGGCCAGACCCGCCAGAAAATCAGTGCCTGGCCTGCTCTCCTCGGTCAACGTTTCGTCGCCGCGATCGCCATAAACGCCGATTGCGGAAGCGGACACCAGAACACTCGGCCGCGCGTTCATCTTCGCCAGCGCGTTCACTAGCGCGCGCGTCGTATCGATTCGGCTGGTGCGAAGCAACTCCTTTCTTTGCTTTGACCAGCGCCCGTCCGCAATCGAGGCTCCTGCAAGATTCACCACCGCATCCGCGCCGACTCCTGCGCCACCTAGTTCTCCGGTCACCGGGTTCCACGCCACCGCAAATCCTTCGTTAGCTCCTTCGCCAGCAGCACTCTGCGGCCGAACTAACCGGCACACGGTATGCCCAGCCTTTGCCAAGGTTAGCCCGAGCGCGGTCCCTACCAGCCCCGATGCACCCGTTACCAAAATCTTCATTTTTTCCTCTTTGTTTTTCCGTGCCTGGCGCGAACAAGAGCCCCACTACTTTCACGCTACGCAACCCGCGCTCGACGGTCAAGGCGTTGAAACTGTCAAATCTTACCCCGCGGATAAAAATGTTGAATCTTTCGTCGTCGCAGACGGAATCCACTTCAGCAGAGTGGCAGGATGGCACAGGCAAAGGCCTGTGCCACTGGCCCCCTCACGCACTGCGGGTTACAATTCTCCTGTGCCACGAGTCTCACAGACGATTCGCGTGAAAGTCCTGTTTTTTGGCCGGCTTAAGGAACTCACCGGCCATGGCGAAGATTCCGTCGAGTCCGCCAACGCCACGACGATCGAGCAACTTTTCGCTCTTTACGCCGCGCGCCATCCCGAACTCGCCAAATACCGCTCCTCGGTGGTTGCTTCGCGCAACCAGGAATTCGCCGCCTGGGACACGCCTCTACGCGCCGGCGACGAAGTCGCGTTTCTCCCTCCCGTGAGCGGCGGCTGACGCATCCAAATGGCCACACTCCCTCACGATGATGTCTACCAGTTGGTGCGCGAAGCGATCGACATGTCCTCGCTAGCCCGCCACGTGCGAGCTCCCGAAGATGGCGCCATCGTCACTTTTGATGGCTTCGTTCGCAACCAATCTCATAACCGCGCCACTCTTTACCTGGACTACGAAGCCTACGAATCCATGGCCCTGGCCAAAATGCGCGAAATCGGCGACCAGCTCCATGAAAAATACCGTATCCATCGCGTCGCCATGGTCCATCGACTGGGCCGCCTTGAAATCGGCGAGACCAGCGTGTTTATTGCCGTAAGCGCTCCGCATCGCGCCGCCGCCTTTGATGCTTGCCGTTTTGCCATCGACACTCTCAAGCGCACCGTGCCCATCTGGAAAAAGGAGTACTTCGCAGACGGCGCGGTCTGGGCCGACGGAGAGATGCCACCTGCACCTGCGGCGACACCCCGCGCGAAACCTGCATCTTAACTTTCAATGTCGATGACACCCCTTCGCCCTCACTGCACGTTGCTTATAGTCATTCCAGTACTTTTCCTGGCCGGGATTGCCTTCAGCCAGGACAAGCCCGACCGTCCTCCGTGGGCGCAAAAACCGAAGTCTAGTTCCAGTGCGAACTCCAAGTCGGGAACGGGTTCCACCTCTACCGCGGCCCCCACTTCGGCTCCTGACGGCGGGCCCGGAAAAATCGTTCAGCCGACGCCGGCTGAACCCGCAAACGACCCGCAAGAACCTGCCGGGCAGCGCGGCCGCATCCGCGTCAACGTTAACCTTGTGAGCGTTCTCGTCAGCGTTCTCGATGATAAGAACCGGCCCGCGCCAGACCTTCCCAAAGAAGCCTTCCAACTCTTCGAAGAAGGTGTCGAGCAGCAAATCAACAAGTTTGAGCCGGAAACCTCACTGCCGCTGGACCTGGCGATCATGATCGACTCCAGCTTGAGCGCCCACAAGGAGATCAGCTTCGAGCAGGAAGCCGCCGCTCACTTTATCCGCCAGGTGTTGCGCCCGGGCGATCGCCTGTCGGTTTTCGCGTTCGATGAAAACGTGACGCAAGTCGCGGCGTTCTCAGACAAAGTCGCCGATTTGCAAGCGGCCGTTCGCAAGATTCCGGCTGGCGCCGGCACGTCGATTTACGACGCGGTGCTACTCGGTTCGCGTGCTCTCGAGCGCCGCGGAGACGACCGCCGGCGCGTCATTATCCTGGTCACCGACGCAGGCGAAACCACCAGTCGTGCCGACTTCGAAGCCGCGCGCAAGGAAGCCGTGCTCTCCAACGCCCTCCTTTACACCATCGTCATCCGCCCGGTGAAAAATGAAAGCGGCCGCAACACCGCCGGCGAGCACGCCCTCGAAACCATGACCGACACCACCGGCGGCGCGATGTTCTATCCCGACACGCCCCAGGAACTTGGCGCCATTTTCGATCGCATCGACCGCGAGTTACGCACCCAGTATCTCCTGGCTTACTATCCAACGCCGCGCGGCCCCGCCAACACCTACCGCTCCATCATCGTCACCGTCGACCCCTCCACCTACCACGTCCGCCACCGCAAGTCGTATCTCACCGGCGCGCAATAACTTTTTGCCTGGCGCCAATCCTCCTTGTTTCTCTGATGGCCAAGCGACGAAATTGAATTTGTATTAACCAGATAGAGTCATTGACTCGGAGCAGCGAGCGTCAGCGGCTTGGAACGAGCACAATAAGCTCTAATCTCGACCGCAACCAAATTGAAGGTTTGGGAACCATCTTGAAAAAATGGAAATGCGTGCTGTCGCTTCCGGGTGACAACATCTACTTGCGCGAGCAAGAGGCCGCAGCAAAAGGTACGGCGAATCGGCTGGGCGTGGAACTCCAAGTGCTGAACGCCCAGAACGACCCTGTGCTACAGAGCCAGCAATTGCTCGAACTCGTGCAATCACGATCGGCTCCACGGCCTGACGGCATAATTCTCGAGCCGGTAAGCGTGACGGGGTTGCCGCGCGTCGCGGAAGCTGCTGTTGCCGCCGGTATTGCCTGGGTCGTGAGCAACGCGCAGGTCGACTATTTTGCCGCAATCCGCAAGAACGCGAGCGTTCCCGTCTTCATGGTGTCGCAGGACCACGTGGAAGTCGGGCGCATTCAAGGCCGCCAGGTTGGCGCGATCTTGCCGAACGGGGGTTCCGTCCTTCATCTGCGCGGGCCGGCTGGCAATAACCTCGCGTCGAAACGAAACGAGGGAGTCGAGAGCACCAAACCGAGAAACGTCGAACTGAAGTCCTTGAAGATCCCATGGACAGCAGAAAGCGCCTACAAGGCCATTTGTTCGTGGCTGAGTTTGTCGACGGTGCGGGCGCAAGACACCCAGATGATCTTGTCGCAAAACGCAGACTTTATTCACGGTGCGAAAAAGGCCTTTCAGACAAATGCCTCGGAACCAGACCGGACGAAATGGCTGGCTCTGCCTTGTGCTGCCGTAGGTATCTCAAGCCAGATCAAGCCGCTCGTGGATCAACGCTTGCTCCGTGCCGCAGTCGTGACATCTTTGACTCTGGACGTCGCACTGGAACTGTTGGTCCAAGCGATGAAGGATGGATCGCAGCCCCCCGAGCAGACCTATGTCGATGCCCATTCTTATCCCAGCTTGGAAGAACTGGCCCAAATGCGGATTTAGTTTTTCCAATGGATGGTAAAGTGAAGTAAGTCGTTGTGTGGAGCTGACCGATACTTCGGAGAGTCCTCATTTCATCCATGACCAAGAATTATCTCGAAACCGCCGTTGAAATTGCCCAGGAAGCCGGAAAAATCCTGGTGGAAGAATTGTCGCGGCCGTTGGACATTGCCTACAAAGGCGATGAAGTGGATCTTGTGACGCAGGCGGACAAGCGCTCGGAACGATTTATCGTCGAGCGACTCACCAAATATTTCCCCGAGCATGCGATCGCGGCCGAAGAGGGAACGGGGCATGAGAGTGCTTCGGCTTCAGAGTTTCGATGGCACGTTGATCCACTCGACGGCACCACGAATTTCGCGCATGGCTATCCCTGCTTCTGCGTTTCGATCGCTCTGGCGCAACGTGACTCGCCGATTGCTGCTGCGGTTTTCAATCCTTTTTACAACGAGCTTTTCACCGCTGCTCGCGGCGAAGGCGCCACTTTCAACGGCAAGAAAATCAGAGTCTCCAAGAACGCCACGGTCTCGACCAGCCTGCTATGCACCGGTTTTCCGGTGCGCAACCGCAAGCTCAGCCCGAATCTTCAATACTACGGCGACTTCACCCAGCGCTCGCACGGCGTCCGCCGTGATGGCTCCGCAGCGCTGGATCTCGCCTCGGTGGCTAGCGGACGTTTCGACGGCTTCTGGGAATTCGGCCTCGCGAAATGGGATGTCGCCGCAGGTGTCCTCCTGGTCGAAGAAGCCGGCGGCAAAGTGAGCGATTTCGCCGGAAATCCCTACCAGCTTGGCGGCCCTGTCATTCTCGCCACCAACGGGCTGATCCATGAAGAGATGAGCGCCATGGCGCTGGAAATTTCCCGTCGATCACCAGCGCCCTTGCGACCCTGAAAACTCGTCCCTACTTCTCTCCGCTCGGTCTTGAATTCTCTAGCCGCCCCCTCCGCAAGTTCTTGAAAAGTTTGTATTTTACGTACTAATCCCGTTCTTACGCCGGGCTTACGATTTCCTTACGCTTGGGACGGTAGCATTCCGAGGCAACGAACCAGCACTCTGCGCCTGACAAAGACGCAATTTGATCCATCAACAATCCGTTGCCTGCATTAGCGTAGGAGAGAGAAATGCGCGCGTTCAAGCTCGATGGCAGACATTTCCAGGTTCTTCTTGCCGCATCACTATTTGCCGGTATTATTCCACTTCGCTTGCCGGCGGATGACAAACAGACGAGTGACTCCCGCGCGAAGCCCGCTCTGGCAAAGAGCGATTCACCTGTTCCGGAATTGCCCGAGCACGAGCGCATAATCCTCGATCACGTCGAGCAGTCCAACGCCGCGCCCCAAGAACCGCAGTCACAGGCGACAAGCCTGCATGCAAAGTCTACATGGCAGTATGGCGGTTTCGTTGATGTGGGCTATTTGCTGGATTTCAACCATCCCTCCAATCATTTGTTTCGCAACCGCAGCACGGCGTTCCGAGTCGATGAAGTTGACCTGAATATGGCCGGCGCATACCTCAAGAAGCAGGGTTCTCAAGATTCCCGCTGGGGCATGGAACTTGCGGTGCATGGAGGCAAGGATTCGGAGGGATTCGGGTATTCTCCCACGGCTCCCAACGTCAGCGGCTCGGATGGGCTTCGGCACTTTGGTCTGGCGGATGTTTCCTATCTTGCGCCCGTAGGCAATGGAATCACGGTCCAAGCCGGGCTCTTTAACAGCTTCATCGGCTATGATTCGCTATACGCCAAAGATAATTTTGAATATACGCGCCCATGGGGTGCCGACTACACTCCGTATTTGATGTTTGGTCTGAATGCCAGCTATCCGTTTTCGAAAAAAATTGCGGCTACGGGATTCGTCATCAATGACTATTTCCACTTGGCGCATCCGAACAACGTTCCGAGTTTCGGCGGGCAGTTTGCGTACAGCGCGACGGAGCATCTCACTTTTAAGGAGACGATCCTTTACGGTCCGCACCAGTCCAATACCGCACTCGAATTTTGGCGTTTCTTTTCGGACAGTATTTCTGAGTGGAAGACCGCTCGACTTACGACCGCGTTTGAATATCAGATTGGGACAGAGAGGGTTGACGTTCCTGGGAACCTGCGCGCGCTTTGGATGTCTGCGCAATTGCCCGTACATAAGACTCTTGGTGGTCACTGGAGTGTTACGGTCCGGCCTGAGATTGCCTGGGATCGTGACGCTCGCTGGACTGGATCTCAGCAGCTAGTCAACGCGTTCACGACAACGCTCGAATACCACGTGCCCTATCGAAAGACGAACACGATTGCGCGGCTCGAATATCGCTTCGACGATTCGCGGGGAAAGGGTGGCGGTTTCTTTCGTGGTGCCGAGACTTCCCCTGGAATCGATAGCTTGACGCCCTCGCAACACCTCCTCATTTTCGGACTGATCTCCACGTTCGATTCGCGCTGAAGGACCGTTCGCATTGCCACGGAAGAGGAAGGTTGGAGACGCGCGCCGGCGTGACTATAATGCTTGCGATGAAGAATCGAATGGCCGGATCCCAATCCCGCTCCGTTCGGCGGAGCATTCAATCCGTGAGGCCGAAAACACTCAAGTTTTCGAAGACTTGTGAAAGCCTGGCGGAGATTGGAAAAGGTTTCCACGCGCGCGGATGGGTTCTGGGGACTAGCGGAAACTTCAGCGCGGTGATTTCGCGTGAACCCCTGCGGCTGGCGATTACTTCGACTGGGTTAGACAAGGGCAGTCTAGTAGCTAAGCAATTCCTGGAGATGGACGACGCGGCGAACGTCGTGCACGGCAATGGACGGCCATCCGCGGAAGCGTTGCTTCATCTCGCCATCGTGCGCGGCGTGGACGCCGGCGCGGTTTTGCACACGCATTCCGTTTGGAGCACGGTGCTTTCGGGCTCGCATGCGTCACAGGGTGGCATTGCGCTCGAAGGGTATGAAATGCTGAAGGGGTTGGAAGGCGTTCGAACGCACAAGCACCGCGAGTGGCTGCCGATTCTCGAGAATTCGCAGGACATGATTGAATTGGGAGAACGCGTTTCGAGAATCTTACGGGAAAGTCCCGGTATCCATGGTTTTCTTCTGAGGGAGCACGGGCTTTATACTTGGGGCGCTAGCTTGCAGGAAGCCAAGCGGCATGTTGAAATCTTGGAGTTCCTGATGGAAGTGCTGGTTCGTTCTGGTGCCGCGCAGAATGCTTGATTCCTGCGCTATCTGAACTTGGGAGTTGATTGCCATGGCTGTCCTTCGTATCCCCGATGAAAACCGTTCGCTTCGCGAACACGATGAGGTGCGCGCGTATCTCGCTGGAATGGGCATCGATTACGAGCGCTGGGAATCTCCCGCAGACCTGCCAGCGGATGCTTCCTCGGAACAAGTTCTGAGCGCGTACGGCGAGCAAATCGAGAAACTCAAGCGCCAGGGTGGCTACGTCACGGCGGACGTGATTGACGTGAATGCAGAGACTCCCGGGCTGGATGCCATGCTGGCGAAATTTAACATCGAACATACGCACGATGAAGACGAAGTGCGCTACATCATCGCTGGGCGCGGGCTGTTCCACATTCACCCGGTGCAAGGCCCGGTTGTGGCGATCGAGGTGGAAGCCGGCGATTTGATTCGCGTTCCGCGCGGCACGTTGCACTGGTTCGATCTTTGCGGAGACCGCCGTATTCGC